>PLPI01000144.1 GCA_003159495.1 candidate division FCPU426 bacterium | reverse complement strand
AAAAATGTCATACACCCCGGATAAAACTCGCAACAGGTTTTCCGACAGTATCCCGGAAACCGGGGTATTTTCTTTCACCTGTTATTTCTCACGCTATTGATACAAGTTCTATTTCAAAATTCAGCTCTTTGCCCGCGAGCGGATGATTGGCGTCGATGGTTACCTGCTTCTCGCCCACTTCGGTTATAACCGCAAAGGCCGTGTTGCCGTCCGGGTCCATCATCTGCAGCTGCATTCCGGCCTCGGGTTTCATGTCCTGCGGAAGCTCCGTCTTATCCACACGCATTACCGCGGCCGCGTCGGTTTCGCCGTAAGCGTCCTTTGCCGCAACCTTTATTTTCTTTTTTTCACCCGGGTTCAGCCCGAGTACGGCCTCTTCAAATGCGGGTATCAGGCTTCTCTCTCCCAGTTTGAATTCAAGCGGCTCTTTGCCGGAAGATTCGTCAAACGTGCTGCCGTCATTTAAAGTGCCTTTATAATGAACCTTTACCGTGTCCCCGTTCTTTGCCTGTGCCATTTTTTTCTCCTTGTTATAGGGTTTTCCATCCCGTAATATTTTTTATCCGGTCTATTAGTTCGCCGGCTATTCTTTGCGCCCCTTTTTCGTTCGGGTGCCAGTCGCAGCCGAGTTCATCTTCAGAAAATGACCCGAAATCAACCCGCTTCACCTTCGGGTCGTTTACGGAATCCATTATTTCCGCGAAATATTCGTTAAAAGGGGGCTGCTGCGCCGGGCCGCTGCAGCAAAGTATCCATGCGTCCGGATAGTGCGCCCTCACCCTTTTAATGAGTTCAAGGTATGCCTTTATGAAAACCGGTCCGTCCGGCACGGGCGGTGCGGAATAATCGTTTGTCCCAAGGTTTATAACGGCAATATCCGGAACCCATGATTTAAAATCCCATTTTATATCCGGTTCATTCTGCAGCGTCCTGTCATAATAATAAGGAAGGGGTTCTTTTGACTCTTTTGTCTTTTCCCCCCAGTTCTTCACCAGCCCGCGCCCTGATATGGCTATTATATGGTACTGCGCGTCAAACGCCCTTGCCGTGATTGCCGCGTGTGACTTCCAATTATTCTTAAATTCCCTTTCGGACGGGCATTTTATGCCCGGGCCCTCCACCCCGAAACCGACGCTTATGGAGTCGCCGATGAATTCTATTTTTCTTTTTTGCATCTCCGGCAACGGAAGCATTTTCCCGTTTTTGTCCAGAAGCAGTCCTTTAAATACCGCTATACCCTGGTACCCCTCGCCCCTGCGTGAAATTGCCAGAAGATGGCTTCCCGGTGAAAGTTTTTCGGCGGCTGTATATTCCTCCAACCCCGGTTTTGTTACTATTATACCCTCGGGCCTGCCATCTATGAAAACATTGTAGTCATTGCCGCCGTCCTTGATAACCACGCCTATCCATTCCCCCTCAAAATTCACCCGTATAATGATGCCGGGCCAGTCAAAACGCGGGGCTTTTGGGTCGCTGAAATCTATCCTGCCGGTATAGGAGATATCCGGGCTGTCCGCCGGCACCCTTTGAGACTCCTTTTTTACCGCAAACTGCGCGCAGCCGGCTATGATTATGGAAATAACAACCACACAAAACGAAACAATCAGAATTTTTGTCATTTTCACCTTTTGTTTTCTTTTGTCTTAAATACGGCTTTTTTTGCCCCGGGGCAGTATGTGGAGATGTGGTCCCATTCCTTTTTTGAGCTTAAGGCCCTGGGCCACCACGGATATATCCGGCATTGTTCCGGCCTTGCCTTATATATTATGCACTTTCCGTCGACAAGAAAGCAGCAGCCGTCGGGGTCGAGTTTTATGACACGCCCGAGCAGGAAAAGAAAATCGGTGAATTTTTTCCTGAATTCCCCGAGTGACAAATCCAGATATGCCGCCATTTTTTTCTCATCCTCTTTTTTAAGGTAGACAAAGCCGTCAACCCTGCAGCACTGCCCGCATTTCTCGCAGGTAAAGGTAATGTCCTCTTTTTTTAATTTCATGGCGCCTTTAAAGTTTCATTCTGTTAAAGGCCCATGTGCCTGTCAGGACAAGAACCAGGTCAAAGCCTATGATTATCATCAAGTTCGGAAAATATCCCATTGCGGAATTTCCCAGTATAGTGCTGCGCAGGCCGTCTACCGCGTAGGAAGCCGGGTCAATACGGGTTAAAATATTCAGCCATACCGGCAGGTCCTTTAGGGGATAAAGGGCGCCCGAGAGGAGAAAAAGCGGGTATACAACGGCGCTCGAGATTATCCCGTAAGATTCCGGGCTCTCCATAAATGAACCCATGATGAGCCCCATGCTGACCAGCCCGATTGCGAGGAAAAAAAGCATTATTATAGTAAACAGCACGCTCAACGGCGTAAAAGGTATCCGTATTATAATCCCGGCGATAAGAAGTATCATGGCCTGAAGCAGGGCGTCAGTCATGCATCCGGCAACCTTTCCGAAAAATATCACCGTCCTTGAAAGCGGGNNGGGCTATCAAAACTTCCTTTAAAAAATCTATTTTTTTATCCCATACGATATAAGCCCCGTTAAAAAGGGAGCTGAATATCACCATCATCACGAGGAAGCCGGGGAAAATAAACTGGTGGTAATCGCCGCCGACCGAGGCTACCTTTCCCATGCCCCCGCCGAAAATAAAATACCACATCAACGGCATAATCAGGGATGATATCACCCTTGTGCGCTCCCTTGTAAATACCTTGAATTCCCTGTACCATATCGCGTAAATGCCCTTAATATTTTTTATTATTGTGTTCATTTGTTTTTTGCCCTCGATATCGCCCTGAGACGGTCCATTGAGGAGCCTTCCTCCTCCCTGATCTCGCGCCCGGTATAATGCAAAAATACGTCGTTTAAATCGGGAGAGTGCGCCTGGACAAATTCAATTTCCCCGGCCACTTTCAAAAGCTCCTGAAGGTGTTTTCCGGATTCCTCAATGGAGAGTTGTAGAAATGCCCCCTGCTCCTCCACGGCCTTGACGAAATGCAGTTTTTTTATATCTTCAACCGCAAGATTTGCCCCTTTTAAAAGCACAATATCGCCGCCCAGTCCGTGTTTTAAATTATCCGGTGAATCAAGGGCCACAATTTTTCCCTCATCTATTATAGCCACCCTGTCGCAGAGCCTGTCCGCCTCTTCCATATAATGTGTGGTGAGTATTATGGTCATGCCGGTGTTTTTCGCCAGGGATTTTATATATTCCCATATATGCTCCCTTGTCTGCGGGTCAAGCCCAATGGTCGGTTCGTCCAGGAAAAATATCCCGGGCTCGTGCAAAAGCCCCCGCGCTATTTCCATGCGCCTGCGCATGCCGCCTGAAAATGTCTTAACAAGGTCATTTTTTCTTTTCTGGAGGTCGACAAGGCCGAGAACATTTTCTATTTTTTTATCAATGACTTTTACGGGAATATTGTACAGAAGCGCGTGAAGCTTTAAATTTTCATAGGCGGTGAGTATCTCGTCCGAACTGGGGTCCTGGAAAACCATGCCTATAGAGGCGCGCACTTTTGACGGCTCCTTTAAAAGGTCAAAGCCGTTGATTATTGCCGTGCCCGAAGTGGGTTTTAAAAGGGTTGACAGCATCATAAGAGAAGTTGTCTTGCCCGCGCCGTTGGGCCCTAAAAGGCCGAAAATCTCCCCTTTTTTTATGGAAAGATTAAGGGAATCCACAGCAATGAGTTCCCTGTATCTTTTTGTCAGATCCTTTGTTTCTATTGTATTCATATGCCCGCCTTTTAAGATATTGAACAATGTTATCAAAGCCGGGCAATATTGTCAACGTTTGCGGAAGAAAGGGATATTATAAAAAAAATGCCGTGCGGGCGGGTTTTTTTTATGACCGGCGTCCAACAATAACTACTGTGTCAATTAAGCGAAGGTAAAACTGTTATATCAATGTTCTTCCCCGGGCCCTGCTCGCGCATTGACTTCGGACGGCGGTCATAAAAAAGCCACGCCCGCACGGCAACAACAAGTCCTTTGGTTCCCTCACCCTGCCCCTCTCCCAAAGGGAGAGGGAAAATATTATAGCGTTCACAAATAATAATACATACCCTTCATTTCTGTTTCATTCCAGCCGAGCTTTTTATAGAATTCTACCGCGCCCCGGTTTTTTCTGTCCGCCACAAGCTGCATCCTTAATGCCCCCTTTTTCGCCCCCCACATTTTAATTACCTCAAGCAGCCCCTTTCCGACCCCTTTTTTCCTGTAACCCTCCAACACAAAAACATCCTCGACAAGCAGGGACAATCCTCCCGCTGATGTTGAAATAACGGCCTGTGCCGTCGCCATACCCGCTGTTTTTCCATCTATCTCGGCCACAAAAACAGCGCCTGTGTCCCCGCATATCAGTTCAGTCAGCCCGGCTTCGTATTTTTCCACTCCGGTTTTAAGATCTTTTTCTATGGCAAAAAGCTGTTTTAGCATCTCCGTGAGCCTGTGCAGGTCGTACAGCCTTGCCCGCCTTATGATAATATTTTCAGCCATCATTCACGCTCCGGCCATTCCGGCGTGCGACATTTCATGCGCGTGAAGTTTAAACGCCGCCGCCGCGTAATTTGCCGCGTCTATGTAGGCGCCCGCGGCCGCCGCGTAAATATCATGTTTATTGGACTCCGCCCGGATAAGCGCTCCCCCGGTTTCGGCCTGAAGTATTGCCGAGGCGGACAGCCTTTCCCCCGCGCCGAAAAGGCTCAGCGAAAAATTCTTTATTTTTATCCCCCACGGCATGGCGCTGCCGAGCACCGAAAAAAGCGCCTTAAAGGCGTCGTCATCCTCTGCCGATATCACGGGGCATTTGGTTTCATTCACCTTCAGGTCGACGCGCGCGCAGTACCGGTAATTTTTTCCTATTTTTTCCGGCAGTACGGATATCTTTAATATGCTGTAAATAACCCCGTCATAAAGCCCGCAGTCCCTGAGTATGCGCAGAAGCGCCGTGCAGGAAACCGATTTTTCCGACGATGCAATTTTTTCAAACCCGCGCATGACGGCATCCATCGCCTCCGGCGGCGGCTCGTATCCCAGCAATTCCCCTACCTTTGACGCCACGCCGCTTCTGCCTGAGTGCCTGCTTAAAAGTATGCGGAACCCGGCGCCTCCGAAGTCGGCGGGGTCGATTATCTCGTACGACTGCCTGCATTTAAGCATGCCGTCCTGATGTATCCCCGAACTGTGCGCGAATGCGTTGCGCCCTGTCAGCGGTTTGGACGCTCCCGGTGATATTGCCTCTATCGACGAAACAAGCTCGCACGCCGGAATCAGCATCTGCGTATTTACCGCCGTCTCATATTTCCCGAGGGCGCTGCCGCGCGTTTTCATCACCGCCGCGAGTTCCTCCAGCGCCGCGTTTCCCGCCCTTTCCCCCACGCCCATTAGCGTGGCTTCAACCTGCAGCGCTCCCGCGGAAATTCCGGCGATTGTATTTGCAAGCGCCAGCCCGAGGTCGTTATGGCAGTGGACGCTTACAATTGCATCCCCTGAAATAACCTTCGGCACTCCGCCCGCTATGAAAGAGGTGAGTTTCGCGAATTCCTGCGGCAGGGAATATCCCGATGTATCCGCTATATTAATGACTCGGGCCCCGGCTTCCGTGACGGCCGTAAAAAAGTCCAGCAGAAATTCCGGTTCCGTTCTTGTCGCGTCTTCGGCGCCAATCTCGACCGTGTCGCATTTTGTCAGGGCGTACCTTACCGCGTTTACGGCTTTTTTCAGCACCTCATCGCGGCTCATGCGCAGTTTTTTATCCCTGTGTATCGGCGACGTGGCTATTGAAAGATGTATGTGCCTTTTCACCGCGTCCTTTAACGCCTCGGCGGCCCTGTCAATGTCGTTTTCAACAACCCTTGCCAGCGCGCTCACGGCGCAGTTTTTTACGGTTTCCGCTATAGCTTTCACCGCTTCAAAATCACGCTGTGACGAAACCGGAAAGCCGGCTTCTATGATATCAACCCCGCATTTTTCGAGCATTAGCGCAACCGCAAGCTTTTCTTCCGGCGTCATGGCCATACCCGGCGCCTGCTCCCCGTCCCTTAAAGTTGTATCGAGTATTATTATCCTGTTCATGTCATCCACGCTCCTTTTCGCCCCCGCCATTCAGGGCATTGTCGGCAAACTCTTTTGCCATAAAACCTGTCCGGATTATTCTTTCCATATCCGCCGCGTCCGGTATGATCCTTTTATAGGAGCTTATGGCGCAGATATTCTGGAATCCGTCCAGAAAAAGCATGTTGCTTTTAAGCGGGACGCTCACTGGCGCTATCCTTTCGGCGCTTTCAACCAGGTCCTTCATGGTGTGGTTGTCCGGCATTGTTTTATTAAATACAAAAAACGCCATAAAATATTTTTCAACTGCCATGCACAGCACGTTGTATACAATTTCCGCGCTAAACACCCTTTTCTTGCCCGGCACAGTGGCGGCTTTCAGGAATTTCTCGCCGTCATCATAATACCCGCGCCAGCTGCCCGCGTTTCCGTTTTTAAGCATAAACCACCTCGGTTCATTTTTATCAATACAGGCCGGAAGTCCTTTGCCGCCACCAGCACCGTGTCCCCCGGATGTAATTGGGCCGCCTCAAAACGGCTTACCACGATTTCAGCGGCGCTTTCGCCGGATGAGACCGTGACCACATTCACGGCGCCGTTTTTTTCGACGCGGACCACCTCGCCGGTAAGGGCGAATTTATTCGGGGTCATACTGTTTATGAATATCTCGGCCGGGGTGCCTTCGCGCGCTATAATACCCGACTCTATGACAAAAACCTTTTCCGCAAGCGCGAATATTTCCGCGACGTCGTGCGTCACCATGACTATCGTAACCCCGCGCCCGGCCGCCGATTTTAGTTCCGTGCGCATCACGCAGCGGGTTTCCCCGTCCAGGGCGGACATGGGTTCGTCCAGAAGAAGCAGCCCAGGCTTTCTCGCCATGGCGCGGGAAAAAGCCACCCTCTGTTTCTGTCCGCCCGAAAGGCGGTCAGTATGCTTTTTGCGCAGGGCCGATAGCCCCGACGCCTCAATAAGCCTGTCCGCCTCTTTTTTATCGCCGCACGCGTAGTAAACATTTTCCTCCACGGTCATGTGCCCGAACAGGGAAAAATCCTGGCTTACAAATCCTATATTGCGGTCCTGCGGAGCCGTAATAACACGGCCTTTATCCGTCCAGCTTTTGCCTTCGCTGGATATATCCCCTGCGTCCGGCTCGGCGAGCCCGGCTATCATCCGCAGAAGCGTCGTCTTACCGCTTCCCGATTTTCCAAAAAGCATGTTAAACGTCCCCGCGGCAATATTCAGGCGCGGCCTGAATTCAATATCACCGGCGTCCGAATGGAATTTTTTAACGACGTTGATTTCCAGCATGTCATTTCACCTCCCCGCGTTTCGCGCCGAAACGCTGCGCGGCAACCACGGCTATAAGGCTTATACCCACCAGGATGGCGGCGTACAGGTTCGCCCCCGAAAAGTCCATTGTCTCAACCTTTTCATAAAGCGCGATGGAGGCCACTTTTGTCACGCCGGGTATGTTGCCTCCAACCATTAAAACCACGCCGAAAGCGCCTATGGTGTGGACAAAAGTCATGAGCAGTCCAGTCATTATGTACGGCTTCATCTGCGGAAGCGTTATTTTTAAGAAAGTTTCCAGCTCCGATTTTCCGAGCACGCGGGACATCTCAGCCTGCGCCCTGTCCAGTGACTGCAGCCCGTTTTTCAGCGGCTGTACCATAAATGGAAGCGAGTGGATGCACCCGCCCAGCGCGATACCGGCAAATGAGAATACGAATTGCGTATGGAATATTTTTTCAAGTGCACCTCCGAACGCGAGCCTTGGCGATAGGGCCGCCAGCATGTAAAAGCCTATGACCGTTGGCGGCAGCACCATAGGCAGTGTAACGAGCATTTCCAGTACGGGTTTTAGCGCGAACTTTTTCACCGCCAGCAGCCAGGCCAGCGGAAAGGAGGCCGCCGCAAGTATAAGCGTCACTGTGAATGCCAGCCTGAATGATATTAAAAACGGCATAAGTTCCATGATTTGCGCCTCCTCTGTCGCCATTTAAAGCATCCCGCCTAAAATCCGTATCCGTATCTCCTCATTATATTTTTCGCCCTGTCCGAGAGCATATAATCAAAAAAATCCTTCGCGGCCGCGTTGTCCGCCCCTTTTTTAAGTATCACCATGGACTGCTCGATCTTCGGATATAACGACGGGTCGACGTCCACCCAGTAGACCCCTTCCACATTGAATTTTTTCAGCCCGCTGTCAAATATGATCGACTTGGCGAGAAATCCGACGTCCGCCGACGTCATAACATACTGGGCCACGGCCGATATGTTCTCGGCATAAACGAGTTTTCCTTTCACAGCCTCCATGATCCCGGCTTTTTCAAGGGCGGCCATGGCCGCCCTTCCATACGGCGCGGTTTTGGGATTTGCAAGCGCCACCTTTTTAACGCTGTCCCGCGCTGTTACCGTTATACCGCCGCTCAGATCCATTTTAAGCGTCGTAAAAAGTATGAGCTTTCCGCTTGCATATACCGCAGGCTCGCACGCCGCAAACCCCGCGTCCTTTATTTTCACCGGATATTCGGTATCGGCGGAAAGAAACACATCGTACGGGGCCCCGCTTAATATCTGTGACGTAAGCTTACCGCTTGAGCCCGGTATCACGACAATGTTTACATCCTTATTATCCTTTGCAAAATCCGCCGTAAGTTCGTCAATGACAGTCGCTAGATTTGCCGCTATGGCCACTTTTAAAACGGCCGCATCCGCCGAGAAAACCGGAACAGACGTAAATATCGAAACCGTGAACAAAAACAAAACCATGATTTTATGTTTCATAACTGCCTCCACGATGCTTTTTTTCGGTCATCCCGCTGTTGCCCGCCATTTCATCTGATTTTTCATGTTAAGCGATGCTGTATTTCTCCGCGACTGTGCCGGATTCCATGGCGTCAAGTATCACGTCTATATCCGATGTGTTTTCAACCCCGCCGTACCAGTGTCCCTCGGGGTATATGACCATTGCCGGGCCGCGGTCGCAGACCTTTAAACAGCCGGTGCTTGAAACCTGCACGGCGAGCCCCCTGTCGGCTATCTCGTTTTCAAGATAACCGAGAAGTTCCGGAGCGTTCTTTTTGTTGCAGGTTCCCTGAGCCGCCCCCGTGGTCCGAAAGCTACAGCACAATAAAATGTGATGATCGGGTTTTTGCATTTGAATCCCTCCTGATTATTTTATTCCATTTTCTCCCATCTACTCTCTCCTATCTACTTTCCCGGCGAAGCCGTCATCCGCATCCGCCGCCGGTGCCGGAGCATGCCTGTCCGCAGCGGCTTTTTTCCACCTTTAATATTCCCTTTAACGGCCTGCCGTAAAGCGCGGATGAGGCGGCGTCTATAACGAGCCCCTCGGCCACCAGTGTCTGGACCCCCATTGCCATGAGCGTATATCTCGGCTTTGCGCCGACACCGCTCACGAATACCGCCCCGCAGTCGGATAACATTTTTCCCAGTTCTTTCCAGCGCGTTATCCCGCCGCCGGCCGCCGGCGCCTCCCTTGTCTCTATAAGCCTTACCCCGCCTTTTTCATCCCTTCCAAGGATCATAAACGCCATCGCCTCTCCCAGATGTACGTTTATCATGGCCCCCTCGAGGCTCGCGGCCGCGACATACGGCCTTGTCAATAGCGCCTCATGGACCGCTTTTTCAACCATTGAGTTGTCGACATATTTACCGGAGCATCCGGATGCCGCGATTTTTAAATCCGCCGTGTCTTCCGGATCCATGGCCTCGCCCAGCATTCCCGCGGCGTCGGCGCGGCACCTGGCGCAGTGCGACATCTGTTTGATGAATTTTCCCGCTTCTTTCCTGATATCTTCCATCTGCCCGGGCGTCGGCGGGATTATATTTTCAAAGGGCGTGCCGGGATTGCTGTAGCAGGGGATGCAGTTCTGGACATCGGCCCCGTTTTCGGCCGTAACCCTTGCAACTTCGGCTATATGAGTATCGTTTATTCCCGGCAATACAATTGTATTTATCTTTATTGTAATCCCGGCTTTTTTCAGCTGCCTTACCGCCTCAAGCTGGCGCGATAGTATTTCGGCGGCGCCCTCATCCGGATTATGCACCCTTTTGTCATAACGGAACCACGCGTACACTTTTTTTACTATTTCCGGATCCACGGCATTAATGGTTATGGTCACGTGGCTTATGTTGAATTCTTTTAATTCGTTTATGTAGGGAAGAATATTCAGCCCGTTTGTCGCCAGACACAACAGCACTTCTGGATACTTTTCCCTGACAAGCCTGAGTGTTTCAAGGGTCTCTTCCGGATTGGCAAAAGGGTCGCCGGGGCCCGCTATGCCCACGACGGTTATGTTCTTTTTGCGCGACATGAGTTTGTCAAGGTATTCAATTGCCTGCGCTGGCGACAGTATGCCGCTCGTCACTCCGGGCCTGCTTTCATTGACGCAGTCAAAATCCCTGAGGCAGTAATTGCACTGCACATTGCAGCGCGGCGCCACGGGCAGGTGTATCCTTCCGTATTTATGCCTTGCCTTCGGGTCGAAGCACGGATGCAGACTAAGTTTGTCGGACATGGCACGCCTCCTTTTTTACATATAGCTGAAGCCGACGGGCGATGCGTCCTGCCTGGCTTCAAGCAATGAATTTACGATACTGTCGAAAATTTTCTGTGTGCCCGTGTATCCGGCAAGGGCAATGCGCGCCCCGCCTATCCTGTCGTGAACGGGAAAAGCGCACCTTATCAGCGGTATATCCAGTTTTCTGGAAATCTTATAGCCCTTGCTGCTTCCTATCATCACGGCCGGGGATGTTTTTTCCACGGCCCCTTCTATAATCTCAAAATCCGCGTCCTCCAGCACAGTTATGCCCTTGCCGTCAAAATCCGTTATTGCGGAGCGCAGGTATTTTTCAAGTTTTCCGGCCGGCGCGCCCGAGGCGCATATGGAGGGCACCATCCCTATCTCGTCGAGAAAGACCGCCATGGCCGCCACCATATCCTCGTCGCCGAAAACCGCGGCTTTTACGCCGAAGACGTATTTGTGCGCGTCCACATATGAGTCAATGAGCCTGCCGCGTTCAAAAAGGTATTTATCAGGGACTGTTGCACCGGATATTTCCTCGAGTTTTTCAATGAAATTATCCGTCGCCTTTACGCCTATCGGCAGGGGCATGTTGACGTTTTTTACGCCGAATTTTTCCTCAAGAAATTTTCCCGGAGAATCTCCGTTTTGCGCCGATATTCCAAACTCTATGGTAAGCGCCGCGTTGGCCGTATTTTTCAGGGATTTAACCGGGGTTCCGCCCGGCGGTATTAATTTATATCCGCCCCACTGCCCCGCGTCCATGGTTTCGGAATAATCCGGGAAAAGTGTGTACTCAATCCCGAAATCCGCAAGAAGTTCCTTTAAGTGCCTTATGTCTTCAGGCGACACCATCCCCGGAAATAAGTTGAGGGTATTTTCTTTTTCACTTTTTTCAGCCAGCGCTTCAACCGCCGATTTTGCCGCCGCCAGAAATCCGTCCGCGTGGGTGCCTTTGTACGCCGGCGTGGATACATTTATCAGCGCCGGCAGTTTTGCGGCGCCCCTGTTTTTTACATAATCCTGAAGTATGCGCCCCACATCATCGCCAATTGTCTCGGAGAGGCACGTCGTGGCGATGCCGATTACCGCGGGCCTGTACTGTTTTATCAGGTTGTCGAGCCCCTGCATCAGGCTCGCCGCGCCGCCGAAAACGGCCGCGTCCTCGGAAAAACTCGATGACGCAACGTCAAGCGGCTCCTTATAATGGCTTATCATGTAACGCCTGATATACGTCGCGCATCCCTGTGAGCCGTGCAGAATGCACACAGCGCCTTCTATGCCCTTGAAAGCAAGCACGGCCCCGAGCGGCGAACAGAGTTTGCACGCGTTAGTGACCGATACCGGAGCTTCCCGGGTTTTCATGGCCTGCCTCTTTTCCCGCCGAAGGCGTCATTTCTCGGCACAAATTTCCATACCGGGCTCATGACGGATGAATAAACTTCCCTGGCGAAATTCAGCATCCCCTCGTAACCGGCCAGGGCGGTCTTTCTTTCATGATTATGGTCGCAGAAACCTATGCCTATTTTGTAGGCGATGGGCCTTTCCTTTACGCCGCCTATCAATATGTCCGCTTTTTTTTCGGTTATAAACCTGGAAAGTTCCTGCGGGTTGGCGTCGTCGATTATTATGGTCCCTTCATCGCTTATTTTTTTAAGATCCTCGTAATCCTCCTTATTGCCCGTCTGGGATCCGGCCAGGACTACATCCATCCCTATGACCCTTAATGCCTTGATAAGGGAAAAAGCCTTGAATGCCCCGCCGACATACAGCGCGGCTTTTTTGCCCCTGAGTTCGTTCCTGTATTTTAAAAGTTCCCCCATTATCGCGTCGACCTCGCCTTTTACCACTGTCTTGGCGCGCTCCAGTATCTCCGGGCTATCCTTAAAAAACGCCGCCACGTCGTAAAGGGCCGACGTCATGTCCTCAAGGCCGAAATACGATACCCTGATATAGGGGATCTTATATTTTTCCTCCATTATTTTCGCGAGATAAGTCATGGATCCCGAGCATTGCACCACATTCAGGGCCGCGCCGTGGGCGCGTTTTATATCCTCAACTCTTGCGTCGCCGGTTATCACGGCGTTGACGTTTACGCCCATGCGCCTGTAATAATCCCTTATTATCCACGCCTCGCCGGCAAGGTTAAATTCGCCGAGTATGTTTATGCTTACAGGCACAACTCCGGAAATGTCCCCGGTGCCGACAAGTTTCGCCAGTGCCTCGCATGCCGCCCTGTAGCCGTCTTTTTTTGTCCCCTTGAATCCCTCGGAATCCACATGTATCACCGGGATCCCTTTTTCCAGGGTTAGTTTCCTGCATACTGATTCAACGTCATCGCCGATAAGGCCGACTATGCATGTGGAATAAATAAACGCCGCCTTCGGGGAGTGTTTGTCTATAAGCGACGACGCCGCTTTGTAAAGTTTATCCGCCCCGCCGTAAACAACATCCAGTTCCCTTAGGTCCGTGGAAAAACTCATGCGGTTAACCGACGGCCCGGAAGAAAGCGAGCCCCGTATATCCCATGTATAAGCGGCGCAGCCGATGGGCCCGTGCACGAGGTGAAGCGCGTCGGTTATGGGATAAAGCACCACCCTGGACCCGCAGAAAACGCAGGCGCGCTGGCTCACTGCTCCGGAGGCGCTTTTTACGCCGCAGAGCAGGTCGAATTTATCTTTGCCTTTTTCAAAGACCTGCCCTTTCCGATCCTCGAGTATTTTTAAGTTTTCCACGGCACTGCTCCCCGCTTAATTTTTTTTACATGGTACTGTCGAAAAACCCCNNCGCAAGAGGCCGTCTTTATTATTCCAGGCGACAATCCAAGAAAAATGTCACATACCCGGGATAAACCGTGAAACTGGTTTTTCGTCAGTATCTACATTACCAGTTCGAACTTTTCCTCCGCGGCATCCCTGTCCTGCCTGTCAAGTATGGCGTTTAATATTTTTTCCACGAGCCTCATGGCGCCGCGGTACCCGGCAGACGGAATGTACTGGTGTCCGGTCCTGTCGTAAATTGGGAACCCGAACCTGATGAGCGGAATGTCCTCGTCCCGGGATATATACTTCGAATATGTGTTGCCGAACATAATGTCTACTTTTTCATTTTTTATGAGCTGGTGGAAGTAAAAGTAATCCCCCGCTTCCTTCACATTAACATCCCCGCCCGCAACGTCCTTAACCCGTTTCTCAAACTTTTTCCCGGCGGTTCCCGTCACGACGTGCCTGACCTTTATCCCGATGTCCGTCAAAAACCCGGCCAGGGATACAAGCTGATCCGGGTCTCCTATCAGTGCCGCCGTCTTTCCGGCAAAATACTGCTGGTTGTCGGTGATGACGTCAATTACCTGCCCGCGCTCCGTGGCGATGGATTCGGGGACGCACACGCCGCCGAGTATCCTCAGGCGGTCCACAAATTCGTCCGTGGCCCTTATCCCGATGGGGAGGTTTAATATCTCGCATGGAACCTTGCATTTCGCGTCAAGCGCTTTTGCGGCCGGCCCCGATGCTATGGGGCCCAGCGCAATGGTCGCCGCGCTGTCCCCGGCCTTTATCAGGTCGGCTATTTTTGCCCCGCCAGACGGGTACATTTCATATTTTCCGGTCTGCGGCCCGTTCAAAACATTCGAAGTATCCGGAAAAACTATCGCCTTTACGCCGAGCTCGGCGGCTATCCTTTTTATCTCGGCCATATCCGATGGTTCAACATATCCGGGTATTATGTTTATTGTGTTTGTCCTCTTGCCCGTATTAACCGGAAAGGCGTCCACAATTCCCTTTACCATATTCGCGAATCCCGTCACATGCGACCCCACATAACTGGGCGTATTGGCCTTTATCACATATTTTCCAGCTGGCACTTTGCCCTCTTCCTTTGCCTTGCTTATTATCTGGTTCAAATCATCGCCGATGGTTTCGGAAAGACACGTGGTATGGACCGCTATCACATCGGGGTTGTATATTGTAAAAATGTTGTTGATCGCCTCGAGCAGGTTTGCCTGTCCGCCGAAAACCGAGGCGCCTTCGGTAAAGGAGCTTGTCCCGGCCATCACCGGTTCCTTGTAATGCCTGGTAAGCGCGCTGCGGTGGTAGGCGCAGCACCCCTGAGAGCCGTGGCTGTGCGGCAGGCATTTATGCACGCCGAGCGCCGCGTACATAGCCCCGATGGGCTGGCACGTCTTCGCCGGGTTTATGGTAAGGGCGGACCTTTCCTTTATTTCCTTCGGTGTATGCCTGAGTAACATGATATTGCCTCCTTGAAATATTTGATCCGGCTCTGCCGGCTTTTTGCATTATTCGCAGGCGTACCTGGCCGTCAACTGCGGGCTGTCGTCCCACGGCGCCTTTACCAGGCTCCATACTTTTGTCGAAAGCATTTCGTCGATGTCATGGTAAAAATTAACCGCCCCCTTAAACCCCGCGTACGGGCCGCCGTAATCGTAGCTGTGGAGCTGTTTTAAGGGTATCCCATATTTCTGCACGACGTACTTTTCCTTGACGCCAGCGCAGAATATGTCGGGCCTGTACTTTTCTATGAGCACTTCCATTTCATGGTGGTTAAGGTCGTCGATGACAAGGGTGTTTTTGTCCATATCCGGCATCATACCCTCGTAATTTTTGAACTTGAATTCATCCCCGAGCCTTTTTCTGTCCTCTTCGGTAAGCCTGTCCCTGTAGCGCTCCGGATCCTGCGTCACCTTCAGCTCCTCGATATTCCTGCTGTCGGCGTCGACTCTTATTGAAGGGATGACCTTGCGCCCTTCGTAATCGTCGCGGTGCGCGAATTCATATCCCGCGGCTATGGTTTTCATCCCGAGCTCTCTGAAAAGTTCCTGGTAATGGTGGGCGCGCGAACCGCCGACGAAAAGCATGGCTGTTTTTCCCGCGCAGCGCGACGCCGCGTCCTTGCGGGCCGCCTCAACTTCACCCAGCTCCTCCTCTATGACCTTTTCGACATTATCCTTAAGTTCCTTATCCCCGTAATATTCCGCTATCTTGCGCAGGGACTTTGCGGTGGCCTCGGCGCCGACGAAATTCACCTTGAACCATGGTATGCCGTATTTCTTTTCCATCATTTCAGCCAGGTAATTTATCGACCTGTGGCACATGACCACGTTTAAGTCCGCCGTATGCGCGCTTGCAAATTCCTCATAAACGGAATTTCCGCTGAATGTCGAGTGGAGCGTTATTCCGGCCTTTTCAAAGATCCTTTCAATTTCAAAGGCGTCTCCGCCTATATTGTACTCCCCGAGTATGTTCACTTTGTATTTGCCCTGCTTGGGCGTGTCTATGAGCCCCACCACATCGGTAAAAACCTTGTTGTTTGCCACATGGTGCCCGGCCGACTGGCTGACTCCCTTGTAGCCCTCGCACGAAAACCCGAATATATTAATCCCGGGATGCTTTTCCTCCATGTCCCTGGCCACGGCATGCACGTCATCGCCGATGAGCCCGACCGGGCATGTTGAAAATATACCGATGGCTTTCGGGTGGAATATGTCGATGGCCTCTTCAATGGCTTTTTTAAGCTTTTTTTCGCCGCCGAAAATTATCTGCTCCTCCTGCATGTCGGTCGACATTGCATAGGGCATATAATTGGGGTCTTTCATCCCGGCAGGCCTTGTCTGGTTCCTCCGTGTAAGCCAGCTGTAAAAACCGCACCCTATCGGCCCGTGTGTTATCTGGAGAATATCCCTTGTGGGCCCGAGCACGACGCCCTTGCATCCCGCGTATGAACAGCCGCGCATCGTTATTATCCCCGGGATGGTCCTTACGTTCGCCATAACCTCGGGTACCTGTTCCTCAAGCCCCACTTCATTGATAATTATCTGCTTTGCCCTTTTTCTGCCGACTTTTACCGGATAGGCCTCAATAAGTTCCTTTGCCGCGTCTTCCGGTTTGATCTCAGCTGTTTTTTTCATGATAATTCTCCTTTTATTCTATGCTTAGGCCTCGTCGAGCACTTCGTCGCCCTCTTCCGCGGTCCTTACCCTGTAAGCGTTTTCAACACTTGATACAAATATTTTTCCGTCCCCGGATTTTCCGGTTTTGTTTGCGCTTATAATTGTTTCGACCACCCTTTTCACAAGCTTGTCCGGGACCACGGTTATGATCATTCTTTTCGGTATCAGGCGCTGTGTCTGGCCGAGCTGGGCAATGGCCTCTTCGTAGCCTTTTTCCGCCCCGCTCAACGCCTTGAAATCCACCATTCCCTTGCCGCGCCCGAGCACATCTCGCGCCGTCATCGAACTTATTCCCGCGTCGCCAAGGGCTTTTTTCGTCACGTTCATCATATTCATCCTTACAATGGCCATCACTTCCTTCATTTTCAGGCTCCTTTCACCGGTTCGGCATCCTCTTCCTTTATGCCGGAACTTACCGTGTAAACTTCCTCGACTTTTGACACGAATATCTTGCCGTCGCCGAAAGAACCCTTTGTGCCGGTCCTTGCCGTGTTCATTATTATCTTCAAAACAAAATCCTTGTCCTTGTCCGGCACGACCATTATGAGCATTTCCTTTGGTATTTCGTCGTAAGTAATGTCCCCTATTTTTATCCCGCGCTGTTTGCCGCGCCCGACCACATTCAATTTCGTAACCGCCGGGTATCCGGCCTCCATGAGCGCCGCAAGCACCGAGTCCGTTCTTTCCGGCCTGATTATCGCCTTGATCTTCAGCATTTTAATTACCTCCGTTTTTTAATTTGCTATTCCGTATTCAATCAGGAGCGATTCAAGCTCCTCGGTGGTCATGGGTTTCGGCACGACAAGCATTTTATTGCCGTCTATCTTGCGGGCAAGCTGCCTGTACTCCTCTGCCTGGACGTGCGCCGGGTCGAATTCAATGACAGTCTTCCTGTTTATTTCCGCCTTCTGAACCATATTATCGCGCGGCACAAAATGTATAAGCTGGGTGCCGAGTTTTTTTGCGAACGCGTCCATCATGGCAAGTTCGTTGTCCACCTTGCGGCTGTTGCAGATTATCCCGCCGAGCCGCACCGTGCCGCCTTCGGCAAATTTCACTATGCCCTTGCTGATGTTATTGGCCGCGTACATGGCCATCATCTCGCCCGAACAAACTATGTAAATCTCCTCGGCTTTTCCCTCGCGTATCGGCATGGCAAACCCGCCGCAGACAACGTCGCCGAGAACGTCATAAAAGACATAATCCAGAGCTTCCTTAGGGGCGTACGCACCAAGCTGTTCAAGAAGGTTAATGGATGTGATGATTCCGCGCCCCGCGCATCCAACGCCCGGCTCAGGCCCGCCGGATTCCACGCATATGGTATTCCTGTATCCCGGCTTGCGTATGTCTTCGAGTTCCACGTCCTCACCTTCGTTCCGTAAAGTGTCAAGTACGGTTTCCTGGTGGAGTCCTCCGAGCAAAAGCCTTGTGGAATCAGCCTTCGGGTCGCAGCCCACAACCATGACCTTTTTTCCCATTTCGGCAAGCCCGGCCACGGTATTTTGCGTTGTTGTTGATTTGCCGATGCCGCCTTTTCCATAGATCGCTATTTTTCTCATCTTTTTTCTCCTTCTTTGCATTTTTTATTTACGTATGTATATAAAGCAATATCCGTGCCGCAATAGTAATTGGCATAACAGCATTGTTTTAAGGGTGTTTTTTATTCCATTAATAAAAAGGAGGTTACATATATGTTGGAAAAAATGTTTAATACGTTAATGTAAGAAATAAATGTAAAAGTTGAAATGCAAAACCAAGAATTACAACTTAAAATTATTAAAATTACGGCAGAACCGGCGGGCCGGACGGGCGGGGTTTTTTATGTGCCGGCGTCCAACAATAACTACTGTGTCAATTAAGCAACGGTAAAACTTTTATATCAATGTTCTTCACCGGTGCCTATTCGCGCTTTGACTTCGGACGGCGGCCGTAAAAAAGCCACGCCCGCACGGCAAACAGGCCTGGTTTGAGAGGCAGCAAGCCGCCTCTCTACTGAACAACGATTTTTTTGTCCCTGGTTCGGGCCGCCACATGGGGCGGCCCCTACAAGAGTAAAACAAACCATCGCGCCTCTTGCCTTGATTTTTACACGGAAAGGATATATCATAACAGGCATGGACAAACACACAATAAGAAAAAAAATAGCCGCATGCAGGGACAAAATCACCCCTGCCGGGGTTTCAAAACTTTCCGCCATGGCCGGGGCCAACTTTAAAGATATTTTTTTTCCTTTAATCGGGCGGATAAAATGCGTTATGGCCTATTCATCCATACGCAGCGAGGTTAAAACCGGCGGCATTATAAAGTTCCTCGTTCAAAATAAGATAGATGTTTTTCTCCCCTGCGTACGCGGCAATGAGATAGTTCCCATAAAATACACCGAAGGCTGCAAAATGACCCGGGGTGAGTTCAATATAAGCGAACCGCCCGAAGGCAACGGGTCATGCCGGAAAGGTTCCATCGGGCTCGTCATTGTTCCCGGCGTGGCCTTTGACAGGCGCGGCAACAGGATAGGCTTTGGGAAGGGATTTTACGACAGGTTCCTGGAAAAACTCCCCGAAAAAACCATAAAGGCCGGGCTGTGCTTTGACAAACAGCTTGTAAAAATGATCCCCGGCGAGGCGCATGATATCCGCATGGATTACATAATTACCGAAAAAGAGGTGATAAAAATATGACAGTGCGCACCCTGGATTCAAAGTCCGTCTATAAAGGCAGGATATTCGAGGTAAAAAAGGATTTTATCCGCGACGGAAAAAGCGAATACACTCGCGACATAATCACCCACCCGGGCTCGACGGTGATGATACCAGTCGTTGACCCGAAAAAAGGCGTAATAATGATGATAAGACAGTACCGCCATGCGGCGGGCGGAATCATAATTGAATTTCCGGCAGGCACACGGGAAAAGGGCGAATCATTCCTGCGGTGCGCAAAACGCGAGCTTGTTGAGGAGACGGGGTTTTCCGCCAAAAACGTAATAAAGGCCTCAAAATTTTTCCTCGCGCCGGGCACCATGACTGAACAGATGGGTCTTTTTATATGCTCGAAACTGGTAAAAAAGGAACAGCACCTCGACAGTGATGAAAAAATAGATGTTTTTACAACAACGGTTAAAAAAGCCGTGGACATGGTTTTAAGCGGCGCCATAAGGGACGCCAAAACTATTGCCGGAGTGATGCTGCTGGAGCACATTTTCCGCGATAAGAATTTATTTAAAAAATACTTCCCCGGATAAAAGGCGCGTTTTCCCTCGGCCGTCTTTAACCTTAAGTTCCCCGCTGTTTAAGGTCCTTATGACCTCGAAACTCATTTTTTTGTTTCCCCTGTTCAGGCTTATAACGGTCCCGCCTATATGCCCCTGGTATTTTACCCACGAAGCTATAAGCTTTTTTTTAACAGCCGGCAGGCGGCTTATGTAAGAGTCTATTTTTTTCACTATTGAAATCAAAAGCGCTCCGGCGTCAACTTTTTCACCGGCCAGATCCTTCATGCTCACGGCATTTATCCCGTGGCCTTCAGGGGTGTCATTATTTACGTTTATCCCGATTCCGGTCACAAGCTTCGAATTGTAGGCGTCATTTTCTATGAGCATCCCGGATATTTTTTTCCCCCGTGCCATGATGTCGTTCGGCCATTTTATCACGGGCTCAATCCCGGCTTCTTTAAGCGCCTGTGCGACCGCCACGGAAGACAATATGACAAATATATACGGTTTTTGTATTTTTTTGTTTATGACATAGGAGAACCACAAACCGCCTTCGCCGGATACCCAGCCGGCGCCGTGTTTGCCCCTGCCCGCAGTCTGCTTCGCCGCGGCCACAACGGTCCCGGTGGCAAAATCATTGTCCTTTAAATACTGGCTGGTCGAACCGATGGAATCAAAAAATACCGCCGAATTGAGGATCTTGTTTTTTTTCAGGGCGGTTTTTACCGCTGAAAAATTCATTTTGAAAGCTGGAGGCTGATATCAAGGGCCTGCGGCGAATGTGTTATGGAACCCGTCGAGATATAATCCACCCTGCGTTTGGCTATTTCCTCGACGGTCTCAAGCGTGACCCCGCCGGAAATTTCCACCTTTGCCTTGCTGCCGAACTGCTTCATCCTGGCAAGCGCTTTGTCCATGAGTTCCAGGTTCATATTGTCCAGCATGATTATGTCCGGCTCGGCCCTCATGGCCTGCTCGAGCATGTCAAGATTGTCGACTTCGACCTCTATTTTCATGCCGCGCGGTATGAAACGCCTGCAGTCCAACACCGCTTTTTTAAGGTCTATAAAATCAAGATGATTGTCCTTTATCAGCACCATGTCGTAAAGCCCCATCCTGTGATTCGAGGCCCCGCCTGTTTTCACCGCGTATTTTTCAAGCACCCGCAGTGTCGGCGTTGTTTTTCTCGTGTCCAGTATGGTGACGCCGTACGGTTTTGCCTTTTCCTGGAATTTATACGCCGATGTGGCTATGCCGGAGAGCAGCTGCAGCAAATTAAGGGCAAGCCTTTCGCCCATCAATATCGCGCGCGCCCGCCCCTTTATTCTGGCTATAACGTCCCCCTTTTTCACGTGGTCCCCGTCCTTTTTCCTTACGGTTATCTTTATAGCCGGGTCGAGCTTTAAAAATACCTTTTTCATCAGCGGTATCCCGCACACCACCCCGGCGTCCTTTGCCCTGAATATCCCGTTAAGCACGGCCGCTGCAGGTATGATTATATCGGTTGTGACGTCACCGGGCCCCACGTCTTCCTTTAGCCCCATGTCTATTATACGGTCTATGTACTTGTCATTTTCTTTGAGCCAGTTCATTTGATTACCCTCTTATTTTTTAAGATCGGCTATAAAATCCAGGAGTGCCTTTTTTTCAGCTTCGTAAGAGACAAGCCTGGCTTTTTCCTCCTCGACCGCCTTTTTCATCGCGTTATTCACAAAATTCGGATTGTTCAGCTTGTTGGAAACCGAAACCATGCCCTTTTCGATGTCGGCCAGCCTCTTTTCCCTGCCCGCAATTACCTTTGCCCTGTCGGGTATGGCGCTTTTGTCGATGCCCGCGGTTCCGATAACGGCCGCGCCGGTTGATACTATCTGCCGTGTTATGCAGGAAGGCCCCGCAGCGCCCGAAATATTTTCCACCTTGGCAAGTGTTTTTATTATATTAGCATATTTTTCAGTTATGCCGGGGCCGCTTTCAAGTTTCAGGAATACGTCGACTTTGACCGCCGGCGAAAAATCAAGCTCTCCGCGCAGGTTCCTTACGGTATATATTATCCTCATCAGGTCGTCCATGTCGGAGAGTTCCTTTTTGTCAAAACTTAACTCCGCCGAAACAACCGGCCAGCTTTCCATCATTATGGACTCTTTTTTCACGCCAGCCGGAAGATTTGAATATACCTCCTCTGTTATAAAAGGGATGAAAGGGTGCATCACGATCAGGCTCTCCTTTAATACCTTTAAAAGGACATTTTTCACTATATTGGCGTATTCCCCGTTGCCTTCGGCCGTGAGCTCAATCTTTGAAATCTCTATATACCAGTCGCAGAATGTGTGCCAGAAGAAATCGTATATGTAAAGTGCGGTATCGGAGAACCTGAACTTTTCAAGGCCGTCCTCCATATATTTTATGAAATCATTAAGCGCCGAGAGCATCCATTTTTCCGGGAGTTTAAGCGATGCCGCTTTTTCCTTAAGGTCCACGGCCTTAATCCCCTCGATATTTGCCAGGGTGTATTTCGAGGCGTTGAATATTTTGTTCATGAAGGCCGCGTAGCCCTTTGCCCTCTCCTCGGAAAAGGCTATGTGCCTTGACTGCGTTTCAAGCGATGCCATGGTGAAACGCAGGGCGTCGGCTGAATAAACTTTCATCAGCTCAAGCGGGTCGACCACATTGCCCCGCGACTTGCTCATTTTTTTGCCTTCAGAGTCGGTGACCAGTGAATTTATAACCACATGGGCGAAAGGGACCTTTCCCATGAATTTGAGCCCCATCATTATCATCCTGGCCACCCAGAAAAAGAGTATATCCCAGCTTGTGACCAGCACAGAGGTCGGATAAAACACCTCGAGGTCCTTTGTCTTTTCCGGCCATCCCAGCGTTGAAAATGGCCACAATCCAGAGGAAAACCACGTGTCCAGCACGTCATTGTCCTGATGAATGTTCGTTCCGGCGCACTTTTCACATTTTAACGGCGTTTCCTTCGCCACGGTTATATGTTTGCAGTCGTCACAGTACCAGGCCGGTATCCTGTGCCCCCACCAGAGCTGCCTGGATATGCACCAGTCCTTGATATTATGCATCCACTCAAAGTAAACCTTTTTCCACATGTCGGGCACGAATTTAACCTCGTCGTTCTCGACCGCCTTTATTGCCTCCAGCGCGAGGGACTTTATTTTCACATACCACTGGGTGGAAACATACGGTTCCACAACGGTGTCGCACCTGTAGCAGTGGCCGACGGCGTGTTTGAGGTCGTCAATCTTTACCAGGTACCCCTGTTCCTTCAGCGTTTCGACTATTTTTTTTCTCGCTTCGAACCTGTCCATGCCGCTGTATTTCCCGTTCTCGCCGGCATTGGAGTTCATCTTTCCATTTTCCGTCATGACATTTATAATCGGAAGTTTGTGGCGCAGCCCTATCTCAAAGTCATTCGGGTCGTGGGCCGGAGTTATTTTTACCGCGCCGGTCCCGAATTCCCTGTCCACATATGAATCCTTTATTATAGGAATTTGCCGCCCGGTTTCAGGCAGGACAAGCATGGTTCCTTCTTTTACATTTTTATAGCGTTCGTCCTCCGGATTCACCGCCACAGCCGTATCGCCCAGCATTGTTTCCGGCCTTGTTGTGGCGACCTCTATAAAACCGGAGCCGTCCGCGTAGGGATATTTTATATGATAAAAATGGCCCGCGATTTCCTTATGCTGGACCTCGATGTCCGAAATAGCCGTAAGGCACCTGGGGCACCAGTTGACTATATAATCCCCGCGGTATATGAGCCCTTCGTTATAGAGCCTTACAAAAACCTCTTTCACCGCATCGGAAAGCCCCTCGTCCATGGTAAAACGTTCCCGGCTCCAGTCGCAGGAAGAGCCCAGCCTGCGCAGCTGCATCATTATGGTCGCGCCGTATTTTTCCTTCCACGCCCAGACGCGTTTTAAAAACTCTTCGCGCCCCAGGTCGCTTTTTTTCAGCCCCTCTTTTTTCAGTTCGCGCTCCACGACATTCTGTGTGGCGATGCCCGCATGGTCGCACCCCGGAACCCACAGCACGTTAAAACCCCTGGCGCGCTTATACCGAGCGAGTATGTCCTGAAGCGTGTTATTCAAGGCATGCCCCATGTGAAGCGAACCCGTTACATTCGGCGGCGGTATTACAATGGAAAATGGCGGTTTTGTGGAATTGTTATCGGCCTTAAAATATCCCTTCTGGGTCCAGAACTCGTACCATTTCTCTTCTATCTCGGATGGTATGTATTTATCCAATTTATTGCCTCCGGCAATGACTAAAAAACGATTTTTTAAACGTATGATATCATATGTATATTGCCATACAATTTATCATTTTTAACGGGGTTTGTCAAAAATTTAATCAAAGTAAAAAGTTAAAATGCAAAACCCAATAAGTACAATTCAAAATTAATAAAGTCAAGGCAGGACAGGGCAGAACCGCACGGATAACAAGCCGGACAAACAAAATCCGGTCAGGAGCAAGTTCGGGCCGCCACATGGGGCGGCCCCTACAGGGGCAGGTATTTGTTTTAACTTTTTACTTTATATTTAATTCCCCGTTTTCGGCGTATATCCGGCCGAAGGAAATTTTTATCGGGGAATTTGACTTGTTCAGAAGGGGGTTGTAACCCTTTAATGCAAAATTTACAAGCCCGGCCGGGATGCTTATCCCGGCGGCTTTCAATTTTATTACCCTGAAAAATATATCCGATCCGATTTTTTCCGGATTCGGGTTGTAAAGTGAAACAGCCGCTTCAACGGGTGTTTTCAGATACTCGCCGGATATGTCAATAATTCCTTTATCAAGTTTTACCGATGTTATCTTAAATTTTCCGGCGTAAAGCTTTAAAAAGTCCTCAAGCTCCGCCTGTTTTACCGTGAGTGAATTCAGCCTGACGTCCCCGATGGAAAGTATTTTCAAAGCTCCGGACGCGTCCGTATCGGTTTTAATTCCGTCGGCTTCAATGGCCGCGTCATGCACAACAAGCCCAGCCTCTTTGTGCCTGAAATCCCCGGCATATCCCCTTGCAAACGACACCTTCAAATCGGCGCTGTCGCCGTCCATCACAACGCGGCAGGAAAATTTTTCCAGTTTTCTTACATACTGCGGTATCACGGCAATTATTCCGGCATTTATGTCGCCGGCATATTCATACTTATCCGCGATAACCGGGGGTTTTCTCTTAAAAAGCATGCCTGTTGAACCGTCCGGAAGCGGTGTCTCATAGATTTTTTCATAAAGCCTGCTTACCGCGCTTTTCGGGTCAAGCGCGGCGTTCAATATCTCCCGCCGCTTTTGCAATCCGGAAAATTCCGGCCCCATATCCCCTGTTTTCAGGACAAAGTAATCCGTAAACATGGGGAAATTATATATACCTGTCACCCGCACGTCCGGATAAAAGTTCCTCGCAGTTTCGCCGTAGCCGCTGTTGTTCATGTACATATTATCGGAGACAACGGCGAGGGTCGAGTCCGGAACAACCCTTGAAAGAAAATCGTTGACATGCCAGTCGGCCCGCGACGGCCTGGAGCTCTCCGGCCACGGGTAAGGCAGCTCATACGTGGCGGATACAAATGAGAACAGGGCAAAAACGGTTATAAGGGCCGCAGATACCACGCCCGCTTTTTTACCCGGGAGAAGCCCCGCCGCGTAAACCGATATTACTGCGAAAAGAGGCATTAGCGGCATAAGATACCTGTCTTTTTTGTTGGGGATAAGAATAAATATAAATAAACCCGCGGCGGCCATAAGGACAAGCCCCCGGCTCTCTCCGCGTTCTTTCAGGGCCGCATAGGTTCCTGCCGCGAGAAGCGCCAGCAGCGGCCAGGACATCACGTCCGGCAGCATCCGGAAATACATCAGCAAAGAACCTGCAGACAGGAATTTCGGGAGCCCCTCGACCGCCTGCCTGTTTATGGAATAGCTCAAAAGGTTGACAATTATCGGCACACTGTTGTATATGTACCATGGCGCCGCCGTCAAAACAAATATCAGCAGTGCCGGCAATATTCCCCGCTTTTTTCCGTCCGTTCCCGGGGCCGCAAAAAATTCAAGAGCCAGCGGCGCAATCATATAAACAACGAGCGTCCACTTCACCAGCATGCCGAAACCGCAGGCAAAACCAAGCAATACGGAATAGCGCATATCCGTGAACGCGCGCGATTTTTTAAGGAGGTAAAGCGACATTATAAAAAAGAATGTGAGCGGAAGGTCAAGCATAAAGAAATGGCTTTCCCTGCATATAACCGGGTAAGCCGCAATTATAGCGGCGGCGGCCATTGCCTGCAGTGCCCCGGTATAAAGGCGCGCGTAAAGAAATGTAAAAACAACCATGCCGCATAAAAATAGCGCCATTACCGCTGTGAAATTATCCTGCGCGGGTTTTTGCAGGCCGAAAAAAGATGCCAAAAAAGGAACGAGAGGCGGATAATATGATTCCTGCGCGATAAAGGCGTGAAATATATTGGATGGATTTTTTTCAATGGTTTCCCTGAAGCCGCTTGCGGCCCCCAGGTGGATGGATTCATCCCACCTCTGCGGTGTATTGTCCGTGGAAAGCCAGTTTAAATGGGAAACCCCCAGAAACAGGCACAGGAGCAGAATAAATGCAGCGCTTATCCTGGACGCGCGCATATTACAGTTTCACGGCGGAAAGATTCATATCCGGCCTGAATACCCCCTCGAGGCTTACATTTCCCGCGACATCCTGTTTCTCAGCGCCGTCAATGAGTATTTTTACCCCTTTTACCCACGGAAAATTATAACATATGGAGTCGACTATCGAATAAACCGCAAGGTTTTCCGATGTTATCCCGGATTTGCAATTTTTTGAGAATTCGTCCGAAAGGTCCAGGTAAAGTATTCCGTTTTTGTCCTGATAAGCCTCGCGCAGCTGCGTCGAATCGGGTATAACGTTCACATAGCCCGCCGCCGCGGGCGTGGAAAACATTTTTTCAAGCAGCTGTTTTATCTCGTTGACAGGCTGGTTTGACTCAAATATAACACAGGGTGCGGGTTTTAAGCCGTCCGTATCAGCCGCTCCAAAAAATACCACAGCCTTTATCTTTTTCTTGCCGCTGTCATAAAGTTTGTAATCGGAGACGTTCAAAAGGCGCGGCTTCACGCTGTAACTGAACCAGCCGTAATAAGTGGCCGCATTATAAAGGATTGCAAAGAGGATTACAGCGGCAAGGGCGTATAAAAATTGCCTGCGGACCGCTGTTGTCTTTTCCGGCCTGACTTTTTTATCCATTATTTTTTTACCTTTCAGCGGCTTATTGCCGGCGGGCCGACTGGCCCTTTATAAAATTCACTATTGCTTCCTCAAGATGATAGCATATCCTGCCGAGCATTCCGTCGTCCTTTAAATATCCCGCGTCGGCCGTATTGTTTAAATTGCCCATTTCGACCGCAACAGCCGGCATGTTAACCCCTTCCAGGCATAAGAGCGCGGACTGCCTTACACCCCTGGATGCGAGCGGCAGCGTGTCATTGGCGTCCTGCACGGCGCTTCCGGGCGCGGCTATTAGCGGCGATTTCATATACTGATCCACAAGGGCCGCCAGCGCCGTTGAATCGGCAAGGTGGAGAAGCTGGACTTTCTGCCACTCAATACCCTGCGGCGAAACTCCGGAGAGCCTGTCGCCGCTGTAATAAAAAACCATATATCCCTCGCTTGAAGCCGAAGGGACATAATCGCAGTGCAGTGAAATATAAACGGCCCCGTTCCTTGAATTCGCGAATCCCGCCCTGTCTTCCGGCGTTACCGCGGTATCGGAGCCGCGCGTCAAAAAAACCTGTATATCCGCCGACGCGCTTTCAAGCTTTTGTTTAAGCAGCCTGGCGGCTTTAAGCGTTATGTCTTTTTCCCTGATTCCGCCGCCCGTGGAGCCATAGTCGCCTCCTCCGTGCGCCGGGTCTATTATCACTATTGTTTTTGATGTTGAGGAAATATCAACCACAGGGGGCATGGTGTTCACAACCGCGCCGCAAAACGGAGCCATAAACGATAGCGCAAGCAGCGCGGCCGTCAGGTGATTAAATCGCGGATTGCGCTTCATCGGTGTACACTCCCATTGACCTGAATTTTTTATAACGCTTTTCAAGCAGTTCCTCAAGCGGCGTTTCAAGCAGTATGCTGAGATGCGCAACAAGCGCTTTTTTCAGGTTGGCGGCCGCTGTTTCCGGGTCCACATGAGCCCCTTCCATCGGTTCTTCTATTATCTCGTCGATAACATTCAGCTGTAAAAGGTCCTTTGCGGTCGGTTTTAAAATCTTTGCCGCCTCTGACGCCTTTGCCGCGTCCTTCCACAGTATGGAAGCGCAGCCTTCGAATGATATAACGCTGTAGGTTGCGTATTTGAACATAAGAACCCTGTCTCCCACGCCGATACCGAGGGCCCCGCCGCTGCCGCCTTCGCCTATGACATTTACTATTATTGGCACCTTTAAATGCGACATTTCAAGGAGGTTCCTGGCTATGGCTTCCGCAACCCCGCGTTCTTCGCCCTCAAGGCCGGGAAAGGCCCCGTTTGTATCTATGAAAGTAATGACCGGCATATGGAATTTTTCGGCGAATTTCATGAGCCTCAGGGCTTTCCTGTATCCCTCGGGAAGGCCGCAGCCGAAATTCCTCATAATATTCTCTTTTGTATCCTTGCCTTTCTGTATGCCGACGAGCATGACCGGAATGTCATTTAGTTTTGCCATCCCGCCTATAACAGCCTTATCGTCACCGAATGAACGGTCCCCGTGCATTTCCGTAAAATCGGTGAAGATCATGGAAATATAATCAAGTGTTTTCGGCCTCTTCTGGTGCCTCATTATCTGGACTATCTGCCAGGGATCGAGGTTTTTGTATATTTCCGACCGCAGCGAGGTCACCTTATCCTCAAGGGCCTTGACTTCCGCGTCCACATTCAGGTTTTTTTCTCTGGCCGAATGTTTTAACTCCTCAATCTTTTTTTTGAGCTCATAAACCGGCTTTTCAAACTCAAGCACATGATAATGTTCGTCTGCCATTTTAACTCCTTGGTGGTTTCGTTTTAAAAAAACGTGACATAAGTTATCCGCAATACCCTTGAAAGCGTATAATCGGAAAAACCCGCGTTCCCGGCCCTGTTGCCGTATCCGTACCTGATGCCGACATCAATCTCTATCGGGTCAAAAAAGTATCCAATGAGGCCGTTTATGTGCTTTGAATCCGCGGAGCCGAATATGCCGTCAAACTCGGCGCCTATTATGAATTCCTTTGTAACCGCGAACTCCACGCCCGTTCCGGCGTCTATGTCATTGCCCAGATATTTAAAATCCGTCTTGTATACCGTTCCCGTAAGCTGCGCAAAAACAGAACCCAGGCTTATTTCCTTTGTAACCGCGAGATACGCCCCTTTTTGCGGTACATCGGAATATCCCGCGCCCTCGTATCCGATGGCAATTGCAGGCATTGACCCGTCGTCGTCCGTTATGCGTATTTTCGCGAGAAATCCCGGCAAATTCACATTAACGTCGCCTGTCCCGATAATATTATCGACCGCCAGCGCGCCGCCTATGGTAAGCCGGTCAAAAACCCCGACAAATATCCTGTTATAAATGCCGCCGCCCGGATAAAACTTGAAATCACCCTGCAATTCCCCCTTCACAAGGGTATTTGCCGTGGGCAAATCCATTATTTCAATGTTGCCCGCCTGAACCGCGAATAACACGGCCGGAAAAAAAGCAATCAGCCCCATTAACAAAATTTTCTTCAATTCAGCCTCCGTTGAAAACAACTGCATTTATATTTTATACGCCGGCACGGGACGCAAAGCAGGCCTCAAGGCTCCTGCTTGTCAGTCAAAAATTTCTGGAGTTCCTTGGTAAAAGCATTAATATCCTTGAACTGCCTGTAAACCGAGGCAAACCTGACATAAGCCACCTCATCAAGCCTGGCAAGTTTTTCCATCAGCATTTCGCCTATAATATTTGAGGCAACTTCCTTTTCCATCCTGGAATAAAGCTGTTTTTCAATGTCGTCAATCACTTCATACAGTTTTTCAACCGATATCGGCCTTTTTTCGCAGGCCTTTGTGAGCCCGGAAAGTATCTTGTTGCGGTCAAAAGATTCGCGCCTTCCGTCCTTTTTTATGACCATGGGCAGCGCGTGCTCTACCTGCTCATAAGTGGTAAAACGCCTCGCGCATTTCAGGCACTCACGCCTGCGCCTTATGGCCTCGCCGTCACGGCTCTCGCGGGAATCGACTACCTTGTCCTTTTTATGTCCGCAATAAGGGCACTTCATATCTTTCCGCTTTTTCTGAGCGCGTCAAGGGGCGTGGATGCCCTTGTATCCGAAGGATTTATCCTGAGCGCCTGGTTATAAGCATCCGCGGCTTTTGCCCAGTCGCGGCTCATTTCATAAATACGGGCCAGGTTAAGCCAGCCTTCCGCGTAATCGGGCTTTATCGCCACAACACGCGAAAACATATCCGTGGCTTTGTCCAGTTTGTTCAGATTCACGTAAATAATTCCGAGGTTCGAGAAAGTCGAAAGCTCCGTCGTCGTGTCGTTATACCATGTTTTTTTAGGATCCACGGCCTGTTCGTAAAAATAAAGCGTGTCATTGACCCGCGGCTTTCCCTGAAGCATCATCATATAACCCATATAGCTGTAAGGCACGGCAAATTCGGGATACATCTTTATATATCCCTCGCAGATATCCGCAGCCTGCTGGAATTGTTTCATATTCATATAAACCGTGGCGAGGTCCAGCCCGAAATAAGCGTTGTGCGGGTCGCGGCTGATGGCCTCTTTGTAATATTTTACCGCGTCAACGTCTTTTGAAGGGTCGAGAGTCTCGCCGTAAACCTTGTATACCCTGGCAAGATTATTGTAATTATACCCGTTCATGGGGTTCATTTCAATCGTATGCCTGTGAATTTCAGCAGCCTTGTTTATTATCATTAATTTTTTCTGCGGGTCCGTTTCCTTGCGCGTCATTTTCTCGAACGAAATGCCCTGCTTTACCCAGTAAAGCTCGCAGTTCGGGTTCAAATCAATGGCCTTCTGGAAAAATCCCGCGGCCGCGTCGTCATTATCCGATGAACTCTCAATATTTCCTATTTTATAATACATATCCCCGACCCACACCCTGAAGAGCCCTACCGAGGCGGCTATCAATATTATGATTACCGCCGAATAAACAAGCCTGGAGTGGCGCGATATAAACGACGCCGCGCCCGCCGGAACCTGAAGGGTATAGGATTTTTTTGCGGACGTATCCAGGGACATCACAAGCCCTATGGCCATCCAGAAAAATATCCCGTAGGCCACAACAGTATAATTGAAGAGACCCTGTATTATAAAGCCAATCGTCCCCATCAATATCGCGAATACCATGTAACGCCTGCGCGAATCTTTCTCGCCCAGAATCAAATTAAAAGATTTTTTAAAAAACGCCGTGAGCAGAAGAAGGTAAAAAGACATCCCGACTATCCCCTGCGTGGCAAGCACCTGCAAAAATATATTATGGGTCTTTTCCGGCGTCCCGTTCCATTCCAGCTGCCAGTATATCGGGAACCTGTAATACGGGAACATTACCTGGAACGTGTCGAGCCCGGTTCCGAGCACCGGATAATCGCGGTACATCATCAGCGCGCTTTTCCATATATAGACACGCGGGGTGAGAGTAATGCCGTGGAACGAGAAAAGGTTATGCGACCTTTCCCATATCATCTGAAGCGCTTCCTGGACCTTCGGGACAAAGAACATTAAAAGCGCGGCGATGCCGAACATCACGAACCAGCCCTTATTCAGCCTGAATATTTCGTTCTGCCCTTTTTTCGCGTCATAAATTGTGTAAGCGCCTATTATCACAACGGTACCGATAAAGCTCAGCATTCCCGCCCTGGATTTTGTCAAAAACAACACGACCGCCGCCATGAGCAGGACCACAAGAATGATAACTTTTTTATTTATCTTACGCGTGATAAAAAACATCATAAAAAGAACCGGAATGGTCTCCACAAGGTATGCCGCGAGAAAATTGGGGTTGCCCAGCGTGGAAAAGAACCTTTCCGGGCTGTAAGTGGCCGGGTTCCACATCACAAAATCGTACCCGAAATTCTGTGAAAGGCCGTATCCGCTTATTATAAGAGTGGCCGCAAGCATCGCCGTAAATAACTTGTATATTGTGGATGTTTTCTTCGCAAAATTCACCGTTACAATATATAACAGAAAATAAAATATTATCGTGATTATCCCCTCAAAATCCTCGTAAACACCGAAAATCGAAAGGAATAAATTGCGTGTTACCACCGTGGAAAGCACGCACGCGGCAAAATAACCTATCAGGGGAAAATCGAAGTCCGACCCGGCAAGTGTTAATTTCCTGTCCATAAGGGCCGATATTATCCATGCCGCCGCGATTACCAGCAGGAACATCTTAAAAACCAGCAGTTTGTTTATTTCAAAAACATCGTTTGTCCTTGTATAAAACACAACCGGCACAAGTATGACAATCGCGATAAGGCTGAGTTCTATAATCTTGTCCAGATACTTCTTGGCTGTCATTTTAACCTCATGTGGTTTTTTTCCGGATACCGGCTGTGATTATTTGTTGTACACGGGAAAACGCGAACAAAGTTTTTTTACCTTTTCCCCGGCCGCTTTTATAACAGCCTCGTTGTTTATATTCTTCAAAACATCATCGATCCATCCCGCAATAAGCGTTATTTCCTTTTCTTTCATTCCGCGCGTCGTTATGGCCGGCGTTCCTATCCTGATGCCGCTGGTTATAAAAGGATTCTGGGTATCAAAGGGCACGCCGTTTTTGTTCAGCGTAATCCCGGCTTTTTCAAGGGCCAGGGCGGCGTCTTTTCCGGTAAGATTGTTCACCCTCAGGTCGACCAGTATAAGGTGGCAGTCCGTCCCGCCGGTGAGCACTTTGTATCCCTTATTAATAAGCTCCTGCGCCAGCACCTGCGCATTTTTTATAACCTGCCGCTGGTATTCCGTGAAAGCCGGCTTCATGGCCTCTCCAAAGCAAATTGCCTTTGCCGCCACCACGTGCATGAGCGGCCCTCCCTGCAACCCGGGAAATACCGCGGAGTTAATTGCCTTGGCATATTTTTCTTTGCATAAAATCAGCCCCCCGCGCGGCCCCCGCAGTGTTTTATGGGTGGTCGTAGTGACAAAATCGCAGTAAGGCACCGGGTCCGGATAAAGCTTCGCGGCCACGAGCCCGGCATAATGCGCCATATCGGCGAGCAAAAGCGCCCCGACGGAATCCGCAATCTCCCTGAACTTTTTAAAATCAATCGCGCGTGGATAAGCGCTGGCTCCCGCCACTATTATTTTCGGTTTTACTTCCTGCGCTGTTTTTAATATTTCATCATAATCAAGGAGGAATGTGTCCTTATTTACCCCGTAAGAATGCGCCTGGTACAGCTTGCCCGATGACGACGCGGGCGCTCCGTGGGTAAGATGTCCGCCAGCCGCCAGATTCATGCCGAGCAGCGAGTCGCCGGGTTTGAGCACGGCGAGATATACGGCCTGGTTTGTCTGTGACCCGGAGTGGGGCTGAACATTGGCGTGCTCCGCCCCGAATAATTTTTTCGCCCGGTCAATTGCGAGCTGTTCTATATCATCCGAATTGCCCACACCCTGATAAAACCTTTTTCCGGGATATCCTTCGGCGTATTTATTCGTAAAAACGGAGCCGGCAGCCTCCAGCACCGCCTCGGAGACGAAGTTTTCGCTGGCAATCATCTCCAGCCCCTCGTG
>PLPI01000120.1 GCA_003159495.1 candidate division FCPU426 bacterium | reverse complement strand
ACCGGCTCGTATTTGGAGAACTGCATAGTGTAGCTCGCGCGCCCCTGGCTCATTGAGCGCAGGTCTGTGGCGTATCCAAACATATCCCCGAGCGGGACAAAACATTTGATGTGGGTCATCTTTCCCCTTTTTTCAAGGTTCTCTATCCTGCCGCGCCTCGAGCTTAAATTTCCTATTATATCCCCCATGAAATCCTCCGGGGTTACAACCTCAACGTCCATTATAGGCTCGAGTATCTGCGGGTTGGCTTTTCTGAAAGCGTCCTTGAACGCCATGGAAGCCNNCGCTATCTTAAACGACATTTCAGACGAGTCGACTTCATGGAATGAACCGTCATTAATAATGGCCCTTATGTCCTTTACGGGATAGCCGGCGATAACTCCTATGGACATGGCTTCCTGTATGCCCTTGTCAATTGCCGGGATATATTCCCTGGGTATGACGCCTCCGACGATATCGTTGACAAATTCATAACCCTTACCGCGTTCAAGGGGCTCAAGCTCGAGGCATACGTGTCCGTACTGGCCGCGTCCGCCCGTCTGCCTTATATATTTTCCTTCGGCTTCGGCTTTTGTCGAAATTGTCTCCCTGTATGATACCTCGGGTTTTCCAACATTGGCTTCGACCTTAAATTCTCTTTTCATCCTGTCCACGATGATTTCAAGGTGGAGTTCGCCCATTCCCGATATGATGGTCTGCGCCGTTTCCTCATCCGTCCTGACCCTGAAAGTCGGATCCTCTTCGGCCAGCTTGCTCAGAGCAAGGCCCATCTTTTCCTGGTCGGCCTTGGTTTTCGGCTCCACGGCCACGAAAATAACCGGTTCCGGGAATATCATTTTTTCAAGGACTATTGGATGGTCTTCAACGCATATAGTGTCGCCCGTTATTGAATCTTTAAGGCCTATACCCGCGACGATATCGCCGGTAAAGGCTTCTTTTATCTCTTCCCTGTGATTGGCATGCATCCTTATAAGACGGCCTATCCTCTCGGTTTTATCCTTTGTGGAATTGTAAACATATGAACCGGATGATATCTTACCGGAATATATCCTGAAGTATGTCAGCCTTCCCACGAACGGGTCCGACATTATTTTAAATACTATCGCGGAGAAGTAATCGGAATCATCCGGCTTTCTGGAAACCAGAAGGTCTTTTCCCTCGGCATCGACATGCTTCGGGTCAAATCCCTCGACCGGCGGAATGTCAAGAGGCGACGGCAGATAATCCACGACCGCGTCAAGCAGGGGCTGAACTCCCTTGTTTTTGAAAGCTGTTCCGCAGAGAACCGGAACTATTTTAAATTCAAGCGTCGCCTTGCGGATCGCTTTTTTCAGGAGATCCTCGGGCAGTTCTTTTCCTTCAAGCGCCAGTTCCATAAGCGTGTCGTCAAAGGAGGCGACGGAATCAACAAGCTTTTCCCTCCACTTTTTCGCATCTTCCATGAATTCGGGACGAATGTCCTTATAATCATATTTGGCGCCGAGCTCTTCGTTATGCCAGATTATTTCCTTCATTTTAATCAGATCCACTATCCCAGCGAACTTGTCTTCCGCGCCGATGGGCAGGCATAACGGAACCGGGTTTGCGTTAAGCTTTTCTTCCACGGTGCCCAGCGACATCCAGAAGTCGGCTCCGACTCTGTCCATTTTGTTGAAAAATATTATCCTGGGAACTTTGTATTTATTCGCCTGGCGCCAGACAGTTTCCGTCTGGGGTTCGACGCCGTTGACAGAGTCAAATACAGTTATTGCTCCGTCCAGCACGCGCAGGGACCTTTCAACTTCGACCGTGAAATCCACGTGTCCCGGTGTGTCTATGATATTTATGCAGTGTTCTTTCCAGATGCAGGTAGTGGCGGCAGAAGTGATTGTGATTCCGCGCTCCTGCTCCTGTTCCATCCAGTCCATTGTTGCGGCGCCTTCATGAACCTCGCCTATTTTATGCGTCTTTCCCGTGTAATAAAGGATGCGCTCCGTAAGCGTTGTTTTGCCCGCGTCTATGTGCGCCATTATTCCTATATTTCTGGTATTGAGTAACGAAAAATCTCTCGCCATTCTGCATATTCTCCTGATATTTTTTTATTTACAATTGCAGTTAAAAAACTAAAACTCCAGCGCTACCAGCGGTAGTGGGCAAAAGCCTTGTTTGCTTCGGCCATTTTATGCGTATCATCTTTTTTCTTCATCGCTCCGCCCTGATTGTTGACGGCGGACAGTATTTCATTTGCAAGTTTTTCATATGTGTTCTTTTCTTTTCTCTCACGCACCGCGTTGATGAGCCAGCGGATGGCAAGCGACTGTCTCCGCTCGGGAGCAACCTCGACGGGTATCTGGTAATTCGCGCCGCCGATCCTGCGTGTCTTGAGCTCCATCAGGGGCTTTATGTTCTCCATGGCCTGTTTAAAAGTGGCTATCGGATCCTTGCCCTGTTTTTCAATAACGCCAAAAGCGTTATATACTATGGCCTCGGCCGTGGCTTTCCTGCCCTGGTACATTATGCAGTTAATAAGCTTCATTACGAGCTCGCTGTTATACTTCGAATCAGGATCAACATCCCTTTTTACCGTTCTTTTTCTTCTTGGCATATCTTCTTACTCCTTTATTTTCTGTCGGTTTATATTTCTATTCCCGCGTTCACAAGACTTATGCTTTCTTTTCTTTCTTGGGAGCCTTTGCGCCGTATTTGGAACGGCTCTTTCTCCTGTCGGCCACGCCCTGCGTATCGAGCGACCCGCGGATTATGTGATAGCGGACGCCGGGAAGATCTTTCACCCTGCCGCCCCTGATGAGCACTATCGAGTGCTCCTGGAGATTGTGCCCGACACCCGGAATATAACATGTAACTTCCTGCTTGTTCGTAAGCCTCACCCTTGCGACTTTTCTCAAAGCAGAGTTCGGTTTCTTCGGCGTCACCGTATATACCCTGGTGCATACTCCGCGTTTCTGCGGGCACTGCCTTAAAGCCGGCGCGCTCGTTTTCATCTTTACTTTATTTCTTTTCCTTCTTACAAGCTGGTTAATTGTAGGCAAACTCTTGCCTCCTTTAAAAAATTTGCGTTATTAAAATAAAAAAAAAGACGGCAGAAAAAAACTCTTAACCGTCTTTTGGCATTCATATTAATATGACCAATTAAATCGGCTTAAAAGAGCCTTTTCTAAAAACGCCAGAGTATTATATAAAAATATAGATATTTGTCAATCACAAAGTTTATTTATTTTTTTACGCCCCTGCGTTTCTTTGGGGCCAAATTTTCCGCCAACCCGTGTCCCGATAAACCCCTTATTTTAAAGGTTTTTTATAGAGCCGTCCTCCCGGCGCTTCCATAAATAAAATCCGCCCTGTTCTATAAAAAATAATTTTTTTTTAAATTTCCCGTTTTTGCATTGTAAAACCAAAATATTTTTATTTATTTTTTTTTCGAGATTTTACAGGCCGTACCGGCTGTTGTTCTGGTTGGTCATATAAACCACCGGAGCTATTATGCCGGCACTCAAATTTTCAATTTCTTACTGCCGCTCTGAAACGGTGAAAATAAATGTGTGTGTTAAAGCAAGGCATGGGAGCGTTAATAAATGATCTACTGCGGCAGCGCCAGAATTGTCAGGTTTCCTGAATTCCCCCATTCCCGGACCATATCATCATTGTCCATAATATTAAGGCACTTGACCGGGTCCATTATTTCAATGAGTTTTTTTTGCGCATTATACCCGCATACAACCACATAATGGCCTATGGCGCCCTTAACCGGACTTAAAAGTATTATTATTGGCCTTTTTTTATCAAGGTTCCTGTATAAACCCTGAAATGAACCGTCCAGTTTTCCGGGAAATACAGCGGCGTCAAACCCCGACGATGTAAAAAGTTCCTTCATGCTTGCCGCCGTTATACCCCCTGCGTTTTTTGCCTCGCCGCCCAGTTCCGCCAGCACCGATGAATTTAAAGTCAATCCGTAATAATCAGCCACCATCTGCGCCGAAGCCGGGCCGCACATGGCGTCATTTTGCTGTTTTACACATTTTACATCAAGGGCCGCCGTTAATCCGGAAATATCGGGTTTTTTCTCCAGGGCAAACTTTAATGCGCACCCCTGGACAAATAAAGCGGCCAGCATGGCCGCAAAGATAATTTTTCTGTTCACGTTCCACCCCGGTTAAAATTCAATTACTTTTTTACAAAAACAACAACCACTCCGACCGCAATGAGTACCAGTTCCATTCCCATTATCACCTTCATCTGGCTCATTTCATTGCTCATCTTTTCAACTTCCGGTTCAATTGCCGACAATCCTATATATCCCTCATATTCAGCGATTTTAAGTTCGTCGTCGCTGGGTACAAGCTTGAATGACGGCCCGTTTTGCACGTTTGGTTCTCCCGCGGCTGTCATTACCGCTCCGCCGGAGGAGGAGGCCGGTGTTGGAGTTCCAACCGGGAAATTTTCCTGGATTTTTTTCTTTATGCCCTTGAGGTTGGCAGTCGGGATTTTAATATTCCTGGTGCCGTCATTAACAATGACGTATGCCGAAGTGCGTTCAACAATATATGCATCCAGCACCTTCCCGTCCTTTAAATATATCATGTCGGCAAGCGCATTCACCGATATCAAAACAAAAACCACAAAAAACACAACATATTTTTTCACGCCATTCACCCCTTTTTTAATTTCACGGCTGCGTCCAGTTCAACAATAACGCTGTCGTAAATATTCATAAAACGCACCGGCAGCCCTTTGTCCATGATAAAAGCTCCGCTGAGCCTCCTGGTTTTCAGGCTGTCAGCTTCACTTACATAGTAGACAAGCTTTCTTTGCAACCCTCGCGGATATACCCTGAAAACCCTCTTTTTGCCAAGATTATACACAAAAACAACACCCCTGGCCCCGTCCTTTGACGCGTACATAAGCGCAGGGGTTGTGCTTTCATATGGGGAAATGAGCCTGTAAAGTCCGCCAAAGAAAACTATATCCCTTATTCTTTTATACTGCGCGACCGCCTTTTTTAATTCATTGAATTCACCCGGGCCCCATTTCAGTATGTTCGCCTGTATCCCGAAATTTCCAGCCATGGCTGCTGCCAGCCTGAACGAAAGCGGGATGGACAGATGCGTGAACCAGTTTGGTATGTCGCTTACATGGGAATCCATGGCGCGCGCCGGATAAAAAAGCGATACGCCGTGCTGGATGAACTGCCTGCGGGATGCGTCTGTATTGTCGCTCGTCCATATGCAGTCGGCGTATTTAAGCATGCCGCCGTCAAACCTTCCCCCGCCGCCGGCGCAGCCTTCGAGTATTATTCCGGGTTTCATTTTCCTTAATTCGTCCATAAGCCCGTAAAGGCTCCTTACATGGTCAACCCAGACCGGCTTTCCCGCCGCCAGGTTGTCCGCGCCGGCCTCGCTTATGTACCTGTTCATATCCCATTTTACAAAATCAGCGCCGTAATCCAGCGTTATTTTTTTTAACAGATTTTTTACAAACTCTTTTACCGCGGGTTTTGTAATATTTAAAACCAGCTGGTTTCGCATAAGGCTGCTTTTGATACCCTTATAATTGTAGGCCCAGTCCGGATGTTTTCCGTAAAGCATACTTTCCGGGCTTACCATCTCAGGCTCTATCCAGATGCCGAACTTAAGCCCCTTTGATTTTATATACTCCGCCGTGCGCTCCATTCCGGACGGAAACTTTGTCAAGTCAGTTTCCCAGTCTCCCAGCGAAGTTTTATCGCTGTTCCTTTTCCCGAACCAGCCGTCGTCTATGACAAGAGCTTCCGCTCCGGCACCGGCAGCCTTATCAGCCAGCAGTTTTAAATTGTTTTCATTTATCTTAAAGTAAAAGCCTTCCCAGCTGTTTACCGGGACAGGCGGTATTTTCCCCCTGTTCGGTTCCGGCATTATTATATCCCTGTAAAAGTCATGGAGCCTGCGGCTCATATCACCCAGCCCCGTTCCCGAAAACCCCAGTATCATCGGAGGCGTCGTAAATTCGCTGCCGGGCTTTAATATTATATCCGAATCAAAATCATTTATGCCGCCGTGGAAAACCACGGCGCCGTGGAACCTTTTTTCAAAAACAAACTTGAAATTGCCGCTCCACAGAAGCTGTCCGAAATAAACCTCACCGGATTCTTCAGATATAGGTTCATTCCCGGTGATAAAAAACGACGGGTTGTATATGTGCCCCGAATTGCCCCCCCTGCTCTCCAAAACTTTTTTACCGGGATTAAGCTTCTCAACCGTGAGGTTACATTCCTTTGCCCATGCGCCTGATAGATATCCGAGCTTGTATTCCCCGGGGCGAAGTACAAGCGACCCTGAAAAACAATTTTCCAGTGTTACGGTGTTTTTTTTGGAAACATTCCTCACGCAGATGGATTTTTCTATGAGACCGCATCCGGGCCATACCGTGTAACGAAGCGTTACATAAAGCCCCCGGGGCCCGTCAGCCAATAGTATCTCAAGTGTGTTGTTTTTGATTTTATGCCCCGAATAAACGCACCGGGCCATGCGTATCCCGCCCGAAAATGAGGCTTTTACGGTGTTTTCAAAGACATTCCGCCCGTCATAAATTTCAACTTCAGGCAGCATATTCTGCCTGCGGTCGGAATCGTGGTAGCCAAACCGGGAAAAACGCTCGGGTTTAATCTTCTTTGTGTTTTTTCCGAAATAGATATGTTCAAGGGCGCCTTCCCTGTTTACCCCGAAACAATAAATGGACTTGCCGGCCGTTAACCTGAATGTCCTGTTTTTTGCTTCATATTTTATGTTTCCCATAAGGCTATTATAATTGCATAAAAACCGGTTGTCCATTGAAAAATCAGCCGGGCACGGTTCATTCCCCCTCTTTTTCATCCTTTTTTTTCTTCCACATTAGATAAACAGGCAGAACGAATATAAGGCAGACCCCGGCGCCCATAATGGAATAAATGATGCCGCCGCCGATTATGGAGACAATGATCTGGTCCATCGGAGGATGCGTGACGCTTGTTGTTTCCCTGAAATACCCTATAACCATGCCCGCGGCAAAAAAAGTGCAGGCGAGTATTATTATCGTCCTTTTCATGTAATCCATCCTGTTTTATTTTCCCGGGCATCTTACCCGCAAACAAAAAGGGCCCGGTTTTCACCGGGCCCCGATATCTGATTTTTCCTATTCTTCCTTGCTTTCTTCCTTTAAATCTTCAATAACCGGCGTTTCCTCTTCGGCCGCCAAGCCATCGTCGTCTTCCTTTTTGGACCTTTTTACTTTTTTGCGCTCGACCTTTTTAAACTTCGCAAATTCGGCTACGCCTGTTCCGGCCGATATCAGATGGCCGATAATCACGTTTTCCTTGAGGCCCTTGAGCATATCGATCTTGCCGTTAACCGCGGCGTCAATCAATACCCTTGTGGTCTCCTGGAAGGACGCTGCCGACACCCATGATTCTGTCGAAAGAGCGGCCTTCGTGATACCAAGCAGAAGCGGTTTTGCCTTTGCCGGCGCCTTTTTCTCTTTTTCCATCCTGTCATTTTCTATCTGAAACTCAAACCTGTCCACCTGCTCGTCAATGAGAAATTTCGTGTCGCCCGGTTCGTCGATACGCACCTTTTTCATCATCTGGTGTATTATGACCTCTATATGCTTGTCATGAATGGAAACACCCTGAAGGCGGTAAACTTCCTGGACCTTGTTCAAAAGGTATTCCTGAACCGCGTTTTCTCCCTGAACCTGGAGTATGTCGTGCGGGTTGATGTTGCCGTCGATAAGCTGTTCCCCGCCGGACACTTCATCACCCTCGCGCACGTTGACATATTTTCCGTGCGGTATCTGGTATTCCCTCTCGGTTCCGGAGTCGTTCTTTATTATTATCTTGCGCACGCCGGAAGATGACTCTTCAAACCTGACTTTTCCCTCGATTTCGGAAATAATAGCCGGGTTTTTGGGCCTGCGCGCCTCAAAGAGTTCCGCAACACGCGGCAGTCCGCCTGTGATGTCGCGTGTCTTTGAAAGTTCCCTGGGGAACTTCGCGAGTATCTGCCCCGCGGTTGCTTTCTGGCCGTCTTCGACCTCAAGCCTTGCGCCCACCGGTATCGAATATGATGCGAGAACGTCGCCTTTGGAATCAACAACGTTAACGTGGGGATATTTCTTTTTATCGCGCGATTCCACAATAAATTTTCCGAGCGTTCCCGTAGCGGCGTCGGCCTGTTCTATCATGGTCTCGTTTTCGATAATATCATCAAACTGGACCTTGCCCTCTTTTTCCGTAAAAATCGGGATATTATAAAGATCCCATAATCCCAGCGTGTCGTCCTTTTTAACGGCGCCGCCGTCCTTTACTTTCAGAATGGTGCCGTAAGCTATGTGATGGAGTTCGCGTTCCACATGCTTTTCGTCAAATACCGATATTTCACCGTTTCTGTTCGTCACGATCATGTCGCCCGCGGCGTTGGATACGAATTTCATATTCGCAAAACTTACAAATCCGTCATGTTTGGCCTTTAATTCCGACTGTTCAACGACGCGCGAAGCCGTTCCGCCGACGTGGAAGGTACGAAGGGTCAACTGCGTGCCAGGTTCGCCGATTGACTGCGCCGCAATGATACCGACTGCCTCGCCAAGTTCCACAAGTCTTCCTGTCGTAAGGTCGGCTCCGTAGCATTTTGAACAGCAACCGGTCTTTGCCTCGCATGTCAATACAGAACGCACCCGTATTCTCTCGTAGCCCGCCTCTTCTATCTTTTTGGCTATTTCCGGTGTTATCAGGTCATTGGCCTTTATTATCACTTCGTCGGTGATAAGGTCAACGACATTGTCCACCGCCGTGCGCCATACTATCCTGTCGGAGAGCGGCTCTATCATTTCGCCGCCTTCCTTTATGGCCATGACGTTTATTCCGTTGATTGTTTCGCAGTCGTTCTCCGTTATGATAACGTCCTGCGCAACATCGATAAGCCTTCTTGTGAGGTATCCCGCTTCAGCGGTCTTCAGGGCGGTATCAGCAAGCCCTTTGCGCGCTCCGTGTGTTGAAATGAAATACTCAAGCACGGAAAGCCCTTCCCTGAAATTCGACCTGATCGGGGTTTCGATGATTTCGCCGATTCCTCCGGTCATTTTCTTCTGCGGTTTGGCCATGAGTCCCCTCATGCCGGCCAGCTGCCTTATCTGCAGCTTTGAACCCCTGGCGCCCGAGTCGACCATCATGTGGACCGGATTAAATCCGTCCTGGTCCTGGGCCAGTTCCTTTATCATGTAATCCGCCACCTTATCCGTAGCGGTCGTCCATTTGTCAATAATAGTATTGTAGCGCTCGCCCTCGGTGATGATACCGTCATCATACCTTTTACGGATCGCGAGCGTTTCCCTGTCCGCTTTCTTTACTATTTCATCCTTTTCCTTGGGAATAAGCAGGTCGTTGATGCCTATTGTAAATCCGGCCAGCGTCGCGTGTTTAAATCCAAGATCTTTCATTTTGTCGAGCACTTCGGCCGCCACGTTTGATCCATAACGTTCGAATATCAGCCCGACAAGTTTGCCTATCTGTTTTTTATCCATCTTATCGTTGACAAATTCCATCTGCGGCGGAAGTATCCTGTTAAAGATTATCCTGCCGGGTGTGGTTTCCACCTTTTTGGATTTCATCTTGACCACGATGGATTCGTGCAGGCCTATAGCCTCATGATCATAGGCGATAAGCGCCTCTTCCGGAGAATAAAATACTTTCTTTATCTCGGGCTTGTTGAGCTTTTCTTTGTTAAGGAAATAAAGGCCGAGCACGATGTCCTGGTTCGGCACGATAATCGGCTTTCCCGATGCAGGGTCAAGAATATTGAGCGGCGCGAGCATGAGAAGTTTTGCCTCTGTCTGCGCCTCAAAAGAAAGCGGCACATGGACGGCAAGCTGGTCTCCGTCAAAGTCCGCGTTGAACCCGCCGCATACAAGCGGGTGCAGCGTTATGGCGTTGCCCTCTACGAGTATCGGCTCAAAACCCTGGATCGAGTGCCTGTGAAGCGTCGGCGCGCGGTTTAAAAGCACAACGTGGTCGACGAGTATTTCCTCGAGTATATCCCAGACCTCGGGCCTGACATTCTCGACCATTTTTTTCGCGCTTTTTATGGTGTAGCCTATCTCCTGCACTTTATTAATGATAAAAGGCTTGAAAAGTTCAAGCGCTATCTTTTTCGGAAGGCCGCACTGGTAAAGCTTCAGTGTCGGGCCCACGACGACCACCGAACGTCCGGAATAGTCGACGCGTTTTCCAAGAAGGTTCTGCCTGAAACGGCCCTGTTTTCCCTTTAACATATCCGAAAGGGATTTCAACGGCCTGTTCCTTGCCCCTCTTACCGGATGCCCGCGCCTGCCGTTGTCGAACAGGGCGTCTATGGCTTCCTGGATCATCCTTTTTTCGTTCTTGATAATCAATTCCGGGGAATTTATCGAAATTAATTTTTTTAACCTGTTGTTTCTGTTGATTATCCTGCGGTAAAGGTCATTCAAATCCGACGTTACGAACCTGCCGCCGTCAAGCTGCACCAGCGGGCGCAGTTCAGGCGGGATTACCGGGATAACATCCAGTATCATCCACTCGGGTTTGTTCATGGATTTCCTGAAAGCCTCCACGACTTTGAGCCTTTTGATTATATCTTTTTTCTTCTGCAGGGAAACCGTTTTTACCAGCTCTTTTCTCAAATCCTTTGCGAGCTTGTCAATGTCCTTTTCCTTGAGCAGAGCCTTTATTGCGTCCGCGCCGATCTTGATATTGATCGTGTCGGCGTATTTTTCCTTGATCCTTATGTAATCATCCTCGTTCAAAAGCTCGTATTTTTTTACATCCGTCGCGGTTCCCGGATCGAGCACTATGTAATTTTCATAGTAAATGACTCTTTCCAGGTTCCTTGCGGAAATGTTGAGAAGATAAGCCAGCTTCGAAGGGATACCCTTCAGGTACCATATATGAACGACTGGAACCGCAAGTTCTATGTGCCCCATGCGTTCCCTTCTGACTTTTGCTTCGGTCACTTCGACGCCGCATTTGTCGCACACAACGCCCTTGTAACGCTGCTTCTTGTATTTTCCGCAAGCGCACTCATAGTCTTTGGTCGGCCCGAATATCCTCTCGCAGAACAATCCCTCAAATTCCGGTTTGAATGTCCTGTAATTGATAGTTTCGGGTTTTTTCACCTCTCCGAAAGACCACTGCCTGATCATTTCCGGCGACGCTATTGATATTCTCATGGCGTTAAAATCCAGCTCTTTTACCTTACCCGGCTCTTCTTTACCCTTTAATAATTCACTCAGGTTAAGAGGAGCGGCTGGTGCTTCAACGGCCATTTCAAGATTTATTCCCTTGTCTTTCTTCTTCGACTTTTTATCTTTCGCCATTTATTCGCCTCTCCTTCCCTTAATTTTCTTTTTTGCCGGTCTTTTTCTTGACCAGCTCGATGTTCAGGGCGAGGCCCTGCAGTTCCTTCACCAGTACATTGAAGGATTCCGGTATCCCCGGCTCAGGTATATTCTTACCCCTGACTATGGCCTCGTACAGGCGCTTTCTTCCCTCGACGTCGTCCGATTTTACCGTCAACATTTCCTGGAGGGTGTATGCCGCGCCGTAAGCTTCAAGCGCCCACACTTCCATTTCCCCGAACCTCTGTCCGCCNNGCCTTGCCGCCGAGCGGCTGCTGCGTAATGAGCGAATAAGGCCCGATGGAGCGGGCGTGGATCTTGTCGTCCACCATGTGAATGAGTTTCATCATATACATGACGCCGACCGTGACTTCATTGGCAAAAGGCTCTCCGGTCTTTCCGTCGTAAAGGAGGGTCTTTCCTGAATCGTTCATCTGCGCGTCTTTCATTATTTTCTTGAGTTCGGCTTCTTTCATTCCGTTAAAAACAGGCGTCTCGTAATATTTCCCGAGTTTGAGCCCGGCGAATCCAAGGTTCGTCTCCATAAGCTGTCCCACGTTCATACGCGAAGGGACGCCCAGCGGGTTTAAAACAACATCAACCGGGGTGCCGTCCGACAGATACGGCATATCCTCGACCGGAAGAATGCGGGATATTACTCCCTTGTTCCCGTGCCTTCCGGATATTTTATCTCCAACTGATATCTTTCTTTTCTTGGCTATAAGCACTTTTGTCAGTTTGATGACGCCGGGCGGAAGATCGTCGCCTTTGACCTGTTTCTTCTCCCTGAAGTCGGCCTCGATTTTTTCCTGCATATAGTCAAAATAAGCCTGTTCGCTTTCCTTTAATCTGTTCTTTTCTTCCTTGCCCGCGTCGCTGGAATCTATTTCCTTAAGGCGCGCCTTTAGCCTTATATCAAGGTCCTGTATCTGGATATCCCTTTCCTTCCTGAGCTTGGAAAGCTTTTCCTCTTCCTTGTCTTTTCTTTTTCCGCGTTCCTTGCGGGCGAACACCCTTATGTCTATCACAATGCCTTCGATCCCCGGCGGCACGCGCAGCGAGGTATCCTTCACATTATCGGCCTTGGAACCGAATATGGCCTTTAAGAGTTTCTCTTCCGGCGTAAGGTTCGAGCCGGATATCGGAGTCACTTTTCCGACGAGTATGTCGCCCGGTTTTACCTTGGCCCCTATCCTGACTATGCCTTCGGCGTCAAGATTTTTCAGCGTATCTTCCGAAACGTTCGGTATGTCGCGTGTAATTTCCTCGGGCCCGAGCTTGGTGTCCCTTGCCTCGACTTCATATTCCTCGACATGCACGGAAGTGTATGTATCCCGCTTGAGCATGTTCTCGGATAATACTATGGCATCCTCGTAGTTGTAGCCGTTCCACGGCATGAACGCGACAATGACATTTTTTCCGAGCGCGAGTTCGCCGTGGTCCATTGAAGGGCCGTCGGCTATTATGTCGCCTTTTTTCACCCTCGCGCCTTTTTCAACGCGCGGTTTCTCGTTTATGGTCGTATCCTGGTTTGTCCTTTTGAACTTGCGCAGTTCATAAACATCCATGCGTTCCTTTAAGGAACCTTCCCTGTCGTCACGCAGGATTATTATGCAGTCCGCGTCGACAAAAGCCACAACACCGGCATGATTGGCGACTACGGCCCTTCCTGAATCAAGGGCGGCTTTGCGTTCCATTCCCGTTCCGACGATCGCGCCTTCGGTCTTTAAAAGCGGTACTGCCTGGCGCTGCATGTTAGAACCCATAAGGGCCCTGTTTGCGTCATCATGTTCAAGAAAAGGAATAAGAGAGGCCGCAACTGACACGACCTGCTTCGGCGACACGTCTATGTAATCCACCTTATCCGGTTCCATCATGATGAAGTCGCCCTTGCATCTTATCAATACCGCGACGTCGAGAATTTTCCCCTTTTCGTCGACCTTGACGTCCGACGGCCCTATGCGGTAATTATCCTCAACATCCGCTGTCATGTATTCGATCTTATCCGGACCGGCGACAACGCCGTTTTTTACCCTGCGGTATGGGGTCTCTATGAAACCGTAATCATTCACCCTGGCGTACGTGGCCAGGGATGTGATAAGGCCGATGTTCTGGCCTTCAGGCGTTTCAATGGGGCAGAGCCTTCCGTAATGCGTGTAATGGACGTCGCGGACTTCGAATCCGGCGCGTTCCCTGTTCAGGCCTCCCGGCCCGAGCGCTGATATGCGCCTTTTATGCGTAAGTTCGGCAAGCGGATTGACCTGATCCATGAACTGCGAAAGCTGCGATGATCCGAAAAATTCCTTTATTGCCGCTATCAACGGTTTCGGATTGATAAGATTTGCCGGGATGGCGTTCTTCATGTCGATAATCGTCATCCTTTCCCTTATCATCTTTTCCACCCTTACAAGGCCCGCGCGGAACTGGTTTTCCACCAGCTCTCCTACCGAACGCACGCGCCTGTTGCCAAGGTGGTCAATATCCGATTTTTCAAATTCATTCGCGTTGATGGCAAAGAATTTTTTAATCGTCTCTATTATATCCTGCTCGTCTATCGTCTTGTTGGATTTTTCCTTTGTTATCCCGAGCATTTTGTTGAGCTTATACCTTCCGACAACGCCCAGGTTGTATCTTTTGTGGTCAAAAAAGAGGTTCTTAAAAAGATTTTTTGCCCCCGAGAGCGTCGCCGGTTCTCCCGGCCTCATTTTTCTGTGTATTTCAATCAGGGCTTCCTGTTCGGACTTGATGGAATCCTTTTTCAGCGTCTTGATTATATTAATGTAAGGATTTTCCTCTTCAACCACCACGAACTGGGCCTTTTTAACGTCGACTTTTTTCATTTTGTCGATGGTGTCCTTGGTGATGACAGTGCCCGCTTCCGCGATAATTTCCCCGGTGGTCTTGTCTATGATGTCCTCAAAAAGAATTCTTTTGAGTACGTCTTTGTCGTCAAGGGAAACGGACTGTTTTTCAAAGAATATGCCCAGGACATCCTCGGTTTTTGAATAACCCATAGCACGCAGAACCGTGGTGACGGGGAACCTTTTCTTCCTGTCAATCTTGGCATAAACAATCTCATTTATGTCATATTCTATCTCGAGCCATGTCCCCCTGTAAGGAACAATTCTGGCCACATAAACGGGCGCGCCCATCAACCCTTCGCCTTCCTCCTCCTCTTCAAAGGAGACTCCCGGCGAACGGTGCAGCTGGCTGACAATTACCCTTTCGGCGCCATTAATAACAAATGTGCCGCGGTCGGTCATCAGCGGAATATCGCATATGTGGACCGCCTGCTCGGGCGCTTCCTTAAGCGACATTTCCTTGGTTTTCTCGTCTATTTCCTTTATGGCCAGCCTGAATATTCCCTTTAAGGAGGCGGCGAATGATTCGCCTCTCTCTATGCACTCATCAACAGAATGCTTCGGCTTGCCGAATTCGTAACCGACAAACTGAAGTGTGTAAAAACCGTTATAGTCGGATATGGGGAATACGCTGTTGAATACTTCCTGAAGCCCCTGGTTCTTCCTTTTGTCAGCGGGCGTATCCAGCATAAGAAATTCCTTGTAGGATTTCTTCTGGATATCCATCAGGTCGGGAATTTCCAGGACTTCTTCAACGGTAGAATTTTCTTTCACTCTTCCCATAGTTGCCCCTTCCTGTATATTATTTTATAGCCTAAGGATAAAATTACTTTAACTCGACCGTCGCACCGGCTTCCTCGAGTTTAGCCTTAATCTTATCCGCGTCTTCCTTTGAAACGCCGGTCTTTACAGCTTTCGGCGCCGTGTCGGCTATTTCTTTCGCCTCTTTAAGGCCGAGGTTTGTAAGTTCCCTGATAACCTTTATGACCTGTATCTTTTTGTCCCCCGAGTTTGTCAGGACGACGTCAAAAGATGTCTGCTCTTCCGCCGCTGCCGCTCCTGCCGCAGCGCCCGCTCCCGCCGCCATTACCGGCATCGCCGCGGAAACTCCAAATTTCGTCTCGAGCGCTTTCACGCGTTCGTTAAGTTCGAGTACTGTCCAGCTTTCTACTTCCTTTAACAAATCTTCAGTTGAAATTGCCATAATATGGCACCTCCGTGTGGTTTTTGTTGGAAAATTTAATTTCCATTATTTTGTTTCCGTTGTTTCCGGTTTTGCTGCTTCTGTCTCCGCCGGCTTTGTTTCAACCGGTTCGGCTTTCGCCGTTTCTGTTTCAGCGGCCTTTGTTTCCGCCGGCTCCGCTTTTGCCGTTTCCTTTTCCTGCTTTGAGGCCCTGTCAAGCACATTGATAAGCCTCTGTATCGGGGAATTGAGGATATTGACGAATTTCGAGAGGAGTTCCGGCCTTGTGGGAACATTGCTTAAAGCCGTTATCTCCGCGACCGAAACCGCCTTTGCCTCGATATATCCGCCCTTTATCTTGAGCTTCTCGTTTGCCTTCATAAAAGCCGTCAGGGCCTTTATCGCGGATATATAGTCCGTGCAGAAAACAAGCCCTGTAACGCCCCTGAATAAAGGCTTAAGGCTGCCGTCTATTTTCATGTCGTCAAGCACCCTTTTTGTAAGGGTGTTTTTGATGACTTTGTAAGACGCTCCCGCCTTTTCCAGGCTCCTTCTGAGTTCGTTTATCTTGCCCGCCGATAGACCCTGATAATCTGTGATGATAACACCGCTTGCGTCCTTGAATTTAGCGGCCGCGGCGTCTATTACCACCTGTTTTTTTTGCTTGTTGGTTGCCATTGTTTTTTCCACCTCTTTACAAATACTTTTTGAAATTAAGGGACATCGAAACGCCCATTGTAGTTGAAATGAACATGGTCTTGACGTACTGCCCCTTTGTCGCGAGAGCCGGGAGCTTCAAAAACGTCCTGATAAAATGCTCCACATTCTCTATTATATCCGCTTCCGAAAACGAGGCTTTGCCGACCAGAACGTGTACCACGCCCTCTTTGTTGGCCCTGTATTCGACTTTGCCGGCCTTAAAATCCTTGACCGCTTTTCCCACGTCCAGCGTGACCGTTCCGGATTTCGGATTTGGCATGAGCCCCTTGGTTCCGAGTATTTTGCCGAGTTTACCTACATCTTTCATCATATCCGGGGTCGCAATCGCGATGTCAAAATCCATCCAACCGGCCCTGATCTTTTCTATCAAATCCTCGGCGCCGATAAAATCAGCACCGGCTTCCTGAGCCTCTTTTTCCTTGGGACCCTTCACGAACACGATAACCCTGACCTTTTTGCCGCTGCCCTTCGGAAGCGCGACCGTGGTCCTTATCTGCTGTTCGGCCTGCACCGGCTTTTTTGCGAGGTTTACCGAAATATCGACCGACTCGTCAAATTTGGCCGTAGCAGTCTTCTTTAAGACCGCCACCGCTTCGGCTACTTCATAAACCTTTGCCGGGTCGGTTAACGGCTTTAAAGCCTTGTGCCTTTTGCTGTCTTTGGTTTTCATAAAAAATTTCTCCTTTTATTGATCCCGGGCCTATTCGGCCCGCAGGATAAAACTTATTCGACGGTAATTCCCATGTTCCTCGCGGTGCCTTCAATCATTTTTACCGCGGATTCAAGCTTTGTGGTATTCAAATCCGGCATCTTTAATTTCGCTATATCGGCCACCTGCTGTTTTGTGACCTTGGCAACTTTTACCTTGCCTGACTCTCCCGAACCCTTTATTATGTTCGCGGCTTTCTTTAAAAGCACTGACGCCGGCGGGGTCTTGATTATAAAGGTAAACGAGCGGTCCTCAAATACATCGATAACAGCAGGCAGTATAAGATCGCCCCTGTCCTTGGTCCTGTCGTTAAACTGCTTGCAGAATTCCATAATGTTCACGCCGTGCTGTCCGAGAGCCGGCCCGACGGGCGGCGCAGGATTGGCCTTTCCGGCCGAGATCTGCAGTTTGATCTGCGTCATTAACTTCTTGCCTTTTGCCATCTTCTTTCTCCTTGAAATATTTTTACGATCCACACGGAAAGCCGCCATGCGGCCTCCGCTACGCGATCTAAAAGCCGTTTATACTATCTTCTCAACCTGCCCGAATTCAAGCTCAACAGGCGTCGGCCTTCCGAAAATGGTGACAACCACTTTCATCTTGCCCTTTTCAGGGGATACTTCCTCGACAACGCCGTTAAAATTCATGAACGGCCCGTCGTTTATCTTCACGTGTTCGCCTTCCTCAAAATAAGAGGCCATCCTCGGTTTTTTCTTTCTGTCTTCCATAAGGTCCATTATTGACTGCACTTCCGGGTCAGTAAGGGGGATCGGCCTTGATTTGGTCCCGACAAAACCCGTGACCTTGGGAGTATGCCTTAATACGTAAAGGATCTCCTTGCCCTCTTCACTGTCTATATCGATGTCCATTTCCACCATGATATAGCCTGGAAAAAACTTTTTGTTCCGGATGACCTTTTTTTTCTTCTTTATCTCGGTCACATTCTCGGAAGGGATAATGACCTGCGTTATCTTTTCATTAAGATTATAGGTCGCTATCCTCTGGTCCAGGTTCTCCTTAACGCTGTTTTCCTGACCGGCGTAAGTGCTGACAACGTACCATTTCTTCGCCATCATGGTTCTCCTTAACCAAATATAATTTTCACGAGCTTTGCCAGGGTAAAATCAATAGCGCCAAGATAGATCATGAGAAGCAGCGTCACAAGGACCACGACCACCGTGGAGGCTATTATTTCCTTTCTTCCCGGCCATGTGACGTTCTTTAGTTCCCGCCACACTTCCTTCAAAAACTGAATCAATTTCTTCATTTTTCGCTCCGTTATTCATTTTTCGTAATATTGAAGCTTTTTGATCCCGCATCAAGGGCCAAAAAGTCCCAAGCGCATTCCTCAAAACTGGCAGGCCAGGAGGGACTCGAACCCCCAACGCGCGGTTTTGGAGACCGCAGCTCTACCAATTGGAGCTACTGGCCTACTTTTTATTACTTTGTTTCTTTGTGCAAGGTATGCTTTTTGCAGAACTTGCAGTACTTTTTTAATTCAAGTTTTTCCTGGTGGAGCTTTTTGTTCTTTGTCTGGGTGTAATTTCTGCGTTTGCATTCGCTGCAGGCAAGCGTGATTATATCTCTCATTTTATATTATCATCCTTTGTTGTTATTCTACTATCTCTGTGATTA
>PLPI01000067.1 GCA_003159495.1 candidate division FCPU426 bacterium | reverse complement strand
GAAACCAACACGCTGGTATCGACCGGCACGTTTACGGCGACTAAAACCGTGACTGAAACCAATACGCTGGTATCGACAGCCACGTTTACATCGACACCTACGGCAACCGGCACCGATACAAAGACCTCTACAAACACGCCTACATGGACGCAGACTGCGACAAACACGTCCACGCCGACATTCACCGTTACCTTTACGGATACCCGCACAGCTACCGAAACAGGCACAGCCACGAATACGCCTACCGCGACCATGACGTTCACATCAACATACACAAATACTCCGGTCAATACGGCGACTTTAACATCCACCGTGACCGATACGGCCACAATAACGCAGACTCCCACTATAACCGAGACTCAAACACCGATACCCACGCCATGTCTTGTCTGCGAATGCGTTCCGATAGCTTACCCTCAGCCGGCAGTAAACAGCGTGACTTTCGCATACGCGCTCTCCACCGGGTCGGCGATAAAAGTATATGTTTACAACCTCATGGGCACGCAGGTGGCGGTTTATGAACAGGCTTATGTTCCGGCAGGAACGCATTCTTTTGCTTGTGACGTCAGCAAGTACTCGCCGGGAATTTACTTCTATATTATAAAAGCAACGGATTCAGGCGTGAAATTCAAAGTATCAAAATTTATGGTAGAGAGATAGGTGGTACATATGAAAAAAATAACATTACTACTTGCTTTTATGATGGCAACAACCGTATCTTTTGCGGCTGTTAATGACAGCGCCTCAATCGGTTTTCCAATCCTGGATATGGGCGCCGGGGCGCGGGCATTGGGCATGGGCGAGGCCTTTACGGCTGTCGCTGACGATTCAAGCGCCATTTACTGGAACGCGGCAGGATTAGGGACAATAAGGAACCCGGAAGCCGCACTGACCTACACAAAATGGTACATGGACACCATGTTTTCACAGTTCCTTTTTGCTTTTCCGCTTCAAAACGGCACGATAGGCGCGGATGTGACATATATGAACCTGGGCGAATTTCCGATCAGGGATATATACGGGATCTCAACACAGTCTATTTATCCCTATATGTTGGGAGGCAGCCTCGGGTATGGCATAAGTTTTGGCGACATATCAGGCGGAGCCGCAATAAAGGTAATCAGCCAGACAATGGGCAGCGCGTCAAACGCGGCATTCGCGGCCGACGCGGGAGTGCTTTATAAAGCCGGGATATTCTCGGCCGGTCTGACCATGCAAAACATGGGCAGTGCTGACGGATTTTCCCTGCCGATGAACGCAAAAGCGGGCATAGCAATCAAACCCCTGGATTCAACGCAGCACAGTCTGCTATTTGCGGTTGATTCACAGTATCTTTTTAGGGACGCATTCTCACTTAGCGCGGGAGTTGAATACGTATACATGGAGATGCTGGCCTTAAGGGCGGGTTACAAAGCTGGTTTCGGCACCATAGACCTGGATGGCTTAAAAGGCGTAAGCGGAGGCATAGGGGTGAAAATTTCAGGCCTTAATGTCGACTACGCCATTGTGCCCTACGGAGATCTCGGGGTCACGCAGAGGGTTACATTGTCATTAATGTTCGGCAGCCAGTCAGGCGAAAAAAAGGATTTAACTGATAATTCGGACAAAAATAATAACCAAAATCCCACTTATCTTCATGCCCTGACAGACCTGCGCATGGCACGCGGTTACCTTGATAAGATAACCCCTGATGAAGTTTTAAACGGCATGTCCTTAAGCGCAATAGATGAGATTAATAAGGCCATAGGGGAAATAAAACAGGCTGCTATTGACGACGGAAAAGATATCATGGATCATCCGCCAATTGATACCGGGCTAAAAAGATCAGATCGTTATGTAAAGGCAGTTGAACTGCTTAATAAGATATATAAGGATATTAAACAGGACGAAAGTAATGGTTTTGCAAAAGGGCTTCAGAAACGTGTTCTCAGGTACATTGATAAGGCCTACGATATAGTTAAAGGCATAACAGAATACTGAGACCGGGCCGGCTGGTTTTTATGTTCACGTTGATAGTATACGATAAAGAAGAAACACCAAAGATAAAGTTGAAGTTGACAAAACAAAAGTAAATAAAGCTCAAATACGAAATGTATATTGAAGGTTACTTTATTTGTTAATAATATACACGCGGCCGGAGGCGAACGTGATGAGATTACCAAAACATATTGGAATAATTCCTGATGGAAACAGAAGATGGGCGGAAGCCAATAAAATGACGAAAGAAAAAGGTTATAAATTTGGCATAGATCCGGGCTTCATGCTTTTTAAATTATGCAAAGAGGCCGGCATTAAGGAATTAACTTATTACGGATTTACTACTGATAATACGAAAAGACCAACAGAACAAAGAAAAGCCTTCACTGACGCCTGCATAAGCGCTGTAAATCTAATATCTAAAGAATCAGCAGAATTGTTGGTTATTGGCGATTTTGAATCCCCCATGTTTCCAAAAGAATTAAATAAATATACCACGCGGCAGATCTTTGGCAAAGGGGGCATTAAAGTTAATTTTTTAGTTAATTATGGCTGGGAGTGGGATTTAAACAATTTGAAGTTAGCCGACACTACTCAGAAAAATATAACGAGCCACATTAAATCTTTTGATGTTTCTAGAATGGATTTGATTATACGGTGGGGCGGCAGAAGACGTTTAAGCGGCTTCCTTCCAGTGCAATCTATTTATTCGGATTTCTATGTGTTGGATGACTATTGGCCGGATTTTCACCCCGAGCATTTTTATAAAGCGCTGAATTGGTACAATGATCAGGATGTCACCCTGGGAGGTTGAGGCTAATCGTATAAATATAATTTTTTTTAACGGAGGAATAATTTACGAAAAAAATTTTGTATGTGTCATGGCTGTAATGTTTTCGGGAATAGTTACTTTATTAGCGGCGCTGAAAACGGAATAAAAAAATTGTGATCCTTAATTTAGTTTATGGCATTTATAAAATTTTAGAAAGTGATAAAGGAGGATGATATGGCTAAGATTGGTGTTTTGATTGAAAACATGTTTGAAGATTCGGAGTATGAAAAACCGGCTGTTGCTTTTAAGAAGGCAAACCACGAACTCGTTCATCTGGGAATTAAAAAAGGAATTGTTCAAGGAGAAAAGGCCGGAATCAAGGTTAAAGTAGAAAAAGCGGTCAGCGACGTGGTTGCCGATGATTTTGACGCGCTCTTTATACCCGGCGGATATTCTCCGGATCTGCTGAGGAGTCATGATGAGGCAGTCGATTTCGTGAAACAATTTGCCGCGACAGGTAAGCCAATTTTGTTTATTTGCCATGGGGCCCAGCTATTGATTACCGCGGACCTGCTAAAAGGACGCAGGGTTACAGGTTGGAAATCCATAATTCAGGATATTAAAAATGCCGGCGCTGAGTATCTTGACCAGGAAGTGGTGGAGGATGGAAATTTCATTTCGAGCCGCTATCCCGCGGATATTCCGGCATTTATCAAAGCTTCATTGGATAAACTTAAGTAGTATAAAAAAGCATGACAGACACCAAAAGAGCGCAATCTTTTAGAAGGAAGTTTAATATTGAAAAGAGAAAGGAGAAGCTGACAAAATTAAATTAAGGCAATCGCAAAAAATGCGCGGAATGTTAGAATTATTTACCAAAAATTCAAAGAATATTATTAAAGGAGATTTCAAATGGGAACAAAGGCAAGAGAAATTGTCGGAGTAAATGTGGATGAACTGTTAAAAATGCTTAAAAGAGCATATGCGGACGAATGGCTGGCTTACTATCAGTACTGGATTGGCTCAAAGGTTGCGGTTGGAAGAATGAGAGGGATTATAGCCGGGGAATTAGAGGAGCATGCAAATGAGGAGTTGAAACACGCGGGAATGCTGACAAACCGTATCATAATCCTTGGAGGCACGCCTCTTATATCGCCGCAGGAGTTGATAAAAGAATCAGGCTGCGGTTATGAAGCGCCTTCGGATCCTGATACCAAAAAACTCGTTGAGCAGAACATAAAAGGCGAGCACTGCGCGATTATGACATACAAGAAGATACTTGATTTTATCAACGGAAAGGACGCGGTTACTTGTAAAATCGTACTCGAGATACTTGAGGAAGAGATTACGCATGAACAGGACCTTGAAGCAATTCTGGCCGATATGACAACGCCTGTTAAGTAATTTAATCGTTTTGTAACTTATAAAAAGGAGAATAACTAATGAACAAATGGGAATGTACAGCTTGCGGATATGTGTATGATCCGGCAAAAGGCGACCCTGGCAAAGGAGTCAACCCGGGAACGTCTTTTGAACAAATTCCAAATACATGGGTTTGTCCCAACTGCGGAGCGGCAAAATCCGGATTTAAAGAATTGAAATAATCATTATTAAAAATCATTGCAAATATTATTATCCACTTGGAAAATAGTTAACTGGAATTTTGCTATGAAAAATCGTTTCGGAAAATAGCATATATAAACGACATTAATAAATTTTGAGAGGAGCAATTTGTGAAAAAAAATGAATTTATTGAAATTGAACCGGACATAAATTTACATATACGGGACTGGGGAAAGGGAAAGACTATTGTATTTATTCCGGGATGGCCGCTGAGCCACGAAATGTACGAATATCAGTTTACACAACTGCCGCTGCATAACTTTCGCTGCATAGGAATTACGATGCGTGGTTTTGGAAAGTCGTCAAAACCATGGGGCGAATACAATTATGATGTATTTGCCGATGATTTAAAAAGTGTAATCGAAAAGCTTAATTTAAGTGATATTACACTGGCCGGCCATTCAATGGGAGGAGCTATTTGCTTGCACTACATGGCACGCCATAAAGGCGCTGGAGTATCCAAACTGGCTCTTTTTGGAGCGGCGGCTCCCAGCTTTACCAAAAAAACAGGTTTTCCATACGGCCTTGCCCCAGAAGCGGTTGATGAATTGATTAAAACGTGCTATACGGACCGGGCAAAACTTAACGAAGATTTTGGCAAGATATTTTTTAAATCGGAAAATGCGGTCAGCCCCAAGCTTGCCGGGTGGTTTCACAATATGGGCATGGAAGCTTCTCCTCAAGCAACTGCAGCCTGCCTTGTTGCCCTGAGGGATGCAGACCTGCGCGAAGATATGGATAAGATCAAAGTTCCTGCTGCAATCTTCCATTCTACACAGGACAAGATATGCCCGTTTGCTCTGGCGGAAGCAATGGCGGATGGAATAAAAGGTTCAAAATTGGTGAAGTTTGAAAACAGCGGACACGGCCTGTTCTACGAGGAAAAAGATAAGTTCAATAAGGAATTAATGAATTTTGCGGATTAAAATTATCCGCCATAAAAAATTTGAAAAGAGGTGGGTACATGAAATGTTTCAAAGAGGGAAAATGCGGATTGCATGACTTTTGCAAAAAAGGCCTGACGATGTTATTGAAATAAAAAGCACACGCGATCCGGGAATGCGGCGCCGGGCAAAAGACAATAAAATTGGAGCAAAACTGCGAGGAGAGATATTAAAAATGGCTGTAAAAATATTGATAGTGGAAGATGAAACCGTAAATATGGAACTGCTTGACGCGCTGCTCAACCCCGAAGGCTATTTAATTGTAAAAGCCGGAAGCGGTGAAGCCGCGCTTGAATACCTGTCCGGCAATGAACCTGATCTGGTGCTGCTTGACATAGTCATGCCAGGCATATCTGGATTTTCAGTTCTTAAAGCCATCCGTGAAAGCGGGAAAAACAGGACTGTGCCGGTCATTCTGCTTTCGTCCCTTTCGGACAGGGAAGACAGGCTTAAGGGGCTGGCTGCGGGAGCGGACGATTATATTTCAAGGCCGTTTGACGGGGCGGAACTTATTTTCAAGGTACAAACACAAGCCGAATTATCCGTTTTAAGAAGGCAGATAAACGAGATAAACGAAAAAGAAAAACTTGCGGAGGTAATGGACCTTGTGGATGAAGGCGCAATCCTGACCGATTGCCTCTTTAACATAAAACAGATGAACAGGACGGCCATGGATATGTTCGGGATGAAGGCGCAATTCGGGAATCTCGAGGATATTATGCTTAAAAAATATGACTGCATAATCGACAGGGAAACAAAAAAAGGAAAGCTGTTCATGGGCAGGCCGGAAACCGCGTCGGGCCGCCCTTTTTACCTGTCCGCTGAATACCGGAAAACGGGGCTGCCGGAGAACGGACAATGCTCCTATGTTTTTGTCTTTAAGGATGTCAGCGACGATTATTCGGAAAGCAGGATAAAAATGGGTTTTTTGAAACTTATATCGGATAAATTCCAGGTTCCTCTTACCGTAATAAGCGGTTATTCGACGGCGCTCAACAGTTTCGAGAGCGATGATATGCTTAAGGATATAATAGCATCCATTGTGCAAAACAGCGGAGTCATGCAGGATCTTATGAAAAGGGTCCTGTTCTTTGTAAAAATAGAAAACACATCCCTGACGAAAACGACAGTGCTTTTCGACGCGGGGGAAGCGGTAAAGAAGTGCATGCTGGAGCATAAAAAAAGCTGCGATTTTACGGGGCCGCTGGAGCCCGTAAGAATACCATACTGGCAGGAACTTGCCGCAAGGGAACTGATAGACAACGCGATAAAATTCAATGACGGAAAAAATCCGGCGTTGAAAGTCAGGTTTGAACCGGACGGGATGATAGTGGAGGACAACGGCCCGGGAATTCCGGATGAAGACCTAAAAAAAGTATTTGAACCTTTTTATCAGGTTAACAAAAATCTGCCCGCAAGCAGGACTGGCGTTGGTATCGGGCTTTCAATCGCAAAAACCCTGGCAGAATCGGCGCTCTGCGGCGTAACGCTGGAAAATTGCGATCAAGGCGGGATCAGGGCCGTTATAAGCGGAAAAATAGCATGACGGTCATGAAAGGATATTAAGTTGTGAATGAAAAAATATTAATCGTGGATGACGACCCGGCAAACATTGAACTTCTTGAGGCGCTGCTTGGCCCGGAGGGATATGAACTGAAAAACGCCCGGGACGGACAAGGCGCGCTTGAAACCCTTAAGACTTACGAACCGGACCTGATCCTGCTTGATATAATGATGCCTTTGATGTCGGGTTACAGCGTACTCGAAGAGATAAGAAAAAACGAGATTACCAGAACCATACCGGTCATATTTATTACAGCACTGGCGGACAGGGAACACATAATCAAGGGCATAAACGCGGGAGCTGATGATTATATATCAAAACCTTTTGACAAAGCCGAACTGGTAAGCAGGGTCAGGACGCAGACCGGATTGTCCATACTCAGAAGACAGATAAATGAAAAGGACAAGCTTATCGGCATCATTGAACTTATTTCCGACGGCATTGCCGTAACGGACGAAAACTTTTACGTTCAGCATGTGAATATGATCGCGGAAAAAATGTTCGGGATAAAAGAGCGTACAACAAACCTCGCGGAATTTTTCATGGTAAACTACGGCCGGGCTTTTGAAAAAAATGCCGATAGCGGGGGTTTCATAACTGAAATACCCGAAACAGAAACATCCACCACCGTTTATATATCGACGCAATTCAGGAAGACATCAAATAATGGCGGCGACGGCGCCTCTTTTCTGTTCGTTTTCAGGGATATATCCGAGGATTACGGCAGGAATGTGGTAAAAGTATCATTTTTGTCGCAAATATCGGATAAATTGCGCGCCCCCCTTGCCGTAATAAGCGGGTATTCAAACCTTATAGGCACAGACCCCCCGCATGAACAGCTTCTGGAACTCACCTCGGCGCTATTGCAAAACAGCGGGCTTGTTGAAAAGTTGGTGGACAGGATACTCTTTTTTTCCCGTATGGATAACAGGTATTTTCCGGATACATTTGACTCGTCGGAAAACGTCGCCGCCAACGAACTTGACCTGCGGCAGATGATGAACATGTTCGAGATTGTATATAAAAGAAACTTCGAGCTGAAGACGGACCATGATATTGTCCAGCTAAAAAAATGGGAAAGGATAGTGCTTGAAGAGTTGATCGAAAATGCCTTCAAATATAGCAACGAAAAAAAGCTTTCCATAAAGGTGGTTGTCGGCCCGGAAGAGATCATAGTGGAGGACAACGGGCCGGGGATAGATATCGTGGACCGTGAAAATATATTCGAACCTTTTTATGAGATGAAAAAAAGACTTTCCGCGACTCCCGGCGGGGCCGGGCTGGGGTTTTCAATAGTAAAAAGACTTGCGAATTCCGGCAACAGGGTCGTATCCCTGGAGTCCTCAACATTGGGGGGGCTTAAGGTAATAATCAGAAGGAAAACTGCCGTAAACAGCAAGACGGCATTGATAAAAACCCCGGCACCGGATAAAAAATCCCGCGCGGCGGGAAAAAAAAACGGCGTCCTGCAGGGGCAGACTGATTTGTGGAAATAAGTTTTTGGGCGGACAAAATAATTTAAAACAACGCCGGGGGACACACTATCGGTGATCAATACAAAAATTTTATAAGGAGGTTTAATTATGCCGGTTTTACATTTAGCGATTGTGCCCCAGACTAAAGAAAAGAAAAAAGAGCTCATCGAGAAGCTGACAAAAACAGTGGTGGAAGCAACCAATGTGCCTGCCGAAGCGGTCGTTGTGCTTATAGATGAATACAGCGCCGAAAGCATAGGCACGGGCGGGGTTCAATTGTCCGGGAAGATGAAAAAGTAAAAAGCATTAGCATGCTGCCTGAATGGGGTAGGATGCTGAATATTCCGGATGAAACAAAAACACCATATATCAAAATATTACAGTATTATGGCATTGAAATGCTTCTTTACAGGTTCAACATTAATACTTGATAAGGTTGACAATACGTACGCTTTATGGTACGCTTTACATAAGAGGTGATAAATATGACGACTTTAACCGCTAGTAAAGCAAGGGCGCAGCTATACAAACTTATGGATTCAGTATCCAAGAATCACGAACCGGTCCAAATAACGGGGAAACGCAGTAATGCCATGCTCGTTTCAGAAGAAGATTGGAGCGCAATTCAGGAAACGTTGTACTTAACTTCAATTCCGGGGATGAAAGAATCGATAATAAACGGTATGAAAACGCCAGTGAACAAGCTTTCTAAGGAACTCAAGTGGTAAAATGGAAGCTTGTCTTTACTAAACAGGCCCAGAAAGACGCAAAAAAAATCAAGCTATCCGGGATTAAGGACAAGGCAGAAGATCTCCTGCGCATTTTGGAAAAAGACCCGTTTGTCAATCCTCCGCCATATGAAAAACTTGTCGGCAACTTATCCGGAGCATATTCACGCAGGATTAATATACAGCACAGGCTTGTTTACCAGGTTTATAAGGATATAAGAATTGTAAAAGTTTTGCGTTTGTGGACTCACTATCAATGATTAAAACAAAAAATCTAATTTCGTATAAAATACTTGATACGCAATTCCGTAAAAAACCCGCCCGTATAATATACATTATGCGAAGTCCAATGTTAACTTTATCCCACCAATTGAAATCCGTTAAAGCAACTATTTGGAAGATAAATAGTTAGGTATT
>PLPI01000014.1 GCA_003159495.1 candidate division FCPU426 bacterium | reverse complement strand
GCGAGGCTGTCGGTGTTGCCGTGAATGTCGGCGTAAAGGTCGGCGTGTTTGACGATACCGTATTTGTCACTGTCAGCGACGGCGTCTGGCTCGGCGTCGGCGACGGCGTGTTTGTCGCAGTAAAAGTTCTTGTCGCGCTCGGCGTCGCCGTTGGAGTTGCAGTATATGTAAAAGTCGCTGTCGACGTGTTCGTTGCCGTATTTGTCCCCGTATACGTCGGCGTATAACTCGGCGTGCTTGTCAGGCTGAAGGTCGGCGTATTTGTCGCAGTATATGTCGGCGTCCTTGTAAATGTCGCGGAGGCCCCTATGGTCGGTGTATCTGTCGGCGAGCCGCATAAAATTGTTACCCCCCATGTGGAGGATACAGGCGCCTCTTTGTCGCCTTTGACAAATGAATTGTTATCCTGTACGGTTCCGTTGCCGGCCGGGCATCCCGGATCCAGCACATTGACCCAGTATTTTATTTCGCCGCACTGGTTCACCTGCAAAGTGCCTATTGTCCAGTCCATGGATTTCCCCGACTGTGAAAAAGTCGAACCCGTAGGCGCGGAAACAACGCCGCCAAAACTTAAATAAGCGGGCAAAGAATCTATAACATGGACATTATCCACTTCACGTCCGGGCATAGGGCCGTTTCCGAATACCCTGCGCCATGTGTATCCGTCCCATTCTTCAATCAGGATATTTAATATCTGATGGGCCGAGGTTTCACAGGCATCCTTGTTAATTTTTGTGACAGGTACGGAAGTGCCGTCCCCTTTTGTCCAGTCCGGACTTATTGGAAATAAAGGATCGCTCTGCGCCGCCACCGCCCATGCGGCCTGCTGGGACCAGTCGTCGGTCCAGTTCTGGTTCGCCCATGCGGCTGTTATATCCGCTTCAAGGAAAAACGGATATGTTTGCGTTGTAAAATGGATTGCCGACGGGGTTCCAGTTTTCCAGAAAAGAAAATGGGTGGGTTCGGTCGTTGACGTCCCGAAATTACCGAACTGCAACATTACCCTCTGGTTCCATGACCCCGTGCCGTCACTGCAGGCCGTCGGGCTGCATGCGGCAAATGATTCCGTGGTAATTATCGGCGGGGTTGAATTAAAACCTTCCGCATTATAATAGCTGATCGTCCAGTTTGCCCCGGAATATGGGGAATTCAAAAAATATGATATCCTGTAATTTGCCCAGTCTATCATGGGTTCCGCAGCCTCGTGATTGGCCCTGAGGTAGAAATCAAGGTCCCCCGAAGCCGCCCCCGGAAGCGACTTTAAGCCAAAGGAAAAATTAACACCCGACCGTCCCCCGTTTATCCAGCCTGCCGTGGAGGAGTTGCAGAAATCCAGTGTATATGTTATTTTTTGTCCCACCATGGTTGTTGTNNCTATATCCACACACGTCCTGCACAAAATTGTCGTGATATCATTCGGGTACGGGGACGATGTCGAGCCCGTGCCGTTCGTGCATGAAATGTCGGCAAAATTGCAGTAACGTCCCTGGGCCGCGCTCATGTTGACCTGTGCCACAAGTGTAACGCCGCCTTCAGTCGCGGCATAATTCTGGTTATGCAGTCCGGAAACCGCACCTATGTTCCACGTTATCACCTGTCCCGAAACAGTCGGAGCGCCGGTCGTGCCCGTGGATACGTATGTAAAAGCGGACGGCAGGGTATCAACAATTTTTACGCCCGTCGCGTCAACAGAACCGTAGTTGCGGTAATTTATCCAAAAAGTGATGGTATCACCCGTAAAAGAATAAGTCTTATTAAGGGAAGTAAATACCCTCATGTTTGGTTTAGGGTTCCAGTCGGCAGGATTAAGCGCATTTCCGGTAAGNNCAGTTTATCGCCACTTCCCTGAACAATTCCCCCATTTCGTCAAAATTCTGGGATGCCGTTACAGCGGCGGCCTGCGCGGCAAGTTCATATACCACATGCCAGTTGTCCGCCACCTTGGTGCCGTCAAGATTATAAATCTGCCAGGAAGCCACTCCCTGATAAGTCACAGGACTGCTTCCATAACTTTCGCATCCCACGCCGGTGCCGTATGTCTGCGGACTCGACATAAACTGCGCTTCCTTCATAGCCGCGTTATATTCATACTGGTTGCTTGCAGTTATTGTTACATGGTTTACAGGGTCCCATGAAGTGGTCGGGTTGCCGTTCCACAAATAATTCAAACCCGTTCTCCATGGAGCGCGGAAGTCCTCGCCGCCCATATTTGAATTGGCAAAAGACGCGGTCGACCCTGTAACCGAGAATGTTCCCGCGGTCGTATTTTTATAGGCAGGATTTGAGGCAAGTTGTCCCATCAACCAGTCATCCGACGCCTCGCCGCGGGCATACTGGCTGTAATCCCATACAGGATACCCAAGGCCCTGAAGTATCTTTCCAAAAGCATGAAAATAGCCGGAAGCCGCATAATCAAACCAGCCATTTGCCTGCGGCCCCGTATATTCAAGCAAATCAGGGCCAGCATACCAGGTGGTCGCCTCGTGCCATGTGTCTCCACCCTTGTGATATCCGTCGTAACCTATATCCCCGCATGTATATTTTGTGTTCGTATCAATATATTTTTCCACCATAAAGCGCATCATGTCAGTAGCCATTTGTTTGTACTGAATCTCCGGCAGGCCGGAAGAATTTACCGGCCCGGTGCCGCCCGCTGCGTAATAACCGGAATTATCGCCCCACTGCTTCCAGGCAAGCAGGGCGGCCATGGTTATGTCGTCATCTCCGTCCGTGGCGGAATCGTTTCCCGGTCCGAGCCACGTCGGCGAGTGAATGCCCGCATTATAGCCAGGAATTAGCACAGTTCCCGTTGAATACTGCTTGGTCTTGCTGAAATACCCATTTTCATTCAGATAACACCACAATCCGTCAAATGCGTCCTTGTCACACATTAGCGCCGCGGCAAGCAGAGCGTACCCGTGTCCCTCCGAGCAGTAAGGCGAGGATGAATCCTGTATAAGATTTACCGTGACGTTTCCGCCTGTCGCGTTCTGATAGGTCACGGTTCCGTTATAACTGAACTCATTGGAGTGTATCTTCCAGGAATCCCTTGTCCACTGCTCCATCTCGGCAAGGGAAACCCCGTCTGGCTGGTGAAGCGCCACGCCGGTCGCCGTATGCATTGTATCGGCAAGGGAATATACGGTATAAGTGGCACCTCCCGCGTCGTAATTAATGAATTGCGGAAAAGGCATAGTGGGATTTCCGGAGTTTATGTTTACATTAATTGCGGAAAAAGAAATTACAGGCAGGCTTAGCACTGTGACGACTGTAAGCAACAACTTCTTAATGTTCATAAACTTCCTCGTCATATAATAAACTTATAGAGAGACTTATCCCCCTATTAAAGCGTGGTTCACTATAAGAAATCCCGTTCTTGTTTTACGTAAAACCATTATAACGCATAAATAATTCAAAGTCAAACATGCTTATTCGTTTAAATCTATAATTTAGAGTGGATTTGAAGAAAAAGGTTTCGTGTAAAAACTGGTATTTTTACAAAAAAAGCGCTTATTTATAAGGATAAATAAATATCGTACATATTATTCCTTAATAGGGTAACTAATTTTTATCAGTATTAGCAAATATATAAGTCTTAAGCCGTGGATTTTTAGTTTATATTACCCCATTTTCCCCATCTTTTTTAATATCTCATCCGCCGCCGGTTCTATGGCTTCAAGCGTGCCTTCTATCTCCAGCGACCTGACAAGTTTTTCCAGGAGTTCGTTATAACCCGATTTCTTCTGCCCCTTTAGAATGTGATGCGCGCCGTCTCTCAACAGTTTGGATTTTGAGCCTTTCACCTTCAGGGCCTCAAGCAGCGCCGGCCACGCGTCCATTCCCGCTTTTTTTAGTGCTTCGGCCGCAAGCCAGGTAACGTCCTCAAACTCGTCCTCGAGCGCGTCCACAAACGGGACAATTGAACGTTTGTCGGCGATAGCGCCGAGCGCCTTTGCCGCCTCCCATCTGACCTGATCTTTTTTCGAATTTTTCAATGCGTCCAGCAGGGGTGTTAACGCCGGTTTGCCTGTTTTTACCAGCTTTTTTCTTGCCCTATCGCGTATCATTCCGTCTTTGTCCGATAACTGTACTATAAGGGATCCTATATCACTGTCATTATTACTTTGAAATGCCATTGTATCCTCCTGTTTTATTCTGCGGAATATTTCCGCCGGATTCAGCTTTTTTTTCGGCCGCGCGCGGTTTTATCCTGCCAATCAGGTAAACAAGGATTGTCGAAATCACGCCCGCGGTAAAGAACATCACTATAAGGATGGACAGAGACGCCTGGAATTTCCAGAAAAGAAAAGAGACCGCCACAACCCCGGCATTCTGGACGGCAAAAACAATCACAAGCACGAACAATATCAGAATAAGAAGGTATCCAAACATACATGCCCCCTTAAAAATATATTTATTTTTTTAACTTACTTTTTTTTCCAGTCCCGCAAGTTTTTCCTCAAGGCCCTTTACTTTTTCCACAATTCCCATGGCCCTGTCGTCTTCGGCCTTTTCTTTTCCCTCCTTTAAAAGCTCATACATGACGCCGCCGAGTTCCGACAATTGCGCGTGGATTTTTCTCTTCAAATCAAATATCGCGTATCTTTTTTTTCCTTCAACCGTGAGCTCTTCGGCTTTTTGTTTTGCCTTGCCGGCGCCTTCCTTTAAAAGCACCATTCCCTCATCCGCGCCTTTTTTCAGGTCTGTTTTGATCTTTTCCCATAGCGTCATTTTAAACCTCCTGTAAAACTAATTTTATATATATATTATAGCATATAGCCTACCCCGTGATTGATTTTAATACAGAATTAATGGATTTATTCCTTCCGGGTCTGTCTGCGCCATTTTCAGCGCATATTGCTTACTTCACCCTTTTCATCATCCCCATAAAAAATCCGTCCATATTGTCCCTGTTTCCGGGCAGTGATACAAAGTATTTGCCGCGCCTGTACGGTTTCATTTTAGCGCTGCCGTCGGTTATGTCAAACAACTTGAAATTATCGTTTTTTGCCATGAACTTTTCCAGCAGTTTTTCATTTTCATCCGGATTTATGGTGCAGGTGCTGTAAAAAAGCCAGCCCCCTTTTTTGACCCAGTTTTTTACCGTGTTGAGTATTGCCGTCTGGAGCTTCGGAAATTCTTTCAGTTCGGCTTCGGTTAAGCACCACTTTTTTTCCGGATGCCTGCGCATTACGCCCAGCGCAGAGCATGGCGCGTCGACCACCACCTTGTCCGCCCTGTCATGGAAAGCCGGGATGTCCACTGTGGCGTCGTGCCTTATAAATTCAACGTCCTTTATTCCGAGCCTGACAAAATTACGCTCCATCACCTTGAGCCTGTTCTCATTTGGTTCAACCGCCGCGATGCCGGCTTTTCCCCCGGAATCCATGGCAAAACAGGCCGCCTTGCCTCCCGGCGCCGAGCCTATGTCTATTATCGCCTCTGCTTTTTTAGCGTTTACAAAACTTCCCAGGAGCTGTGATGCGAGATCCTGCACATAAAACCACCCCTCATCGTGGGCCTGCGTCCTCACCGGGTCTCCTTTTTCAACAAGCAGGCAGTTTTTCAGGTATTTTACAGGGGAGGTTTCCACACCCGATTTTTTAAGTTCCGCAGCTGTTTCACCGGCGCCGGTTTTAATGGTGTTTACCCTGAGAAAAAGAGGCGGCTTTACATTGCCTGCGGCCATAATGTTTTCAGCGGTATCCGCGCCGTAGTTTTTTTCAAAAAAAGCCGCCATCCACTTTTCATAGGAATATTTCACCGAAAGGTATTCTATCCTGTCCGCGGCCCCTTTTTTGCCCTCGCCGGGCAGCCTTATCCCGCGCCCTTTTTCACGCAGGACGTTGCGCAGAACCGCGTTGACAAAACCGGACGCCTTCGTATTGCGGCTTTTTTTCGCCATCTCAACGGATACATCAATGGCGGCATATGGCGGGATGGAATCCATGTACATTATCTGATAGAAACCTATGCGCAGGATATTTGTGACAGCCGGGTCTTCAACGGGTTTGCGGATATAAAGTGAAAGGTAAAAATCAATGTAGCTTTTGTTGCGGAGCACCCCGTAAACAAGTTCATAAACTTTTTTGATGTCATGGTGTTCGCCGTCAATGTCTTTTATATTGGCCTCGATGTTTTCACGCGCCCAGCGGCGTGTTGTAAAAACATCGGTNNTTTTCCTTTCTCTGTTTAAATGTTGGATGCGTGGAAAATATCGAAGCAAAAAAATCGCCGCTGAAAGGATTTACTATGAACATATGAGCCGTTGCAGGCTGGACTTCCTGACCCGCAGGCCTTTTTTTAACGCTGGCGGTAAGTGTTTCAAGTGCGCTTATCAGGGCCTGCGGCCTGCCGGTGAGTTCCGCGGAGCCGTTGTCGGCCGCGTATTCACGCGAGCGCGATACCGCCATCTGTATCAAAAAAGCCGCAATGGGCGCCACAATGAACATCACGATGCCGCCGCCGCCCCTGTTGTTGTCGTTCCTGCTTCCTCCAAACCAGAAAGCCATCCGGGCAAGCATCGTGATTGCGCCGGCAAACGTGGCGGCAATTGTGCTGATAAGAATATCGCGGTTTTTAACATGCGTGAGTTCATGCGCCAGCACCGCTTCGAGTTGTTTTTCATCGAGTATCTGGAGTATCCCAGAGGTTACCGCCACGGCGGCGTGCTGCGGGTCGCGGCCCGTGGCGAATGCGTTGGCCATTGTTTCGTTTATTATGTATACCCTTGGCATGGGCAGGCCGGCCTTTACGGCCAGGTTGGATACCGTGACGTAAAGCAGTTTGTTATCCTCCCGTTTTATCTCTTTGGCGCCGTACATGCCGAGTACGATTTTATCCGAAAACCAGTAGGAAAAAAAATTGAGCAAAACGGCGAACCCAAACGCGTATATCATGCCGTTTGTCCCGCCCAGATAATTCCCCAGCCAAACGAAAAGGGCCGTCAAAACCGCCATTAATGCAAATGTCTTAAAATAATTCATAATTGTCCTCCTGATATTTAAATGATTTTAATAACAACGGCCGGAACCAATTAATCCCGCAGGGAACATCAAAGCTGTACCCGTTCAATATAATATGGTGTTTATCGGCTGTAATTGATTTACCCTACTATTTCCTCTATCATTTTTTTGTCCTCGTCCTTTAAAACAAGAAATTCTATGCCGGTCCTGTATTTCTTTATATTGTCATCCTTTGCCGACCACTTAACCTCGGCAAAAGTCACAATGTTCGATTTTATGCTTTCAAGCTTGAGTTCTATCCTCAAAATCTGCTCCGGCGACAGCCCCGCTTCGTCAATTAGCTGGATGCCTCCAACGCTGATATTAGCGGTTTGGGTCTCGTTCTTTTCCGCCGCCGATTTTATCTTTTCTATTTCGGATGGCATTGAAACCACCTTGTATGTTACCGTGACTTTCTTATCAACCCTTTTGTGCCTTCTTTTTTCAATGTAAATCTGCGCATCCGGCATTTTTTCACCTCATCTGGACTTGATTGAACCGTTTTAATCATAATAATATTATAATACGTTTTTATTGTATTTCAAGGATTTTTAACTGATTTAGTTGCCCGGGTCGACTTTATTCACGACCGCCATTTTTACAATTTTTGTCTCGGCCTCGCCGGTATCCTGCAGAACCCTTATCACGCAGATATAAATGCCGCTGGCTGCGTCGTTCCCGCCGGTGGTTTTTAGGTCCCATGAAATTCCGGAGACTCCCGAGGCTATTGTGGAGTTTATAACCTTCACAAGTTCCCCTGACTGGTTGAATATTTTTATCGTTGCCGTACCGTCGCCGGAAGCTGACCACCTGAAAATTGATTTTTTTGTGTTGGAATCGCCCGACACCACCACAGGATTCGGCATTATCTTAATATCCGAAATTAAGCCTGTCGCGGCGGCGTTGAGCACCACAACCGATTTTGACGCCATGATGGTTGTCCCCTGGCCGGTCTGGACCATTACCTGCATTTCATATGTCCCGGAAGATACTATTTCACCCTGGTCGTTTTCACCGTTCCAGACTATTGTGTTACCCGGCGAATACTGGATATTAATATTGCTCATACCCTTGCCGACCTGTACCACGTCATCCACGCCAAGGCTTACCACGGATGAGCCGGTGTAAGGCGTTTTTATAGTGCGCACCAATTCACCCGCAGAATTAAATATGTTGAGCATGACGTATTCCTGTATGTAAAGTATCTGCATGCTGACGATTTTTGTGTCCACATGGCCGTATGTGTCGGTGGTGCTTATCTTGATGTAATAAATTCCCGGCGGAACCTCCTGGTTTGCGTTGGTGGTGCCGTTCCATGCAAAATTCATCGCGGAACCTGTCTCCTGCCCGGGTCCGTTGAGGCCTGGAACGTTGATGTCAAGCGCGCCGTCCGACGGATCGAACAGGCTTACCGCCGTGCCGCTGACAAGCATATACGCCGTTGTAAATTCCGCCGACACCGGCGATGACGCAATCACTTTCACAAGCTCACCCGCCGAGTTGTACGCGTCTATTGTAAGGATATATGGATATGGTATAGGCGTCGGTGTTACCGTCGGCGACGGTGTGTGTGTGGGTGTTGCCGTATAAGTCGGCGTATCGGTATAAGACGGCGTAAAGGTCGGGGTCGCGGTCATTGTATAAGTATAAGTCGGGGTATCCGTGTCGGTATATGTCGGCGTGAAAGTCGGGGTATTTGTGGCGGTATCTGTGGCGGTAGTGGTGTAGGTAACTGTATAGGTAGGCGTATCCGTCGGAGTCGCGGTATATGTCGGCGTTGCCGTTGAAGTATAGGTGTCTGTTGCCGTGAAAGTGGGCGACGTTGTGAATGTGTAAGTAGGCGTGTCGGTATATGTGGGAGTGGCTGTGAATGTCGGCGTATCCGTGAATGTAGGAGTGTCGGTCAATGTATCGGTTGGCGATGATGTGGCAGTATATGTGGGAGTATCCGTGAATGTCGGGGTATCCGTCAAAGTATCCGTAGGCGATGATGTAGGAGTATATGTCGGCGTGTCTGTGAATGTCGGGGTTACAGTCGGCGTATCAGTGGATGTATAAGGCGTGGTCACCGTAATTGTGGGTGTGGCGGTATATGTCGAAGTATATGTTGGAGTGGAAGTCTTCGTGTTCGTTTCCGTATATGTCGAAGTCGAAGTGTAGGTTGCCGTATAAGTAGGCGTTGCCGTGAATGTCGGCGTTGCGGTAAACGTCTGTGTAAATGTGGGCGTGTTGGTCGGCGTATTGGATGAAATCGTATTTGTCATTGTGACAGTCTGTGTATATGTGGAAGTCTCTGTGTAAGTCGGCGTTGCGGTCTTTGTCGAAGTGAAAGTAGAAGTGACAGTCTGGGTATATGTCGGCGTGTATGTGGGTGTGTCCGTGGGCGTCGGCGTGTTAGTTGATGTAAACGACTGGGTGTATGTCGGCGTGTATGTGGGCGTGTACGTGGGCGTCGGCGTGTTAGTCGATGTAAACGATTGCGTATATGTCGGGGTATATGTTGATGTCGATGTATACGTCGGTGTATTAGTCCTTGTATAAGTCATGGTATAGGTTGAAGTGTAAGTCGGGGTGTTTGTTGATGTAAAAGTTGCTGTATATGTCGGGGTCATGGTCCTTGTGTCTGTCATTGTATATGTCGGAGTCACTGTGGGCGTATTGCCGTTTAACGCCACAAAAGCACAGCTTACATTCCCGTTTGAGTCGGTCACACAGTTCAACTTGCCGACCGTGGTAGGAGTGTTCGTGGGCGATGGTATGGCGCACGGCGCGCTTGACATTGGATATCCTGCGGGCGTCTGGTCAACAGGCACGCCGCTATTGTAAAGGCCAAAATGCGGATCATTATGTTGTGTAGTCAAACCTATCTTGGAATAGTCATCGCATTCCGGGTCGAGAATTGCATAACTTCCCAGGTGAGCGGCTCCGTTTATTTTCAGGTACCCTCCGACAGGTATTGTTGCCGTGCCTGAAAATGTCATTAAAGCCTGTATATTTGCATCCGGGCATACCGGGGTATAAGCACTCCACGCAACCGACGCTCCGATATTCGTCTGGTTATCGCTTGTCCTCTGGTCATTAACATTATTAACATACGCGCTGGGCAAATTTACGGCTGATTTGTACCAGAATTCTATTGAAAGTGTATTTACAGGAACCGCCGTGGGACCGGTATTGTATATATAGAAATCGTAGGACATTGTTGTGGTTAAATTGCATGTATACGCAGTTGAAGCATCAACCATAAGATAAAGAGTGCCGAAAGAAAAACCGGAAAAAAACAGCACAAATGCAAATGCAATTATAGACGCTTTTAATCCCCTGTTTGCGCTGTAGTTCTTCTTTCCGGGCATCTTAATCACTCCCTTTCAACAGCCGTACTCATACTCAGCAGAATTTCCTTTTCAACAAGAATCCTGATATCCGGCACGACAGCAAAATATTCCTTCGGCCCGAGCGGATTGCACGGTATAGTCGTCACGGCCCCCCACCATTTTACCACCTGGTTGCAGGTTCCCTTCGGAAGCAGGCCGATATTCCAGGTCACTGTCCCGCCTCCGGATGTGCATGCCGGCGTACAGCCCAAAAAGCTCATGCCGGAGGGCATCGGGTCGGTTATAACATAATTGGCTATGTCGCCGACCCCGTCGTTGCAGTATGTAATTGTCCATGTAATTATGTCGCCCATGCCGGCCTGCGTGACGCTGGCCGTCTTTGTTATTCCCGTCTCCGGCGCGCAGTAAGGAACCGCCACTACTTTATTTGAAGACTGCGCCACTTCAGGCGCCGCGCCGTTTATAAATCCCTGGTTGGTTATAGGGTTGCAGGTATTTACCGTTCCCCACCATGTGAAAGTTCCGCCCTCATTAGAGACGCTTCCAAGGCTCCAACTTTCAACCTGCGTATTCCCGGTATAAGGATGTGTTGCCGGGCCCTGCTCTCCCACATATAGGATTGATCCGTCAGAAGCTCCCGCCACGGCGTTTGGCACCGTGTCCCACACTACCGTGCTTGCCGAAACGCGCGGGTTAAATATTTCGAAATTATTATATGAATCCTGTACAAAGGGACTTCCTGTATCTCCCCCCTGCTCTCCAAACCCCGCCATCCACTGGGTTCCATTGGTGCAGGACATTCCTGTTGACGCTCCGTTGGGGTCCGTCCAGTCTATCTGGTATCCGGCGGGTTCGGGTGACCCTCTGGGCCACGCCTTTGCCTGAAAATGATACTGATTTGCGGGGTCAATCCAGACCTTCATACTCCACCATTTATTGCTGGTTACAGCCGGGTTGCCGCCTATTATCGTTGGCACCGGCCATATGCATCCTGGCGTACATGCCTGGAAGTCTATATTGCCTCCCGTGTACCCGCCTATGTTTTTATCGACCGAGATTACAAGCGCATACGCCTTGCCTCCAACCACGCCGTCATTCCTGATAAACATAAGAGCATCCGCGCCTTCGTATGTTCCCGGATTTATATATGCTTCTCCATATATGATACCACTGCACAGGGCGCTCCCTGTTATTCCTTTATATAACAATCCCGGATATGTCGCTGTTGTATTTACCTGCCCCGTTATTATCCTGTCGCCCGTGTTGCAGGCATCTGAAACCGTCCAGTCGCCATCCACACCGTTCTGCGGGTCAAATTGCCAGCCCGTAGGGGCGGCCGCGCCTATACCGGCCATACTGCCATACACACCGTTTGCAATATCATCAAAAGACTGGTAAGCAACTAACTGCATTCCATTAACATTATATGTCAGGTAATATGTCATCATATCCCCTATTTTCGGATTTGCCTCGCTCTGCGACTTGATTATTGAAATGGCGGCCTGTCCTACAATGCAGTCTGCATGTGCATTTTGGTTTGCCACACCGGACATTGTTCCAGTCGCGTTGTTCGCGTAATCCTTGTTTGTCGTAGGCGGGTTGGCCGTTTCCTTATATAACATCCACACTGTCCCGGATGCGACACCGGGCTGGCCGGTTCTGTCAGGCAAAGTCCATGTGAAACTTCCGGAGGACAATCCTATGGCCGGCCCCGTGACGCTTCCGCCAGTCATCCCAGCCGGCCCGAAAGAAACCAGCTGCAAATCCCCTCCACCGGGTATCGTGTCGGTCAATGTAAGCTGTCCGTTCCAATATGTATAATTTATCGAATACAGCACAAGATCCCCCTGAGCCTGAACTTCGCCCTCCGTGGTCTTGCTCATTGTAAACCCTTTTGCCGAAGTCGCCATGGTCCAGTTAAAACTCGGCGCAGGTTCGCTGCTGCATGCCGGCGCGCTTAGCCAGTCAGGGGCGTTCATATTGGCGTCTTTCAGGGCCACATGAATATAAAGCTTGCTTATATTGCATCCCGGGAAATCCGATGCCGGCGGGATGTGGACATTGTAAACGTTTGTAAATAATTTTCCAGACTGCGGCTGGCAATCGTTGCAGTTCGTCGTGCCGCCGTTAGGATTCGCATTCGCAAGGTACCCGATGGGTCCTCCAGGATTCCCGCCGTCCGGAAGCGCGGTGGCTACGTCAACACCGGCAACACTTACCACAAATATCTGTCCATCTGCCGACAAATCTGCGCTGACCTTATTGGGCTGGGAACTTATGGCAATTGCTATATATTCTGAATTATATAACTGCGCGCAGTACGTAACCGTTATCTGCACTAGATCCCCGAAATTCGGGGTTGCCGGGTTCATTGTTACGCTCACTACCTTACCATCCGCATATAATAATGAAAATGACATCAACATTGATATCGTGATTAAAACCTTTTTTAATATCGCGAAGTGGCTGTTTCTCATATTTTCCACTTCCTCCTTCAATTTATTTTTACATCAAATTAGACAATGCTTTCGTAATAAAGTTGCGTAAATTTTAAATATTTTAGCATATATGCTTTGTGGTGTCAAAAGATAAAAAAGCATTAAAGTCCATTATTTATATCGGCTTTTTCCGGCGAAACTTAAGAATAAAAAAAGGGGGAGGTTTATTAAACCTCCCCCAGCCTGAAAGATGGTGCCTTAACCCCGTTAACCCTGATGTTTTAAGGCTTATTTGTTATGGCGAATTTCACCGTCTTGTAATTTACATAACCTTCGCTGTCTGTGGCCGATAAAACCGCGACATAATAGCCTTGGCTGACATTATAGCCTGAGCCTGTTTTGCAGTCCCATGTAAGAGTGCCGGCCGCCAGATTCCCTGTCAGGGACCGGACCATTTCACCGGAGATATTGTAAATTTTAATTGTAATTATACCGGTTTCACCGCTGGTCCAGGCAAAGGTCAAAACCCCGGTTCCCGTGTATGGATTCGGATAAGCTTTTATATTATCAAGGTATTTGGAGCCTTCGCTCAACACCACGACAGTTTTTGAGGCGGTAACCACAGTTCCTTCCAGTGTCTGCGAAAGTATTTTTATTTCGTAGGTCCCGCTCCCTACGGCATCTCCGTCATTATTTTTTCCGTTCCAGCTGATATAATCCGTAAGCGCCGGCCCGTATATCACCTGTATGTTGTTATTTCCGCTCTTCTGGACGGGTATAATATCCGCAAGTTTAAGGGTAACGACCGTCGGCGCCAAATTTGTGTATTGTTTGCTGTCATAGACCACCTCGCCGGCGCTGTTATACACCAGCAGTTCGACAAACTGCTGTTCCTGCAGGAACGAGAATTGCTTTATCAAAACAGAGACGTGGTTATATGTATCCACCTGCTGTAGTTTTATATAGTAACTTCCCGAAGCCACAGGCTGCTGCCCGTTGGTGGTGCCGTCCCAGGTAAAGAGCGTGCCCACCGCCCCCTCATTGTTCGGGGTCATCAAATTCGGTATGTAAATGTCAAGAAGCTGTCCGGGAAGCATTGAAGACGGGTTTGAATTCGTACCAACCGAGAAATCCACGGTGGTGAACAGGTTTGAAGCCGGCTCGGACGCGATGGTTTTCACCAGTTCCCCTGCGCTGTTATAAACACCGATCAAAATGGTATACGGGAACGGGGGCTGTGTGGGTGTTATTGTCGGAGTATTGGTAAAAGTGTATGTCGGCGTGAAAGTTGGTGTCGCAGTATATGTGGATGTTGGAGTGTCGGTCATGGTGAATGTGGGTGTATCAGTCCTTGTATATGTAAAAGTCGGCGTGTCCGTCATAGTATATGTGTCGGTTGATGTCGGTGATGCCGTATTTGTCGCGGTATAAGTCGGAGTATCAGTCGCGGAATTTACAGGCGTATCAGTATAAGTCGGAGTGTATGTAGGAGTGTTTGTGGACGTATATGTCATCGTATATGTGTCGGTTTGTGTATAAGTGGGCGTATCCGTCGGCGTAAATGTGGGGCTGGTCGTGTTTGTATATGTGGGCGTATCCGTAAAAGTACTGGTCTGTGTAAAAGTTGGAGTGTCGGTAGGAGTAAAAGTCGGGCTGGTAGTATTAGTGCGCGTCGGTGTATCCGTAACAGTATTGGTCTGCGTGAAAGTTGAAGTATTTGTCGGTGTGTCTGTAAAAGTAGGCGTATTTGTCGGCGTGTCGGTAAATGTCGGTGTAGCCGTGGGTGTATTTGATGATATGGTATTTGTTTCGGTCACTGTCTGGGTCACTGTTTTTGTGTCGGTAAAGGTTGGGGTGGCGGTTTTTGTCGAAGAAGCCGTATAAGTCGGAGTATCAGTCGGCGTAAAACTCGGCGACGGCGAGTTTGTGTAAGTGTAGCTCGGCGTAAAAGTAGGCGTGTAAGTGTTTGTATTGGTAAATGTCGGCGTATTTGACCTTGTGGAAGATGGCGTATATGTCGATGTCTGGGTATAAGTTGGAGTAAATGTGGGAGTGTTTGTGCTGGTTGATGTCGGGGTATATGTGGGGGTGTATGTGAATGTCGGTGTGTTTGTGCGTGTTGAAGTGAATGTAGGCGTTGCAGTCCTTGTGGGTGTGAATGTCGGCGTGCTTGGATTTACAGTGTTTGTTATTGTAAATGTGGGTGTAGGAGTAAACGTCGGCGACCAGCAGAGTATTGCGGCGCTGACCCAGTTAGAAAGCACAGGCTGGTTACCCGCGCTTCCTATCAATCCCTGATTGCTGACAGTACCACAGCCGGTAACTTTCCCCCACCAGGTAAACGACCCGGACTGCTGTTGGACTGTGCCGATATTCCACAAAACCGGTGCCGATGAGGCGCATCCGTTGCATCCTAAATAAGAAATGTTTGTCGGCACCGTGTCGTCAACAAACGCGCTGTCAGTCGTTCGCGGCAGATAAACCGTGAAATTATCATATGAATCCTTGACGTCATTTGTGGAGCCAGTCTGTTCATTTNNGTCTGTGTAAGTACCTGTGCCGTCGCATATCCAGTTTCCAGCAGCCAGTTCCGGACCTGTATAATCGATGTCCCAGGTTGTTGGTTCCGGATCGCCTCTTGCCCAAATTCTTGCCTGAATATGGTCTCCATCAGGCCCTGATGCAAGAATTCTTACACGATACCACTTGGCTGCTGATACGGCTCCTATTCCAGGCATTCCACCGGCGGGATAAGAGCAGGCTGTTCCAGCGCACTCCTGAAGCATAAAATAACCAGGAGCAGGGGCGTTGTCTATTGATTCCACAATTCCAAGGCTATATCCGCTTCCTCCGTCTATGCCATTATTTCTTATAATGATTTGAGCATCCGCACCTGGAAATGTTCCGGGATTAATGTAAAAATCAGCAACTATTTCTCCCGTGCAAAACTGGTCGGAATTATTTGCAGAACTGCCATCGTCCAGAAGCAAAGCCGGATACATAGTCGACGCTCCAGTCACATAATGTCCTCCGGTGCCGCATGGATCCGATACTGTCCACGTGCCATAATTCCCGCTGTTGGATAAAAATTTCCATCCGGTTGGAGGCGTTGAATTTGTGCATCCTGAAGGGCAGTAGGTTCCCGTAGGATTATTGTCAAAAGCCTGAAAATTTTTAAGCTGCATTCCGTTTATATCGTAAGAAAGCGTATATGTAATATTATTACCCGACAGAACCGAAGTAGCGCTTTCATCTTTTGTAATGCTTATTGCAGCCTGGCCTGTTGATACAGTCACTGACGAAGTCTGATTTGAAAGTCCTGTCATTGAGCCAGTTGCGGTATTTGTATAATTTCCAGATGGAGTTCCCGTCATCTGGCATAAAACCCAAACAGTACCGCTTCCCACACCCGCCACCCCTGTCCTGTCCGGAAAATTCCACACGGCTGTCGCGCCCGGAGCGGTAACCGATCCGCCTGGAATACTTGTAGGGCCGTATGATAAGACAGTAAAACCCGCAGGTATCGGGTCGGATATGGAAAATCCGGCTCCATTTGCATAAGAATAATCAATTGCAAATAATATCTCATCACCGGCGTTTTGCAGTACACCTTCATATCTTTTTGTTATCTGAAACGATTTTGTTGGGGCGACTATGGGAAAGCTTGTTACATTAGAATTGCAAGCTGTATATCCCGTCCAATTACTGTTTCCCAAATATGAATCCTGCCCAACGACGACAAGATTTAAAGAAGTCGGATTACAACTTGAATAATAATCAGCGCTGGGAATATGCAGAGAGTATATTTTAGTTATTGTCCTTGAGTTTGCATCCGCACCGCAATCAGTACAGGTATTTGTATCTGCGCCATTTCCAAGGGCAAAAACAGCGCCCATTTCTCCGGTAGTTTCATTGACATTTTTCACATCATTTCCGGTGCTATCAACCACAAAAACCTGTCCTCCAGTTCCAGCAGTAACCGGGGTTGTAAAAGTGGAGAAAGCTATCGCTATATATGTATCTGTATATTTATTGCAGCACATTGTAACAGCAACCTGGACAAAATCCCCGAACTGCGGATTGGCCGGAATCATTGTTACAGAAACAATCTTCGGCGCTCCCGCCACGATAAAAAACGGCAGCATTATAATAACAGCTGTAAGAAAAGTCATAATGACCATTTTCTTTAAATTATTCATCAAAAGCACACTTCCTTTTCAGATAATAATTGAAATATAATTTCATTTGTAAATTAGACAACACTGACGTTAAAACGTTTCGATAATTAATGGCCTTTATTATATACGTTTAAACCAAAGTGTCAAATTATTATAAAAATCGATTTTACGATGTGAAACGTTTTGATTAACCGGTTACAAAGTTAGTGTTGAAACGGTTTTAAAAAAACAAACACATTCCTTTTCCATTAGTCCAAACACACTTGCTCTGTATTTTTATCGTATTATGGCAATTTTCTTTATAACCGTTTTATTATCCGCCTGGACTATAAGCAGGTAAAGCCCGTTGGCAATCTGCTCTCCCGAGTTGTTTATCCCCTGCCATATTACCTTATTTATCCCGGCCACAGTCTCCTGCGAGCCGATATTATGCGACCATACCCTCTTTCCGTTTAAATCGGCAATAGTAATATGCACATCCTGCTGAGCCGCAAGCGGAAAACGGATGGTCGTAATCCCGGAGCTTGGGTTGGGATAAGAATAGACCTCACTGTTTGTCAGCGTCTGGTAAGTTACCGTAGTTATCGGGGTAGGCGTTGGTGACACAGTAATTGTTGGCGTTGGAGTTCTTTTCCCCACACATAGCGCGCTAACACTGCCGGAGCTGCTGCTGGAACTTAAATCAATTGGACATGGATAATACATAACCGAAGCCATTCCATTGTATCCACTATCTGTATAAGCAACATACGGCACACCATTATAAACATTTAATGAATAGTAAACTGCCGAGCTAGAAGTAAAACCCTGGTTACCTATTGTAACCCAATTATCAATATTGTCATATTCTTTTACAGTCAACTTACCACCATTAGATGCATCAAGATATGATAAATATTGATTATTATTATTATCAACAAACAAAGAAAGATTGCTACCTCCACCCGCTGTTGACGCCCCTGATATGCCTTCAATATCCCAATTTGTTTTTGTCGAATTAAGTTTGTTGACCATAACATTATTTTCATATCCTGAATTACTGTACGAAACATATTCATTCCCATTTTCTGAATATAAAGAAATACCGTAAGCTTCACCGGAAGAAAAATCATTACTCCATGTATTCCCCCAACCATCTGTTGAATATTCAATAACGCATAATTGATCTCCATTACTCTCGTCAACATAGGCAAGATATGGCGCGCCTGTATTATCAATAGCCAGCGATATTACTTGAGAAGACGAGATACTATTAATTCCCGTATTTCCAACTGTAGCCCACCCAGATTCATATTTTTTTACTGTTAACAATCCCGAATTATTCGAATCAATATATGCAATATATGGCGTACATGTGTTTTTGTCTATATTAAAATCAAACAAATTGGTCGTTCCTACGCTGCCTAAAGAAGTCCACAAGCCACTGGAAGTGTTATATTCTAAAACCGTAAGATACGGAAAATTACTTATGCTGTTTTCAAATGCAATATAAATATTGTTGCCACAACTGCAAATAGATGTTTTATTATTTGTACCGTTCATATTGTAGCCTGAATTCTGAACTTGGGTCCATCCCGCATCCGGGACATTTGTATCATACGTCTTAACAATCAACTCAGTAGAATTTATTGCATTTAAATAGAAAACATATAGTTTCCCATTAATCATTGTCGACGAAACATAAGGCGCATATCCAGCAGAAATACCTTCATTTCCAACATATTGCCATCCGCATGTTGCCGTGGAAGTCGCAGTCGCTGTTGATGTTTGTGTTGCTGTTTCTGTTATTGTCTGCGTTACTGTGGCTGTTTGTGTCGCTGTCAACGTAGGCGTAACTGAAGCCGTTACAGTGCTTGTCGGCGTTACTGTCGAGGTTGCCGTATCAGTCGCAGTTGATGTTTGCGTATATGTCGGCGTATTCGCCACACAAACAGGGCCGCATTTCCCTATAGCTATACCAAACGGCCGGCTCAAACCACCGTCATCATTTCCTGCATGCCCTATATTGAACAACGGCGATCCCGAACCATTAGATACTGTTATAATATCATTTGTCCCGGCATAAACCAGCCCGTTTACATCTACAGCCAGAGCCATAGAATCAAATATCCAAGTCGTCACGCTGTCACCATTATCTGTATATTCAGTGATTCCAGCATAACCGGCACCAACAGGATCAATCAAAGAAGCGTACACGTCTCCCGAATAATCATTTGCAAGGCTATAAACATAATGGGATGTATCCCATTGCGTTATGTAATTTCCAAGCAAGTCAAATTTTTGAATTCTGTGGTTATATAATTCTCCTACATAAACATTTCCCGAGTTATCAATACTTAAACTATATGGGTGGTTAAAATTCCCATTACCCATGCCGGCACTGCCCCATTGCCTTAAATAAATGCCGTTTTTATCAAACACCTGTACTCTGCTATTATAATCATCAACAACATAAACATTATCGTTTAAATCAATGGCCACATTAGTAGGAAAATTAAATTGGCCGTTATTTGAACCATTTGTGCCCCATTGTGCGATATAATTACCACATAAATCAAATTCCTGAATTCTATAATTAAACGCGTCCGCCACGTACACAACACCCAGCCTGTCATTAACAACAATTCCCTCGGGATAATTAAACTGTCCGTTTCCAGTACCTGCGCTTCCCCACTGCCGCATGTACATCCCCGAACTGCTGAAAACCTCAATTCGATTATTTCCCGTATCCGAAACATATATTTCCTCGCATTCCGTTGCCGTAGATGT
>PLPI01000016.1 GCA_003159495.1 candidate division FCPU426 bacterium | reverse complement strand
AGGAACCTTAAGAGTTTTGCCTGGACCGTGATATCCATTGAGGCTATTTCATCAAGAAATACCGTGCCGCCGTTTGCCTCAGCAAAAATACCCTTTTTATCCTCCTTTGCGTCGGTAAACGCGCCTTTAACGTACCCGAAAAGCAGCGATTCCGTAAGCGCAGGTGACAAACCCGCGCAGTTTACAGGAATAAGCTCCCCTTTTCTTTTGCTTGCCTCGTGGAGCATATTGGCAACGATTTCTTTTCCCGAACCGCTCTCACCCAGGATAAGCACAGGGACTTTTTTGTATTTCGTTATCTTGCCGATTTTCTTCCTGAGATCCTGGATGTTAGGGCTCTTGCCGGATAATACCCTCGACTCGTCTATCTCCGGCCGCGCTGAATTAAGCTCGTCTTCAGGCACAGAATTAAAAGCCAGTTTTTTTATGATATCCCTGATTATTTCTATATTTCCCGGCTCCCATTTCCAGTACATTTTGATTTCATGCCTCAAATAGTCGTGATAGTTTTTTGTATTATCCAGTTTTTCCTTATAGCTCTTTCCCTCTTCCCTTGCTTCGCAAAGGGAATATAGGTCATCAAGCCTCTTAAATGCTTCTTCCGGGCACTTTTCCTTTTCACAGATTGATTTTGTAATGGTTTTCCCTTCAGGAACCAGGATAAGATACGGCTCAATTAGTTTTCTGTCCGCGTCTTCAACGTCAAAACGGCTGGACATCACGTACCATTTTACCTTTTTCTTGGCCGAGACGGCCTTTAAAGCCGCAAGAATCTGGCCGGAAAAGTCGTTTTTCAGCCTTACCCCTACTATGTATATATTGTCATAGGCGGAATCAACATAGGCTGGAAGATCCAAATGAATGGTATCTGCCTCTGTAAAGTTGAGGTCCGCGTCCTTGAAGGTGGAAAGAAGAAGTGCCGTTGCGGTGTAGTAGGTGTCTTTGTGGGCCGAGATGATCAGGTTTTTCATTTTCTACCTCTTTTTCTTTTGTATTAAATATCTCTAATTACATGGTAGTAAAAAGCATGAAGCGTGCCGCTAATTGAACTGGATAAATCCCTTATTTCATTACTTGCCAATTATAGCACACATTACCTCTAATATCAATTTTTGATATATTGTCAAAAAATGATATTTATTTCTTTTGCTTTTTCAAGTGTTCTTCTATTACTTCCCTGACCTCTTTGGACAAGTTATATTGCAAAACCGTCGTTCTTTCAGCATCATCTTTTATATATATATTGGCACCGTTTTCCAGCAAAAATTTTACGCATGATACATGATTGTTTTTAACTGCCATCATCAGCGGTGTGAAGCCCTGCCATCCTCCACCAATTGTGCTATTTATGTCCGTTCCCTTATTCAGCAGCAATTCCAGGAGCCTTCTGTCGCCGCATATGGCCGCATCGTAAAAAATATTATTAAAATCATGAATTTTTATAACTCCATTATTTATCAGCTTTCTATAAAACCTGAAGTATCCTTTTTTTGGAGGAAACAGCTGCCAATTTTCGCAATCAAATTTTTGATTAATGTGTGAAAAATCCATTCCTAACCATTCCAGCACATAAATCCCTTGATAATTGCCCTGAAATGAAAAGTCATTGATAATACTGCATAAGGCATCATTATCAATACCGGCAAAATTGACCCCTGTATTCTTGCGCAACCTTGATGCTGTTCCAAAATCCCTGCGGAAAAGCGCATTTATCAACTCCTGTTCAAGAAAAGTAAAATTGTATGCTTTCATATTGCTCCATTCTTTTACCAGGATAAAATTCCCGGTGCTCAAAGAATAGAAGCAATAATCATGCCGGGGACGTATTATGGTTTTAAAACCTCCGGCTTTACTCCAAGAAACATTGCCAAACGGTCTCGTTCTTTCTTGTCGTATCCTAAGACTGTAAACTCGTTATTGTATATTGTAGTTTTTGAGTAGCCCTGCTTTAAATACCACTTGTCATAATCCGGTTCATCAAATTTTGACCATCCATGCAATATGGCATAATTAAGGTGGTCGTAACCTATCGGCAGGAGTATTGGTTCTTCCCCTTTTTTCATTATATAGCTTCTTGTTTTAATATCTGCAGGGTCAATGGGTGTTTTAAGTTTATAATAATCCATGTACCTGGGATTCTCCTTGTTCACCAGATGTTTCATTACCATTTCTATACCCTGAATTTTGCGGTTGAGTTCTTCAAGGGCAAAGCGGTCATTTTCCGTGTTTCCTTCTTTCGCAATTTTTTCATTTACCTGCTTAAAAAGGGTCCCCGTCAAAGCCAGTTCATCCTGAAGTTCTATAAGGGTTTTACCTTTTAATTCAGCCGCGTATGCCCACCTGTCTTTTCTTGGCCTTGCCGCTGCAACACCGCCAAGCTTTAAAGTATCGTAAACAAGCATGTTCATATATTGGTAATCTTTGGGGAACGGCTCGCCATATTTTTCGCATAAGTATCTGGCCACTGCGGATGAACGGCTTATTCCCTGATGGCAGTGTACCATAATCCATTCAACCTGCTTTGGCAGGGCATCGCAGAATTCAATTATTTTCTTGGCCAGTTCAGGGGTAAAGAGTACTATATCGGGCCTATCAGATATTACCGTGTAGGCGTCATTGAAATCCAACGTCAAAATATGGTCCCAGCCTTTAAAATTGCGCTTTACACCCGGGTCGCATATGGATATAAGCGCCATATTCGGCTCCGGCTTAAGGCTTTCTGCGTCCCTCTGGCTCATCCAGCGTATTTTCATCGAATTTCACTTCCTATTCGTTTAACCCGCTAACTCCACCAATTAAATTCCAAAAAACTCTTTATGAAGTATCTCGTAAACCATCTTATTTGTATATTTATAATCCTGCGGGAAATCTTCGCCGTAATGCTCACTTAATATCATTGCTATAGTTGCAGACCTGCTAACGCCATGGTGACAGTGGATAACAATATGGTCTATTTTTCCCGGCAGACTCTTAATAAAGTCGTGTATGCTTTTTGCCTTTTTTTCATTAAAAATATACTCTCTATAAATGTCAAATTTAGCGTCTTCCGGCAGGGGCCTGAGAANNATGAAGTTCCCGTGTTTTATCCAACCCTGCAATTGAGATTATGGCCATGTTATCTGCCGGCACAATTGCTTCGGCTTTTTCCTGGCTCATGTATTCTATTTTCATAGTTATCTACCTCTCTATTGTTATTGCCTTTTCAATCCAGCAGAAATCCTGGTTGGTTTTACTCTCCGTT
>PLPI01000084.1 GCA_003159495.1 candidate division FCPU426 bacterium | reverse complement strand
GGGTGAAAACCCTGAAAATAAAAGGCTCGGACGGCGAATATATAATCAAGGCAAAGGACCTGCGGACGCTTGCCGGGCCGGACAGGATACGTTCGACAAACTTTACCGTGAGCGCCGAAGGCGATTCATTTGATTTTGAGGGGTTTGGCTGGGGACATGGCGTGGGTATGTCACAGGAAGGCGCCTGTGAAATGTCCAGGGAAGGCTGGGGTTACAAACAAATCCTGGATTATTATTACAGGGACACCAGGTTAAAAAAAATAAGGATTGAATGAATATTCCCGGGGGTATTTATAAATGAAAAAAATATTTTTTCTGTCAATTACGGCCCTTATATTTTTTCATACGGCTTCGGCATCGGTGCTTTACAGGGACCTTAAGGGCCATGCGGCCCCTGTTTCCGGGGCGGCTTTTTCTCCCGATTCAAATTACATAGCTTCATGCGACCTTACCGGGACCGTAAAGGTGTGGGATTTAAATTCGGGCGCAGCGCTTTTTACCGTCATGCACGGCTCGCCGGCGGAAGCTGTCGCTTTTTCCCCGTCTGGAAAAATATTCGCCACGGCGGCCATGGACGGCACGGTCAAGATGTGGATGCTCGTGGGAGGTTCGCTGATAAAAACCTTTGACGACTTCAAGCAACAGCTGTTTTGCCTTTCGTTCTCGCCTGACGGAAAGTTCCTGGCTTCGGGAGGAGGCGGAAAAATTATAATCTGGTCAATCAATACCCTTAAAAAAGTACGGGAAATTTCCTTGCCCGGATGCCAGGTGAGAAGCGTAAAATTTTCCGCCGACGGCAGATACCTTGAGGCTTCCTGCGGTAACATTGTAAAACTCTGGGAAATCAATCATAACGACCTTATATCAAAATTACTGGGAGGCGGCGGCCTTTCTTTCAGGGAAAAACGCGGCCTTGATTTTTCCACGGCTGTTTATACTACCGCATTTTCACCGGACTCGCAGTACATCGCCGCGGCCGGTGAAGGCGGCCTTATAAAAGTCTGGCGCGCGGAGGACGGATACCTTTTGTATGCCGTCCAGGGCCATGAATCCGTTATCCGGACCCTTGATTTTTCGAATAAAGGCGGATTGCTCGCCTCCGGCGGAGCCGACCGGATGGTAAAAATATGGGACGCATCCACGGGTAAATTGAAGGAAATCATTGCCGGACAGGATGACGAAGTATACTGCGCGGCTTTTTCACCGGACGGCACAAAACTGGCGGCGGCAGGCGGGAACGCCATACTGCGCGTCTGGAACGTATCAAACGGTCCGGGCCCGGTTCCGGTAAGAAACGCGGTTATTATTTCAATACTGGCTGTTTTAGCCGCAATGGCGGCCATGATAGCGGCATCTATACACAGAAAAAATAAACTTAAGGTAAAAAACTGGAAACCCTGACGGGTAATGAAAAAGTCCCGCCCGCACGGCATATTTCATGGCAATTTGTTGTGTTCCCTGCAGGGGCCGCCCCGTGTGGCGGCCCGAACCAACTCCTAACAGAATTTTATGCTCTCGCTGGCCGTTTGCCGCGCGGGCTTCACCTCACCCCGTCCCTCTCCTGAAAGGAGAGGGAGAGTCCATAATATTTCCCTCTCCCCTTGGGAGAGGGTTAGGGTGAGGGCAGGTTTGAATAAATCACAACAATTAACAGCACCGGATTTTTTAATGGCTTTACAATTATTTGCGAAAAGTATATAATTACTTAAATAGCTGTTATAAAGCGGGTTTTTGGTTAATCCGCGGTTTACGGAGATGTATGGACGAACTCACAGCTTCAATGATTTCAAACATACAGATTTTCTACAGAGACGGACGGGAAATTGCCAGATGGGTATACAATGACAACGGCACTATAAAAAAAGAGGGTAAAAAAGTTACCGGGATTGTGCGTATGTACCATCCCGAAGGCATGCTGTCATCTGAAATGACCTACAGGAACGGCGAGTTAAACGGCCGTTATCTCCTTTTGTCTGAGCAGGGCAGGATAGAAGAAGAAGGGGCCTTTAAAAACAACGAACTGGACGGTTCGTGGAAACAATATTATGATACCGGCAGCGTTAAGTTAGAGGGGGTATACAGGATTGGAAAACGCAACGGCTCGTTCAGGCTTTATTTTCCGAACGGCATGCTTCAGGAAGAAGAAACGTACGCTAATGGACAGCTTGATGGATTTGTAAGGGATTTTTTTGAGACGGGAAAAACAGAGACCGAGGCTTATTATAAAAAAGGCAAACTTGCCGTACTCAGACAGTTTGATATTTCGGGTATACTTAAAAAGGAAGAAAAATATTAGTTTAATTTTAACCGGGGGTTTTTAAATGCGCAATTATTATATTTTAATCTCTTTTATGGTTGTATTATTATCGCCGCCGGTTATAAAGGCATCATATGAACTTCCCGCGGACACAAGCGATACTGCCGCCGTTGAAGAGCCTGCGCTTCCGGTTTTTACCGCGGTTCCAGACGAGCCTGAAATGCCGGTTGTCCAGGAGGGCCTAACCGGAAATGAACCGGCGCTTCCTGCCGCCGTTACCCAGCCGGCAGCCGTCACGTTGATACGGGAATCCGCGGTATCATCCGAAACTTTAACAGCCGTTCCGGCAGGGCTTACAGCCGCCGCCAATACCGCCCCTGTTTACAATCTGGAGCAGGCAAAGAAATTTTACGAGGCAGGGAAATCCTTATATAAAAAAAAGAAATACAACGACGCGCTTGAGGCCCTGCAAAAAGCAGAAGCCTTATATATTCCGGAAAATATACCCGCTGGGCTTACTAAAATGCTGTCGTCATGCAAAACAAAGGCCGGGGACCGGCCGGTTACAAATAAATAACTTTTGAGTATTTTTCCCTAAAAAGACTTTCGAAAGGAGAATTTATTTGCGTTACGCAATAATTTCGGACATACATTCAAATCTGGAAGCTTTAAATGCCGTGCTTTCTTACCTTAAAACAAACCCCGTCGATTCCATAATAAGCTGCGGAGATATTACCGGTTTCGGCCCGGAACCGCACGAGTGCATTGAAAAACTCAGGGCTCTGCCCAATTTTCGTTCAGTGGAGGGCAATCATGATGCGGCGTTATGCGGCAAAATCAACCCGGACGATTTTAACGAAGATTCTCTCTATTCACTTGAAGCCAACAAACTTCTGGTAACCCCTGATGACGTAAAATATCTAAAATCTCTTCCGGAATCCATCAGCGAAAACGACACTCTTTTTGTCCACGGATCGCCCAGGAAAAGGCTCACTGAATACCTTTTTATGATGGACAAATTCAGGTTAAACATGAGCTCTTTTAACGAATCGGTATGTTTTATCGGTCACACTCATCATCCGCTGATATACCAGTTCAACCTGGCAAACGGCTCGGATTCTTTCATAAACATCGAAGAGGAATCTGAAATGTATACTCTTTCAGAGGGAAAAAAGTATATAATTAACGCGGGCTCCGTAGGCCAGCCCCGGGACGGCAGGGCGTCGGCCTGTATGGTGTTTTTTGATTCGAAAACAAGAACGGTCAATTTCAAGAGAATTGCATACGATACCGGCGCCGTACAGGAAAAAATGAGAAAGTTAAAGATGCCCGAAGGGCTCATTAACAGGCTGGCTTCGGGTTTTTAAATATTGGTTCACAATTTGTTTTGGACTTTGCCTTTTTTGTGTTATTATACTAAATAATTTACAATACTCCGGAGGCTTTTATGAAAAGGTTTGCTGGCATTATTAATTCGATGCTTATATTTATTTTTATTATAATTATACCCGCACTCATTCTGGCCCAGGACCAGGGCGATGATTACATTGACGGCGATACCGTCCAAAAACATGATACCGGCGATATGCTGGATTCCGGCACGGTGACAAAGGTGGAAAAACCCACCGCCGTTCCTACGGCCGTTCCTCAACAGCCGGAGCCCACGGAAGCACCCACTGCCGTCCCGACACGCATACCCCCGACTCCGGCGCCCACACACAGGCCCGAGCCCAGGTCAAAAGCGAAGCATGAGAGCCGTCCTGAAAGAAAAGTAAAATCAAGAAAGCCGGCGCCTACACCGGCGCCAACACAGATAGTCAAACCGGCGGATTTTGCGGTTATTCAGGCCACAGCAGACGAACTCGCAAAACAAAGAAGCGCGTCGAATTATTTCGGCCTCTTTGACCATGACAGGAAATTCAAACTCTCGTTTACAGTGCAGAACACCGGCGAAGCGGCATGCCTTAATACTGTTGCAGTCATGAAAAGCGGCAATGCTGAAATTATCATCGCAAACCCGGAAGAGGACCTTCAGACCGTTCTTCCGGCGGGTAAAAGGGAGATAAGTTATGATATGCTTATCCTTTCCGGATATGACGGCGGCGCAAAACTTCCGCTGTCATTAAATATAAAAGGCTCGGGGTTCGACCGTGATTATCCGCTCGATATAACCGTCGCGGCGCAAAGCGATTACAGCTTATATTACATCGGCGGGGGAATTCTTCTGCTGATAATACTTCTTATAATCATTCTCACAAGACGGCGCGGAAGGCCCAACAAGGAAGACGACTTCGAGATAAAGTAAGCTTCTGTTTTTCAGGCAGATTCATTTTTCCAAAAAAAAATTATATTTCTCAAAGGAGAAAATTCATGTTTGAATTTATTACAAAAATATTCGGCACCAAGAATGAAAGGGATGTGGAAAAAATGACGCCTGTTGTGGAGCTTATTAACTCCATGGAGGATGACATTGCGAAGCTTACCGATGACGAACTCAAGGCAAAAACAGGCGAGTTAAAAGGCAGGCTTGCCGCAGGCGAAACCCTTGACGACATACTTCCCGCGGCGTTCGCGGTTGTAAGGGAAACATCAAAAAGGGTCATGGGGCTGCGCCATTTTGACGTCCAGCTTATGGGTGGAATGGTGCTTCATTCCGGGAAAATAGCGGAAATGCGCACCGGCGAGGGCAAAACCCTTGTCGCCACGCTGCCTGTTTACCTGAACGCGCTTACAGGTAAAGGGGTGCACGTTATCACCGTCAATGACTATCTTGCCCAACGCGATTCCATGGGCAGGGGCAATTTTAAGGGTATGGGCGAGATTTATTCGTTCCTCGGTATGACTGTCGGCTGTATTACCAACAACTGCTCCACGGAGGAACGCCAGGCGGCTTATGCCGCGGACATAACGTATGGCACCAATAACGAATTCGGCTTTGATTATCTCAGGGACAATATGGCCGTGTACCCGCTGGAACGGGTCCAGAGAAATTTAAATTACGCCATTATAGACGAGGTCGACTCGATATTGATAGACGAAGCCAGGACCCCGCTTATCATATCCGGCCCGGCGGAAGAGTCAACAGAACTGTATTACAATATAGACCGTATAATACCGAAATTATTCAAGGAGACCGATTATCAGCTGGACGAAAAGACGCATACCGCGTTTCTGACGGAGGCTGGTGTCACAAAATGCGAAAAACTCCTCGACAAACCGAATCTTTACGACCCGCAGAATATTGAAATAATACACCACGTAAACCAGGCGCTCAAGGCGCATGTGCTTTTTATACGCGACAAGGATTACATCATAAAAGACGGGAAGATAGTAATAGTCGACGAGTTTACCGGCAGGCTTATGCCGGGCCGCAGATGGTCGGACGGGCTCCATCAGGCCGTGGAGGCAAAGGAAAGGGTAAAAATAGAGCGTGAAAACCAGACACTCGCTACGATAACACTTCAGAATTATTTCAGAATGTACGCCAAATTAAGCGGTATGACAGGCACGGCAATTACTGAAGCCGAGGAATTCTGGTCAATATACGGACTGGATGTAATGTCGATACCCACCAATCAGCCTAATGTGAGAATTGACGCCACAGACGCGATATATAAGAACGAACGCGGTAAGTTCAAGGCTATCACCAATGAAATAATAGAGCGGCATAAGCTCGGTCAGCCCGTACTGGTGGGAACCACATCAATATCAAAAAATGAGATGCTCAGCGATATGCTTGAAAAACGGGGGATTAAACACCACCTGTTAAACGCCAAAAACCACGAGCGTGAGGCGGAAATAGTGGCTATGGCCGGCCAGAAAAGCGCCATAACGGTCTCGACGAACATGGCGGGCCGCGGCACCGACATAGTGCTGGGTGAAGGCGTAAAAGCTCTAGGCGGCCTTTATGTTATAGGAACCGAGAGGCATGAATCGCGCCGTATCGACAACCAGCTCAGGGGCCGTTCCGGCAGGCAGGGCGATCCCGGTGAAACGCGTTTTTTTGTTTCCCTTGAGGACGATCTTATGCGCATATTCGGCTCGGAAAAGATTAAAGGCATCATGGAATCCATCGGCATGACCGAGGACGAACGTGTCGAGCATCCCTGGATATCAAAATCTATCGAACGCGCACAGAAGACTGTCGAGGGCCATAATTTTTCCATCAGGAAGCATCTTCTGGAATATGACGACGTCCTTAACAACCAGCGTTCCGTGATATATAAAAGAAGGGTACAGGTCCTTGAGGGCCAGGATCTGAAAAAAACCGTCCTCGACATGCTTTCGGAAATCGTCAAGGATATCGTGTATGAAATTACCCCTGAAAAAACATATCCCGAGCAATGGGATTTTGAGATGCTTTCGGAAAGGATAAAAAGTTCTTTCGGCGCGGAATACAAGATTGATAAGGAAAAAACAGATGTAACCCAGCTTACAAGGGATATTCTCGGGGACGATGTTTACAACACCCTTGTGAAGGAATACGACAAAAAAGAAGCTTCGCTCGGGGCCGAACTTATGAGGGAAATAGAACGCAACATAGTGCTCCAGGTGGTTGATAACAAATGGCGCGAACATCTTTACTCAATGGACCAGTTGAAAGAGGGAATAGGCCTGCGCGCTTACGCGCAAAAGGATCCGCTGTTGGAATATAAAAAAGAAGGGTTTCAGCTTTTTCAGGCCATGATAGTATCCACCGAGAATGAAGTCGTGGAATTCTTATTCAGGGTTCAGGTCGTGGACGAATCCCAGTTGAAACGCAAGCAGTATGCCTCCGATAAAACCCGAGAAATAAGACCTGAATTCAGCTTACCGCAGGCTTCAGGCGAGGAGCCGGTGCTGCCGATGGACCAGAGGGAAATGTATACCAATTCGCCCGAGGGCAGCAGGGTTGAGACTTACCGCAGGGAACAGCCGAAGGTGGGGCGCAATGACCTGTGCCCGTGCGGCTCGGGAAAGAAATACAAAAAATGCCACGGAAAAACAGAATAACCCGAATATCATAATTTAAGACGATCACATTTTTTAAAAATCTTCTTGACTTTAAGAGTCTTTATGTTAATATGCTTATATGCGCATAGTTAAATAATAGCACGGGAGGCGGAAGTGAGAAAAGCAGTCGGCATTTTCAAGGCGCTGAGCGACGACACCAGGCTCAGGCTGATAAAGCTTCTTGAAAGCTCGGGGGAGGTTTGTGTCTGCGACATAATGGAAGCCATGTCAATATCCCAGACAAGGGCATCCAGGAACCTGAACATTCTCAAACAGGCCGGCCTGGTAGTTGACAGGCGCGACAAGCACTGGATATATTATTCACTTAACAAGAATACGGCCGAGGAGTGCTGCGGCGATGTGTTAAAAGTCCTCGTAAAATGGCTAGAAACCGACGAAGAAATTGGAAACGACCGCTTAAGGCTGTCAAAAATAACCAGAAGAGAGCAAGCGGGTAGGGCGGAAAATGGAATTAAGCGTCAGGGCAAAAAATGAATTCAAAAAGCCTGCTTTAAATGGACGGGCGGTTAAGGATTCCATGAGGATGGTGTAAATGATGGAAAAATCCGTTGAAATAGACCAGAAGCTCTGCACCGGGTGCGGATCGTGCATAAGGATGTGCCCCGCCGGTATAATTTATCTGGACAAATCGACCAAAACCGCGAAAATCTCGGATGAAAAANNGTACGTGTATGCAAGGCCGGCGCAATAAAAGTTGACAGGCAGATGCCTTCATTCGCCAAGTTATTCGGATTTTAAAATCATAAAAAAGGAGAACAATTATGGAAAAACATGTTGATGACAAAAGCTTTAAAAAAGAGGTTCTGGAATCAGAACTGCCGGTTCTTGTGGATTTTTGGGCCGAATGGTGCGGGCCGTGCGTCGCTATAGGCCCGTCAGTGGCGCAAATTGCCGTTGAATACAAGGACAAACTCAGGGTCTGCAAGCTTAATGTGGACCTTGCGCCGGATACTGCCAAGACTTATTGTGTTCAATCCATACCAACTCTTGCCATTTTCAAGAACGGCGATGAAGTTGACAGGGTAATAGGCGGGCTGCCGAAAGCCATGCTGGAAAAATTCATTAAAAAGCATCTTGCCTGATTGACATTTGAGGCAAAAGTGGTTTACTGCGGTGCGGGAGTGCGTTCATACATGGCTGTACGGATACTTACACAGAACGGCTTTAAAAATGTTTATAACATCAGCGGCGGAATCCGCACATATTCTGATATGCAAAGACAGGGGTGAACCATGGCTACATTTGACGAAAGAGCCGGTGAATGGGACAAAAGCGGCAGAATCAATATGGCCGCGGCTATTTCAGGTAAAATGATAGATGAATTAAAACCCGATACAAACAGCGCGGCGGCGGATATAGGGGCCGGAACAGGGCTTATATCGCTTGAAATATCAAAGCTGGTAAAAAGCGTTACCGCCATGGACGCCTCTTCCGGCATGCTATCCGTTCTTGACAAAAAGATATCTTCAGGCGGTATTAAAAATGTTAAAACAGTCGTTTTTGACGCCGATAAAGACGAAGCGCCGTCCGGAGCGTTTGACCTGGTGGTAAGTTCCATGGCAATGCACCACTTCAAGGACACCGGTGCATTTGCGGCAAAGGTATTCAGGATGTTAAAACCCGGAGGCAGAATTGGCATAGCCGACCTTGAGAAAGAGGACGGTTCGTTTCACAGCGCCAATTCCGATGGAGTCATGCATAACGGCTTCGAAAAGAACAGGCTTGAGGGTACATTCAGAAATGCCGGATTTAAAAACATCAGATTTACAACAGCCTACACCGAACGGCGCGGAAACACAAATTTTCCTATATTTCTTATGACAGGTGAAAAACAATGAAATGGCTCGCCGAAAACCTTAAAGGGATACTGATATCCCTTGTTATTGCAATGGCTGCGGTTTTTCTCGGCAATATTTTCCCCATAGTCGGGGGGCCTGTTTTTGGAATATTGCTCGGCATACTTTTCGGAAATATTATAGGCAGGCCCGACGGAACCGCCCACGGGATACGTTTTACATCAAAGAACATACTTCAATGGGCAATAATCGCGCTTGGAGGCGGGCTCAGCCTGAAACAGGTGTATGTGACGGGGATGTCATCGCTTTATGTTATGATGTTTACATTGTCCGCGGCCTTTTTAACCGCATTTATCCTCGGCAGGTTCATGAAAATACCGTTAAAACTCACCAGCCTGATTGCCATGGGTACTGCCATATGCGGCGGCTCGGCAATAGCGGCGATTTCGCCGATAATCGAAGCAGAGGACAGGGACATAGCATACGCAATATCAACTGTTTTTATGTTTAATATAATCGCTGTAATACTTTTTCCGGCTCTCGGCCATCTTATGGGTTTAAGCCAGCGCGGATTCGGCCTCTGGGCAGGAACCGCCATAAATGATACCTCGTCGGTGGTGGCGGCGGCTTACAGTTATGGCAATGACGCAGGCGCTTACGCCACAATAGTTAAACTTACCAGAACCACCATGATAATTCCCATATCGCTTATATTCGCAGCTGTTACATTTATAAACCGCGAGAAGCAGTCCGAAGAAAAACATGTCCATTACAGTTTTGTAAAAATATTCCCGTGGTTTATATTATGGTTTCTTGCGGCTTCATTGCTTAACACCACCGGAATCATTGACGCCCGCGCAGCCCATATTTTTACGGAAACCGGAAAATTCATGATAGTGCTTGCGCTATCAGCGATAGGGCTCCATACCGATTTCAAAAAAATGGTTGAAACCGGCTACAGGCCCATGGTTCTTGGTTTTATAGCGTGGGTTGTGGTTGCGGTTACAAGCTTGCTTGTCCAGAAATTCACCGGCCAGCTGTAAAATTGTTGTGCTCAAAGGTAAAGTCCGCAACGGAACTGCTGGGTAAAACAGGCATTTCAAAGGCTGATTTATCACAACATATGGCGGTGCTCGTCGGAAAAGGCGCCGTTAATTCATCCGGAAGAAATGGAGTCAAGATATATTAACATGCCTGTCCGACAAAAAAATCGGCCAGGCATGCTCTTTATGCAGGAAGGAGTGGTATCCATGATACGCAAGTTATCCGATTGTTATTAATGGAGCTAGTGGACTTCCATGCAGGGTGATAGCTGAACTAAAATAACTTAAAACAAGCAAAACAGCTGTTTTTAGATTCTATTTCGTATAATACAAATTATACGAACAAACACCACACATCTAATTTCATATAAAATACTATATATATATACGAATTATACCTTTCCGGACCAATTCTTTCAAAGTTTTGTATATATAATGGAAAACCTTCGTATACGGTTTGTTGGAGAGCGATATGAAAACGAGTTAAGATATGCGCCGCGGCCCTTGCCCATACCCTCTACAAATTAAACAATTTATTATATATTGTAATCATATACATTTTTTTTCTGCTGCCTTCTTGTAACAAGATCCTGGAGCGTGGTTTTATCCACTATGTCAGAAACGGCTTTTGACACCCTGCAAAACACTTCTTTTAATTCGCACCCTGCAATATCAGCACAACCTTTATATCCAGCGTTTACGCAGGCAATCGGTTCAAGCGGCCCCTCAACTTTCTTTATAATATCTCCGAGTGTGATTTTTGACGGAGCATGGGCCAGGAAATAGCCGCCGTCTTTTCCGCGCTTGCTTTTTACAAATCCATTTGTTTTTAACATTATTAAAAGCGCTTCCAGATATTTTACAGGGATATCGAGTTTTTTGGATAAAACATTTATTTTCGTCAGTTTGTTTTCACCGGGATAATTTAAAGCAAGTTCAAACATGGTTTTTAATGCATAGTCACCTTTATAAGTTATTTTCATGGACCCTCCAAACTTAATTTAATTGTTTTATTAGTATAACACATATAATGCATGAAAACAATACAAAGGCAATAGAGTTAATAGACTAAGAAAGTTTGTAAAAAAAAATTATTTATATTGACATTTAACCAGTTATGTTGTAATCTCTATTATGTAAGTAGACTTACTAGGGATTAAGAGGAAGAAAAGGAGCTATCATGAGATTTGCAACACGGGCTATACATAAAGGTTCTGAAGTGGATTCAACAGGTTCGGTAGTATCGCCTATATATGCGGTGTCCACATTTAAACAGCCTGGAATAGGTTCGGATCAGAGGTTTAAATACTCAAGGGCCTCAAACCCGACCAGAAGCTCTTTTGAAGAGTGTCTTGCTTCTTTAGAGGGGGCAAAATATGGGTTGGCATTTGCATCGGGTGTGGCTGCGGAAATGGCGGCCTTATCACTTCTAAAAACAGGGGATGAAGTGGTGACCACGGCTCATATGTACGGCGGAACCTATAAAATATTAAGAAAAATTATGGTTAATTATAATATCAGCACAAAATATGTATATTCTACCGATGCGGATGATTTTGAAAGGGCTATAACAAAAAAGACAAAATTAATCTGGCTTGAGACACCAACAAACCCGATTTTGAAGATACTGGATATAAGGGCCATATCAGATATTGCAAAGAAGAGAAAGATACAAGTTGTTGTTGACAATACTTTCGCCAGTCCATATTTCCAGCAGCCATTGTCCCTCGGCGCGGATATTGTCGTGCACAGCACAACAAAATATATAGGAGGCCACAGCGATATAATCGGCGGCGCCGTAGTTACAAACAATAATAATTTGTACAAAAAAATAAAGTTTTATCAGTCGGCCGCCGGTGCTATAGCATCGCCCTTTGACAGTTTTCTCGCACTGAGGGGTTTAAAGACGCTCGAAGTAAGGATGAAAAAACACGAGGAAAACGCCTTTGAGGTTGCAAAGTTCCTTCAAAACAATAAAAATGTGAACGAGACCCTGTATCCTGGGCTTACAAGCCATACTGGACACGAAATTGCGAAAAAACAAATGAGCGGATTCGGAGGCATGGTCTCTTTCAGAATGAAAGGCAATGAGTCAAAAGTAAAAAAATTTATTTCGTCACTTAAATTGTTTGCTTTTGCGGAAAGCCTCGGAGGTATTGAATCTCTCGCGTCCACGCCATATTATATGATAACACATGCTTCATTATCAGAACAGGAAAGGGCAAAGATAGGGATTACCAGGGATCTAATCAGGCTATCAATAGGCATAGAAGACAGCAGGGATATACTTGAAGACCTTGAGCAGGCTCTTGGATAAATAAATTTAAAAAAATTTGGAGGTTTTGAAATGGGAATTGCAAAGAACGCCGCGGAACTGATTGGCAGGACGCCTGTTGTGCTTATCAACAGGCTAAATGAAGGGAACGGGGCGCAGGTTGTCCTAAAAATGGAATCATTTAATCCGCTTTCCAGCGTGAAAGACAGGATAGGACTGGCAATGATAGAAGACGCGGAAAAAAAAGGGTTGCTCAAAAAGGGTTCTGTAATTATAGAGCCCACGTCGGGAAACACGGGAATTGCGCTTGCTTTTGTGGCGGCGGTAAAAGGATACAAACTTATATTGACCATGCCGGAAACTTTCAGCATTGAGCGTAGAAAACTCCTGAAAATACTCGGGGCAGAGCTTGTGCTTACAGAGGGAGCAAAAGGCATGAAGGGAGCAGTTGTTGCGGCTGATGAACTTGCCGCAAAAACACCGAACAGCTTTATTCCGCAGCAGTTTAAAAATCCGGCAAATCCGGAGATACACAGGACAACAACCGGCCCGGAAATATGGAATGATACCGACGGCAAAGTAGACATATTCATTGCAGCAACCGGCACAGGAGGGACAATCACAGGAGTCGGAGAATACTTAAAGTCAAAAAACAAAAACATCAGGGTGATTGCCGTTGAACCGGAGAAATCTCCATTATTGTCAGGCGGCCAGGCGGGTCCACATAAAATTCAAGGGATTGGGCCGAATTTTATTCCTGAAGTCCTTAATACTAAAATATATGATGAGGTTATCAAGGTAAAAGATGAGGATGCAGGGGAAACGTCCAGACAGGCGGCTAAAAAAGAAGGACTTCTTATCGGCATCTCGGCAGGCGCAAATTTGTGGGCCGCGCTGCAGGTGGCAAAGAGGCCGGAAAACAGGGGAAAATTGATAGTAACGGTAGCCTGCGATACAGGCGAAAGATACTTGAGTACATGGCTTTTTGAGGAATAAAAATAATTCATTAAAGGAGGATTGAACGGGAAGAAATGTTTTAAGGAAGTGTCAAAAATCTGAAACAAGGAAATAAAAACAAAAAAAAGGAGAAAAAAAATGGCAGAAAAGAATTACAGACTGGAAACACAGGCCTTACATGCCGGGTATTCGGGGGATCCGACCACAAATTCAAGGGCAGTTCCGGTTTACAGGACAACGGCTTACAATTTTAAAAGCACGGAACATGGGGCGAATCTTTTCGGATTGAAAGAATTAGGAAACATTTATACTAGGCTCATGAATCCGACAACCGACGTTCTGGAACAGCGTGTGACAGCGCTGGACGGCGGAGTTGGGGCGGTGGCCACGGCCTCCGGCACGGCCGCGATTCTTTATGCGGTTATTAATATTGCCAGGCAGGGAGATGAAATAGTATCCGCAAGTAATTTATACGGCGGGACATATACCATGTTCAATGATATCCTGCCAAACTACGGCATAACAACAAAATTTGTCCAGTATGATGATTATGCCGCATATGAAAAAGCCATTACCCCGAAAACAAAGGTAATATTCATAGAAACAATAGGAAATCCGATTTTAGGTGTTACAGATATTGCGGCAGTGGCAAAAATTGCGAAAAAGCACAAGATACCCCTTGTTGTCGATGCGACATTTACAACGCCCTATATAGTAAAGCCCCTTGAATTGGGAGCCGATATAGTTGTGTACTCTCTGACCAAGTGGTACAGCGGGCACGGTACGATAATCGGCGGAATAGTCGTCCAGGGCGGAAGCTTTGACTGGAAAGACAAAAAATTTCCTAATTTTGACCTGCCGGAACCAAGCTATCACGGACTTCGTTTTGCCCATGACCTTGGACCGCTTTCTCCGCTGGCATTCTCATTGCGTTTAAGGCTTGTCCCGTTAAGAAATCTCGGGGCATGCATATCGCCCGATAATTCATGGGAAGTTTTGCAGGGCATAGAAACATTGGCGCTTCGCGTCCAGCGTCACAGCGACAACGGACTGGAAATTGCAAAATTTTTGGAAAAACATCCCGCGGTAGCCTGGGTAAAATATCCGGGGCTGAAATCACATCCAGATTATGAAGTTGCAAAAAAGCAGTTCAAGACGGGTTTTGGAGGAATGGTTGTATTCGGCCTGAAGGGCGGGTATAACGCGGCGGTAAAATTAATTGACAATATAAAGCTTTTCAGCAATCTGGCAAATGTCGGGGATTCAAAAAGTTTGATTATTCACAGCGCCAGCACGACGCACTCGCAGTTGACGGAAGCGCAGCAGAAAGAAGCCGGTATTACACCGGATTTGATCAGGCTCTCAATAGGACTTGAACATATTGAAGATATAAAGGAAGCATTAAGCGATGCTCTGAAGATTTCACAGAAGTAATGTTAACATTCCGGCCCCGGTGCCCATTTGTGCCGGGGCCGGAATAAAACAAATGGAAATCGGTATGTAAGACCAGGAGGAAACAAAATGAATATCAAGATCAACGGTAAGAATGAAACAGCAGCAAAGGAAAGCCTGAGCATAGCCGAGCTTCTTGTCATAAATAAGGTTGATATGCCCGATATGGTTACCGTGGAGTTGAACGGCACCATACTTGACAGGAACCAGTACAAGACGTTTTTTTTGAAAGAAGGCGACGCCGTTGAGTTTCTTTACTTTATGGGCGGAGGGCAGGAACAGGATTTTCAGACAAAGGCCGTGCATGGTGGATACATAGGTGGCGACCAGTTCTGGCCGGGGACAATGCCCATATATGAGACTGCGGCTTTTGCCTGTGAAACCGCGGAAGAAATGGCTGACATTTTCTCCGGCAGAAAGTACGGCTATATATACTCGCGCACTGGAAACCCTACAGTGACAGCCTTTGAGCAGAAACTAAATGCTCTTGACAACGGCCGCGGAGCCGTTGCCACAGCTTCGGGTATGGCTGCAATTACCTCCATTCTTCTCGCATTGACCGAAAGCGGCGACGAGATAGCTGCTTCAGGCGGGCTGTTCGGCGGGACAATACTGCTTTTTAAGGACGTCCTGAAAAAGTACGGCGTGAACGCGCGCTACGCAAAAAGTCAGGCAAGGTCCGATTTTGAAGATGTCGTTAATGATAAAACGCGGGCTATTTATGTGGAAACAATCGGCAATCCGAAACTTGACATACCGGATCTTGAGTCCCTCTCAGAGCTCGGGAAAAAGTATAACATACCGGTAATTGCCGACGCTACACTTTCAACGCCCTATCTTCTTGATGCAAAGAAATTTGGCGTGGATATCGCCGTATATTCAACCACAAAATATATAAGNNGGAAAGGAACCAAAAGCACGGCTATAAAAAAGGCCTCGGCGAGATTCAGGGATCTCGCATTTTTGGCGGTATCCAGAAAACAGATAGTGCAGAACACCGGAAGCTGCACCGCGCCGTTTCACGCTTACCTTCAAAACATGGGGCTTGAAACACTTTCACTCAGGGTGGAGAGGCACAGCACAAACGCCCAGAAGCTGGCCGAGTTTCTGGAAAAACACCCGTCAGTAAAAACGGTATCATACCCCGGGCTCCCGGGAAACCAGTATCATGAGATTGCAAAAAAACAGTTTAACGGGCTTTACAGCGGCCTGCTGACATTTACGCTTGATAACAGGGAAAAATGCTTTAATTTTATAAACAGGCTCAAACTCGTAAAGAAGATGACTAATTTTGGAGACGCGAAAACACTGGTAATACACCCGCTTTCGACAATATACGCGGACTGCACGGCTGAAGAGGCCCAAAATGCCGGGGTAACCGACGACCTCATAAGGGTTTCCGTGGGACTGGAAGGCATAAAGGATATAATTGCGGATTTTGAACATGCTCTTCAATAACTGATTTAAAAATCTGCGGGAGGCTATCATGAGATTGACAGAGTCACAAATAGAAAGATACAGCAGGCAGATACTGCTTAAGGATGTCGGCGGCTCGGGGCAGGAAAAAATATTGTCCTCAAAGGTACTGATTATCGGCACCGGCGGACTTGGGGCGCCGGCGGCCCTGTACCTTGCGGCTTCGGGTGTGGGCACAATAGGAATAGTTGACGGCGATAATGTGGATATTTCAAACCTTCAGAGGCAGATCATCCATTTTACAAATGATATAGGAAGGCCGAAGGTGGTGTCAGCCAGGGAAAAAATGACGGCCATAAACCCCGATGTTAAGGTGTTTTCCTATAATGAAAGGGTATTCGCCTCCAATATAGCGGAAATAATTAACGGCTATGATTTTATAATTGACGGTACGGACAATTTTCCGGCAAAGTTTTTAATAAATGACGCATGCGTCTTAAATAATAAGCCCTTTTCACACGGCGGAATACTGCGGTTTGACGGCCAGACTATGACCTATGTCCCGGGCAGCGCGTGCTACAGATGTATTTTTAAGGAACCGCCGCCAAAAGGGGCAGTTCCAACATGCAGTGAAGCGGGAATTTTAGGGCCGGTTGCCGGCATGCTGGGTACAATACAGGCGGCTGAGGCGTTAAAATATATTCTTGGAAAGGGTAAGCTGCTAACGGACAGGCTCCTTATTTTCAATGCTTTTGAGATGAATTTCAGGACTGCGGTTATAAAGAAAAACCCTGAATGCCCGGTTTGCGGGAAAAATCCAAGCATTACAAGCCTGCAGGATTATGAACAACCGTCGTGCGATATTCCACGGCGCTGACAATATATAAAAAAACAAACAGGAGGTTTTACAATGGCTGCTACAAAAAAGAAACTTTCAATTGTTTCATTTTCCGGTGATTTTGACAAAGTTATAGCGGTGTTTACACTTGCCACGGGGGCCGCTGCCGTGGGTTATGAAGTGAACCTGTTTTTTACTTTCTGGGGTCTCAATACCATAAAGTTGAAAAAAGGCCGCGCTCCCCTTGGAAAAGGCATACTGGACAGGGTTTTCAATTTTCTTATGGGCGGTTTTGGAAACCTTCCCCTGTCACGCCTGAATTTTCTTGGAGCAAGCCCACACCTGATGACCTACATGATGAAAAAAAATAATGTTGCCACACTGGCGGAGCTTGTGCAGGCGGCAAAGGATTTGAAGGTTAATTTTTACGCCTGCGAAATGGCCATGCTTATACTGGGTGTCAAAAAAGAGGATTTGATTCCCGAAGTAAAAGAAGTGTTGGGCGTAGCAAAATTCCTTGAAAATTCCGAAGGAGGAGAGGTGTTGTTTATATGAGCACTTTCAAAATTGATATTACAAAGGACCACTGCCCCATGACGTTTGTGAAGACAAAACTGGAACTTGAAAAGTTGAACTCCGGGGATACTCTGGAGGTTCTGCTCTCTGAAGGCGAGCCTCTGGATAATGTGCCAAAATCAGCCGTAGAGCAGGGATATAAGGTTATATCAACAGCGCCTGTATCCGGAAAAACCCACTTGGTGGTAATAGAAAAATGATAAGGCTAAGCAATATAATACTGAAAGAGATTGTTGTGCATGGCCTGGAAGATGCGCCCGATGAGGCTTGCGGATATATACTGGGAAAAGATGACATGGCGTATGAAATAATAAGGATGGAAAACGCGGACAAAAGTCCGGAGCATTTTTCATTCAGGCCCGCAGAGCAGTTTGCAGCGCTAAAAACGGCAAGAAGCAAAGGATTGCGGCTGATGGCGGTTTATCACACGCATCCTTCATCGCCCGCCAGAATGTCGCAGGAAGATATACGGCTTGCCAATGACCCTGATATAATTTACGTGATTTATTCATTAACCGAACATTTACTTAAATGTTTCAAGGTTTCTTCAGAAAAAACAGTTATTGAAGAAAAGCTGGAGGTATATGCAAATGAGTGAATATGAATTGCCTGAAGGGTTTTCCGAAGAATTGAAACAGTTTGAAAACCTGACGCTTGACTATATCAGCCAGAGGATAGATACGGCGCGGTATAAGCCTGTACGCGTTCCGTGGGGAATTTATGAACAAAGGGAAAAAGGGCGTTTTATGGTGCGTGTTAGGCTATCGGGCGGGGATATATCGCCAAGGCAGTTAAAAGGGTTGGCGGAGATTTCAAAACTTTATTCAGACAAGCCCCTGCATTTGACTACGCGAGGAGATATACAACTGCATAATCTTGCCATTGTAAATGTCCCATCTGTCCTTGAAAAGCTTGCCGAACTCGGCCTCTCAAGCAGGGGTGGAGGAGGAAATACGGTCAGGAATATTACGGCAGACTGGCTCGCGGGATATGCCGGAGACGAGGTTTTTGATGTATCGCCATATGCCGGTATATTGACGACACTATTAATTGCCGAGAACGACTCCTGGTCACTGCCGAGGAAGTATAAAATAGCATTTTCCGGAAGCAACGCGGACAGGGCCTACGCAACTGTCTCTGATCTTGGTTTTATAGCCGTAAAAAATCAGGCCGGGGAAAATGGTTTCAGGGTTTTTGCTGCAGGCGGCATGGGCCGCAAGCCTTCAGCGGGAATTTTGCTGCATGAATTTATTAATGTTCCGGAAATATACTGCGTGGCAAAGGCAATTAAAAATTTGTTCAACAAATATGGAAACAGGAAAAACAGGCATGCCGCACGGCTGCGCTTCCTTCTTGAACGTGAGGGAAAAGAATCTTTTACAGAGAAATACCTGGGCGAACTTTATGAAGTTAAAAAAGCAGGAATGCCGCCTGTTGAAATAATACAAAAGAAAAACACAGGCGGATACATTGAAATACCGCAGTTTTTGGGCGATCTGGATCCGGACGACGCCCTGAAAATTGCCGCTGTTGCCGAAAAATACGGGGATAACAGTCTGAGAATAACGCCGTTTCAAAATGTTTTGATAAAAAACATCGGTGATGATGATTTAATCAGTTTAAGGGATTCTTTAAAAAAAATAAATGTCCTGAAAAAAATAAGGCCCGTAATAGACAACGCAGTTGCGTGCGCCGGGGCTTCAACATGCAGGCTTGGCATATGCCTTTCGCGCAGCGTCCTTTCCGCCATAAGTGACGCGCTTGATGATGATAACAAACTAAAAAATGTTGCGGATGTAAAATTGAAAATATCCGGGTGTCCGAACAGCTGCGGACAGCATCCGGTTGCCGACATTGGACTTTTTGGTGTTGTAAAAAGGCACGGAGACAATCCGCTGCCCGCTTACAATATCGTGGCAGGAGCTTTCATAAGCCCCAACGGATCAAGACTTGCTGAGCATGTTGGTATAATACCCGCCAGAGCCGTGCCTCAATTTATAAAGGAAGCACTTCTGGAAACAGCAAAACACAGGGAAAAAGAGGAAAATTTTTCGGCATATTTTGAAAGGCGGGGCAGAAAAACTCTGAAGGAACTCGCGGTAAAATTTTCAGCAATTCCCGAAATATCGGAGTCGTCGGAATATTATTACGATTGGGGGTCTGACAAACAATTTTCAGCAACTGAAAAACTTGAAGGAGAATGTTCCGCCGGCCTTTTTGACCTCATTGAACTGGATTTTAAGGAATCGGAAGCTTCATTAAATGCCGCGCTTGCCGGGCATAATATAAGTGAAAATTTGAAAAAAGCCGTGGCTTCGGCAGCAAGGGCGTTGTTAATTACAAAAGGTATTGAGGCGGGAAATGACGCTGAGGCTGTGCTTGCTTTCAAGGACAACTTCCTGGGTAAACACATACCAAATTCCGGAGCGGCTCCCGTAAATAAGTATCTTACGGGAAGTTCGATAGGAACGCTTGAGGCGCAAAATCTTCTGATATCCGTGAAAGAACTTTATCTTAAAATGGATGATTCACTCAGGCTGCCGGAACAGGCTGCGGGGGGAAATACGGTTGAAGCCGTTAAAATCGAAAAAAGGGATTTCAGGGGGGTTAAATGCCCGCTTAATTTTGTAAAAACAAAGCTGGCCTTAGAACCTCTTGAAGCAGGAGAAATACTTGAAATATTACTGGATGACGGCGAACCGATAGAAAATGTGCCAGCGTCGCTTATTGCCGAAGGGCATAAGATAATTGAAAAAACAAAAGAGGATGGACACTGGAAAGTGCGCATACAAAAGGGAACTTAAAACCATAAAAAAAAGGAGGTTGTGCCATGGGAAATAAAAGTTTTCTGACTGCGTTTGACAGGGCGAATAAAGTAGGACAGGCCCCGAAAACAATTGTAGTAACGGGAATGGACTTCATGGCATGTACCTCGCTTGCGGTAAAAATCGAGCAAAGGCTATATAATGACGGCAGGATTGTCTATTACGCCGACCTTGAGGACATCAAGGACCGCTTTCCATACCAACAGGAAAGCGGAAGGGATTATGATATAAAAAGGGCCGGAACCGCGGCCGGCCTTGTAAATGAGGCCGGGGTTATATTTATCACTTCAATACCAGGACTCGGGCCGATTGAAGAGACTACATTAAGGGCCATAAACAGGAAACACACCACAATAGTGGTGAATACGGATAAGTCCGGAGGATATGACGAATCCAAAGATGATATTTTTGACGAGGCCCTGAGGAAAGTACAGGAAACGTTCGGACATTTAAATGATGTCTTGGATTACTATTTATGAGTTATCCGGTTATGCTCTGTGTGGCTGGAAAAAAGTGCCTGGTTGCCGGCGGCGGCCCTGTGGCTGAAAGAAAAATACGCAGCCTGATTAATGCCGGAGCGGACGTACATGTTGTAAGCCCGGCGCTGGCAGCATCGCTTGCGGGGCCGGCAGGTTCAAAACGCGGGTTTAAGTACTCAAAACGAATTTTTGAGTCCTGCGACATTAAAGGCGCATTCCTTGTAATAGCCGCGACTGATGATAAAAAAGTGAATTCCAGGATATGCCTTCTTGCGTCAAAGAAGGGAGTATTATGTAACAGCGTCAATACGAGGGTCAACACTTCTTTCATGAATATGGCCACGAAGAAAATTAACGGGCTGACAGTAGCCGTATCATCGCGAGGGAAGGATATAAAAAAGGCAAAGAAATTGCTGGCCGTATTTGAAAAAGCAAAGGCATAAAATGGAAAAACCGTATGTTTTATCATTCTCCGTCGCCGGGGATGCGGGGCCCGCCAACGGGTCGTACGGAGCCGGAGGGTTTGACACGGACGATATATAATATAGCCGGAAGCCAGGCGGGAGCGTTAGGTTAAGGCCGGGCGATAAGGCAAAACCCCGGCAATAATATAAGGAAGTGGTTGAAAATGCGGACATTCAGGATAGGGACAAGAAAAAGCGCACTGGCTATAAAGCAGGTTCATGAGGTGTTGCGGGCGCTTTCAAAGAAAAATCCATCGTTTAAAGCCAAGGTCATTGCCATTGACACTTCAGGCGACAGGGGTTTAAAGACCAGCCTGTCAAAAACAGAAGGCTCGGACTTTTTTACGCGTGAACTGGAATCCGCGCTGTTAAATAACCGCATTGATATTGCAGTGCACAGCGCAAATGACCTTCCTGATGAAATTCCATCCGGCCTTAAAATAGCCGCAATCACAAAAGGCATCGACAGCAGGGACGTCCTGGTGATGGGTAAGGGGGTTTTGGTAAAAAATTTTAGGGGCGATCCAATGCATCTGCATGGAAAGTTTTCACTCGAGATAAGGGCGGATGATGCAAACGCGGAAAATTCAGCTTCGCTTATAGATGGCAGGAAGGACTGGGGAAAAGTTTACCTGATTGGAGCAGGCCCGGGAGACCCTGGGTTAATTACGGTAAAAGGCAGCAGGCTGCTCAAATCATGCGACGCGGTTGTCTATGACAGCCTTGTTTCCGGGGAAATTATAGCGGATTTGGAATGTCTAAAAATATGCGCCGGGAAGAGAAAAGGCAGGCATATCATGGAGCAGGATGAAATAAACAGCCTGCTTGTAAGGCTCGCCATTGATGGCAAAAACACGGTGAGGTTGAAAGGCGGGGATCCGCTGATATTCGGCCGGGGATTTGAAGAGGCCGAATATCTGAGGAAACACTTCGTTGACTATGAAATAGTACCGGGAATAACCGCTGCGCTTGCCGCATCTGCTTATGCTGAAATACCACTTACAAAAAGAGGGGTCTCGTCTCATGTGACACTTTCTTCGGGCCATACAGGAAAAAACGCGTATATACAGGAACCAGGTTATGACGGTACCTCTGTGTATTATATGTCGGCATCAAATATCCGGGAAATTGCCGCGGCAATGCTGAACAACGGTGCGCCAAAGACATTGCCTGCGGCGGTTGTTTCAAACGCCTCGCTTGCGGGCCAGAGCGTGCACACTGGCACGCTTGAAAGTTTCAAGGCTGACAGAAGCTATGAAAGACCGGCAATTTTTATTACAGGCGTATCAGCGGTTAAAAAGGATAAAAGCTGGTTTGAAAAGAAAAAAAAGATACTTTTTACCGGCACGAATCCAGACAGATACAGTCATCTGGGGGAAATAGTGAACAATGCCATGATAGAACTTAAACCCGTAATAAAGAAAATTTCCCTCTCCGGCCTGGAAAAATATCAGAGCATTGTTTTTACATCAAAGCACGGGGTTAAATTCTTTTTTGAAGCCTTATACAAAGCCGGATTTGACAGCAGGGGCCTGCATGATAAACAAATATTTTCCATCGGCAGTGTAACGACGGAGGAACTTATTAAACACGGAGTAAGGCCTGATATACAGCCGGTTTTTGAAACAACCGAGGGCCTCATTGAAGAATTCAGAAGGAGAAAGATAAAGGGGCAAAACATTCTGCTTCCGTGTTCGGCACTATCATACGACACTTTAAAGGACGGCCTGAATGCGGCAGGAAATAAATCCAAGCCGTTTGTTGTTTATAAGAATGTGCTGCCTAAAGGGGTAAAAAAAATGGATCTGTCAATAATAGACTCTGTAATATTCACTGCGCCGTCATGTGTAAAAAATTTTAAAAAAGTGTATGGATGCATACCCGAAAGGGCGGAAATAATAGCCACTGGCAGGATAACAAAAGAGGCGGCCGAACCAGCAACACTGAACAGCAGACCGGATTGTTTACAGCAAAAGATATAACAATACCCGACTAAAAGTAAAAAAGGAGAGGTGTCATGGGAGAAAAAAATGATTATTTTGAAAATCAGCCGGATTACGTGAATGAAATCTTGAAAAGGGTATCAAAGGCTTTAAACGGGGTAAAATACGGTTCTGTTACCATTACCGTGCATAATTCCCGTGTCGTACAGATCGAAAAGTCAGAAAAGATCCGTTATGACGATGATCAGTACGTGGTGAAAGGCGGGGGTATTTAATTCATGAAATGGATTTTTTTTGATATTGATGAAACCCTGCTGGACCACAGTACGGCGGAAAAAGTTGCGATAAAAAAATTTATGTACATGCACCGGGACGTTTTTGGCGGAAAATTTAAGATGTTTTTTGAGGTATGGCGTAAGATTACACGCGAGTATAAGACGTTGTACGAAAAAGGCATGCTTACCTTTGACGGAAACAGGTTTAAAAGAATGTCAGCTTTATTTGGGGCATACGGTTGTAAAATTACCCTTACAGGCGCAAGAGCGGCGTTCCGGGAATATCAGGCATATTATAAAAAATATGTAAGGGCATTTCCGGATGTACTTCCATGCCTGGAAGAGCTGAAAGGCAACAGACTTGGCGTGATAAGCAACGGTAAAACTATCCAGCAGATGAAAAAACTTAAAGGGACCGGAATATTGAAGTATTTTTCGGTTTTTGCTATAGCCGACAGGGCGGGTTGTTCAAAGCCCGACTGCGGGATATTTGAATACGCCTGTAATAAGGCCGGATGCAAGCCTTCAGAGGCCTATTTCGTCGGCGACAGGCTGGATATAGACGCCATTGCCGGCAGAAAAGCCGGGCTTAAAACGTTCTGGCTTAACCGCGCTGGAAATTGCGGTATTGCGGGCAATGGGATAAGGGAGATAAAAGGATTAAATGGTTTTAAACCGGACGCAAAGGAGAACTGATGAGCACAAAAGAACTCAGGGCAAAGAAATTCGCAAACGGCGTCAGAACGCGCGTTCTGGAATACATAATTCAAAATAACGGCGGTTATATGAGCCAGGCTTGCTCTTCGGCGGAAATTTTTGCCTGTCTTTTTGGCGGCATAATGAACCTTGAACCAGTTGCTGGCCCGCTTATCCCGGAGCCGTTTTCCGGCGTTCCTTCGGATCATAACAAAAATTATGTACCGGGCTATTATTTTAACGGCGCGCATAAAAGGTATGCCGACCGGTTTATTCTTTCGCCGACGCATTATTCACTGGTCCTTTATGCGGCATTAATTGAAGCCGGACGGCTCGAGGAAAAATCAATGTCCCAGTTCAATAAGGACGGTTCTACTCTGGAGCAGATAGGCGCCGAACACTCACCCGGTATGGAAGTCATGACAGGCTCGCTCGGCCAGGGTTTAAGCCAGGCTGTAGGCATGGCGCTTGCCAGACGTTCAAAGGGGGAAACCGGGAAAACCTGGCTCATTATGTCGGACGGGGAATTCCAGATAGGAATGGTGTGGGAGGCTTTTCAGTTCATGAATCATTATAAAATGGATACAGTTGGAATATTTGTTGACGTCAACAGGCAGCAGTGCGACGGCGCTGTCAATTCCGTAATGCAGTTGGGCCCTCTTGGCGATAAATTAAGGGATTTTGGCGCAGAAGTGGTGAAGGTCGACGGGCATGACATAGAAGCGCTTTATAAAGCAGCTGAAACACCGCATAAAGAAAAACCGCTTGTGGTTTTATGCGACACAGATCCTATGAGAGGGGTTCCGGAATTGATGATAAACCGCGGCAAACTGCACTATCTCAGGATGAGAAATGAAGCAGACAAGGAACGTTTCCAGTTGGAACTTGATAAATTAAAAGGAGCTAAATAATGGAAATATTATCACAGGTACACTCAAAACGTCTTGAGGAATACGGTTATGAAAACAGGAATTTTGTTGTCCTTACAGCTGACCTGACCGATTCCTGTGAAGCAACTCATTTTAAGGGAAAGTTTCGTGAAAGGTTTTATACATGCGGAATAGCGGAACAGAACATGCTCTCTCTTGCCGGTGGGCTGGCGCGCGATGGGATTATACCTTTTATACATACTTTTGCGGTTTTTATTTACAGGCGGGCTTATGACCAGATAGCAATGTCGGTCGCGTATCCCAACGTGCCCGTGAAAATGTTCGGATTTCTTCCAGGTATTATGACGCCGGGAGGAGCCTCCCATCAGGCAATCGAGGACATTGCGGTCATGAGGTCTCTTCCAAACATGACAATTCTCGAAGCGGGAGACGCAACGGATGTGGAATCAATGTTCGACCTTGTTTATGATATTCCGGGACCCGTTTACGTAAGGGCACTGCGCGGCGAGATACCAAGGTTGTTTGACAAGAACGACCCGATAAAACTCGATACGCCCCGCATCATTTCGCAAGGAAACGATTTGCTGATATTTTCTTCCGGCATCTGCACGGAAGAGGCTATCAGGGCAGTCAGCATTTTAAAAAAAAGCGGGCTTTCGGTATGCCACGTCCATATATCGACGCTGAAGCCCTTTAACAATCCTGTAATAGAAGAACTGCTTAATATTCCCAAATACGGCGTGATAACCGTGGAGAACCACACTGTCATAGGGGGACTGGGAACGATAATTGCCGAAAAAATGGTCGAGTACGGGGTCGCCAAAAAGCTGGTAAAGCTCGGATTGCAGGATACATTCAGCCACGGCGCCAGCAAAAGACACCTTATGAAATACCACCGTTTTGACGCGGCAGCAATAATAGAGGAAGCTGAAAAATTGTCCGGAAAAAAATTCGGCATATCAGAAAACGACCTGGCCGGGGTAAGGATAGAGGCTGTTCATTCCGACGCAAAGCCGGAAGGACTTTAACATCGGTTTTTAGTATCGGGAGCACGGAGGATAAAGCATGGAAAACACAGCGTTGGATTTTGACATTTCGCCGGATATGCTGGTGCTGGGGCTGACAGGAGCGTACTTTGTGATGCGCGGACTTTCTGTCAAGGATTCGGACCGTGAACTGGACGCTTTCATTGCGGAAACAGTCGGGGAGCAATTAAAGGAATTGTCGCCACAATCAATCGAAAACGATCCGATACTTGAGGGATTCCGGACGCTTCACACGAAAGCCGGTGTGCCGAACAGAAAAAACATTTCCGCGTCCGAGAATCTTCTCTATTTCCTGCTCAAACACAGAAGGTTGCCGGCCATAAACACCGTGGTTGACATTTATAATTTGATTTCCGTCAAAAGTCGGCTTGCCATGGGCGCGCATGATGCCAAAAATATCACGGGCAATATACATCTGAGATTTACAAACGGGACGGAAAAGTTTTTTCCGATCGACTCGGATGGACCAAAAAAAATTTCCGCCGGTGAATATGCGTATGTGGACGACGCAAACGATATAATATGCAGGCTTGAGACAAGGCAGGTTGAAAAGACAAAAGTGACGGTGAAAACCAAGGATTGTTTTTATGTTGTCCAGGGAAATGCCTCGACGGATATTGATTACATAAAAAAGGCGGCCGACGATTTAATTGCCGTTACCAAAAAGTTTTGCGGCGGCGAGGAAAAATTTCTTTACGCCCCGTGGCTTGATAAATGGCAGCGATCCGGCTTTTAAAAATTAAAAAAACGAGGAGGTTTTTTCATGGAAAAAAAGATCGTTCTGACAAAAGGCGCGCCTGCGCCGCAGGGAGCTTATTCACAGGCTGTAATTGCGGAAGATCTAATATTTGTTTCGGGACAGATACCGGTTGTCGCGGGCACTGGCGCGCTTGTGACAGAAGGGGCGCTCAGGGAGACGCAGGTTGTGGTGGACAACATTGAGGCTGTTCTCACAACCGCCGGAAGTTCCCTGGAAAAAACGGTAAAATTGACGGTATTTTTAAAGAACTTAAATGACATAAAGTTCATTAATGATGTATTAAACGAACGCTTTGGAAAAAAACTTCCGGCAAGGACCACCGTGGAGGTATCCAGGCTGCCGAAAGATATTTCGGTGGAAATAGACGCGATAGCCGTACGTTGATTTTAATATAGCAATGGAAAGAATACCGGTATTTCGACTTTTTTTATGAAGTTATTGCAACTCATCCCGAAAAAATAGCAACTGATGATATATGCAGCGGTTCAAAATTCTAAAAAAATGACTTGACGAAGTTTATATATTGCTATATGTTCATATAAGAATTTTAAAGGAGGTTGCCGGTGAATGCTCAAATCAAAGCGTTAAAAGCACTTGCAGATGAAACAAGATTCAGGATAGTGGGCCTTTTGATGGAAAATGAAAGTTTATGTGTTTGCAGGATCGTGGACGCCCTTAAAATGAAACAATCGGCTGTTTCAAAGGCTCTGAGAGTCCTTAAAGAGGCGGGAATTATTAATGACTTACGAAAAACACAGTGGATTTATTACAGTTTAAATCGAACGACCGGCAATCCGATTCTACCGGCTTTGAATTCAATTTATGTATCGGGGTTAAAACCAGGACTGAATAGAAAAGAAAACACGGGAATAAAAAAATAAAAGCGGGTGAAAAACATGAATGAAGTCATTAAAACAATAAAGCAAAGAAGAAGCATCAGGAGTTTTAAGCCGGAACAGATAAAACAGGAAGAACTTAACTTAATAATTGAATCCGCAATACATGCGCCGAGCGGACACAATACACAACCCTGGCATTTTACGGTGATACAGAGCATGGCCGTTATTAAACACGTGAATAATATTTCAAAACAGGTTATGTCCCAATCAGACGTGGACTGGATCAAAAAATCCGGAAACAATCCCGTGTTTGATATAACATATAATGCTCCCACGCTTATCATAGTGTCGGGGCGCAGGGATGCAATATCATGGAAAGCAGATTGCAGCGCCGCAATCCAGAACATGCTGCTTGCGGCAGAGAGCTTAAATATTGGTTCGGTATGGCTGGGATTTGCAACTTTTGGTTTTAAGGTAAATGGAGAAGCCGAAAAAATTGGAATATCGGAAGATTATGAGCCCTATTATGGCGTAGCCATGGGGTATAAGAAAGAACCGGTTCCCGGAACACCAAAAAGGAATTATGATGTAGTGAATTATATACGTTGATTGTCGGCAGACGGGGCTTTTAACCGGCGAAAATGTAAAAGAAGGGGAGTATAAATTGGAAGATAACGGAAAATTTAAGGCGAACCTGAAACTGCCGCAGATAGTGGCGCTTTATATCGGCTCGGTACTTGGTTCGGGGATACTTATAATCCCTGGCATAGCCGCGGAAGTGGCCGGGCCTGCTTCGTTGCTGGCGTGGGGAATAATGGCGGTTCTGGTTATGCCAATGGCTTTGACAATGGCTTTATTGTCCGCAAAGTACCCGGACGCCGGTGGCGTGGCGCACTTTGTGGCGGAAGCTTTTAATCCAAAAACAGGTTCGTTGTTCGGCTGGTTTTTTGTAATGGCCGTGGTGGTCGGGGCACCGGTTTTGGCGCTCACCGGAGCCGGATATCTGTCAAACGCACTGGGATTAAGCGACGCCTGGCGGTTGGTAATAGCTGCAATTATATTATTGGCAGGCTTATTATCAAATTATTACGGAATGAAACTGACGGGCCAGATCCAGATCGCGGTTGTACTTACCATTTTAGCCGTGCTGACCGCCACAATAGCGGGAAGTATTGGGAAAATAGAATACGCCAACCTGAAACCCTTTGTGCCAAACGGTCCGGCAAGCGTGGGCACCGCACTTACGATTTTATTCTGGTGTTTTATCGGCTGGGAAGCCGTATCAAATATGTCCTCGGAATTTGAAAACCCAAGACGCGATGCGGTTTTGGGAACCATTCTTGCCGCAGTTACAATCAGTATCGTATATTTTTTGACAGCCTTTGTGATTGTCGGCACGCACAGCTATGGCGCTTCCATGTCGGATGTCTCGCTTATATACGTCATCAAAAGAACTTTCGGACTGCCCGGTGCGGTGATTGCCGGGTTTGCGGCCCTGTTCGTATGCGTGTCACCGGCCATCGCATACATAGGCGCCATAGCGCGCCTCGTGTATTCCTTATCAACAAATGGATACGCCCCAAAAAAGCTTTCATACCTGTCAAGAAAACACAACACCCCGGCAGGAGGTTTGATATTTTTGGCTGTATGTTTTTCATTGCTACTGGCCGTATTCAGTGTCAGGATAATATCGCTCTCAACCCTGATACAACTGCCAAACGCGGCCTTTATCCTGACCTACATAGGAGGCTGCGCGGCCGGGATAAAACTGCTGAAAGGAAGCAGGTTTGGAGTGTTTGTCAGTATAGTGTCTTTAATATTTTCTTTGGCAGTATTTGTTTTTGTCAAGTGGACGATCCTATATCCAGCGATTATAGCACTGGCATGGTTTTGTTATTCTTCCAATGCAGAAAAGACAGATTAATCTCTTTAAAAATATTTTTCAACTTGACAAATTATAACATTCATCTATAGTAGCTCCATGGAATTGATGGTAATTGAAACAGAAAAAATAGCGCCGCACAAAAAGGGACAACCCTCGCGCGCTGATGAAAGTAAACAGTTACTGCCTGCCGGATAACCGGACGCAACCGAAACAATAAAAATTAATTGCATACAGGTTGACACCAAAAGGAGGCAGTATAATGATTCGAACATCAGTTCGCCACAAACAGTTACACGGTATCATACTAAGAACAAGTGTTCTCTTTCTTCTGCTGTTCGGCTCCATGGCGTGGGCAGCCGGAGCCCAACCTCCGCGAATTCTTGTCATCTCTGCCTTTGACGGAGAACTTAACAAGTTTCTGGGGGAAACGCAAATTACACAAACCAATGTTATACACGGGCGGCAATCCTACGTGGGTACGCTCGCAGGGCAACCCGTGGTGCTCGCGCTCAGCGGTATCAACATGGTCAATGCCGCCATTACCGCCCAGTCACTTTTCGACACCTATAATATACGCCTCGTCGTGTTTTCAGGTATAGCGGGCGGGGTGAATCCATCACTGCATATCGGCGATGTTACGGTGTGCGCGCAGTGGGGCTCCTACCAGGAGCAGGCCTTTGCGCGGGCATCCGGTAACGGGTGGGACGCCGGCTTTCACAAGGGGAACTTTCCAAATTTCGGCATGATGTTTCCGCATGATACAAGTGTGGTTTCACCCGGCGCCAAACCCGGCGAAATTGAAAAGCGGTTCTGGTTCCCGGTTGACACAGAAGCGCTGGAAACTGCCCGCGTTGTTGCGTCGAAAGTAACACTTGCGGCCTGTGCTGCTGACGGCTCCTGCCTCGATTATAAGCCGGTCATCGTCATAGGCGGTAACGGGGTAAGCGGCCCGACATTTGTGGATAACGCGGAGTACCGCGCTTATGTATGGGAAACCTTCCACGCCGATGCCCTCGACTCGGAAACAGCCGCGGTTGCCATTGCCGCATATGTTAATCAGATCCCCTATATCGCGTTTCGGTCCCTCTCAGATCTTGCGGGCGGCGGCAGCGGGAAAAATAAAATACGTATTTTCGGCTCGCTTGCAGCGGAGAATTCGGCCCGGGTGGTGATTGCGTTCCTGGGCGCGCTCCCGGCTCCCGCGGACGCGGACGCCGAAAAAAAATAGAGGTATATGTTTAAGCAGGAAAAAAATCATCCGTACAGGAAAGGAACAATATGAAAAAATACTTTGAATTTGAAAAGCTCCACACCACATACCGCACCGAAATCGTTGCGGGTATCACAACATTTCTTACCATGGCATACATCATTATCGTTAACCCCGCCATACTTGAGGCGGCGGGAATTCCCAAGGGTGCTTCAACAACAGCGACCATACTGTCGGCGGCGTTTGGCACTTTCATCATGGGAGTGATGGCGCGTCGCCCGTTTGCCATAGCACCTTACATGGGTGAAAACGCCTTTATTGCCTTTACCGTGGTTAAGGTGCTTGGGTATACATGGCAGGTGGCTCTCGGCGCCATCTTTATCAGCGGCATAATATTTACGATACTCACCCTGCTCGGGGTTCGGGGACTCCTCGCCAAGTCAATCCCTGCTTCGCTCAAGTTCTCATTCGCGGTGGGTATCGGGTTGTTTTTAACCTTCATCGGGTTAAATGAAGTGGGTATCATTGCGCTCGGGGTGCCGGGGGCGCCGGTGAACCTCGGTAATCTCGGACACACCAGCACTCTGCTTGCAATTGCGGGTTTCATATTGATGGCTGTACTGTCCATCCGGCGTGTTCCCGGCGCGCTCATCATCGGAATCATCACGGTAACAGCCGCCTCTATCCTGCTCGGCATCACGCCGTTGCCCGCGGCAGTGGTGTCATTGCCGCCTTCGATTTCTCCCATTTTCGCCAAGCTCGATATTGCCGGCGCCCTTTCCTTCAAAATGCTGCCGGTGGTCCTCATAATATTCATAATGGCGTTTGTAGATACCATTGGCACCCTCATCGGCCTATCATCACGCGCCGGGTTTCTCGACGCGAAGGGAAATCTTCCCGATATCGAACGCCCCATGCTGGTTGACGCGCTGGCGAACATCGCCGCGCCGATATTCGGCACAACCACAAGCGGCGCGTACATAGAGTCAGCCTCGGGCATCGAGGAAGGAGGCCGAACGGGGTTTGTTTCGGTGGTGGCAGCCGCTCTCTTCCTGCTGGCGCTGTTTTTCACTCCGATACTCACTAGTACGCCCGCTCATGCCTATGGCCCGGTACTCATTCTCATCGGCTGCTTTATGCTGAAATCCGTTACCAAAATTGATTTCAACGACCTCACCGAGCTCATTCCCGCATACGTTACCATTTCCCTGATTTCATTCAGCTACAATATCGGCGTCGGCATGACCGCCGGGCTCATTACATACCCGCTGATCAAGTTGCTGACCGGCAGGGCAAAGGAAGTGCCGCCCGGCTTGTGGGTGCTCTCAGCCCTTTCAACGGTATTCTATGTGGTGTACCCGTACCGGTAGGTATAACAAAAGATCATACGGATTCATTATCCACTGTTTTAAGCGTGCCTGGTGCATTAAAACCTGCGACTTGCCGCAGGATTGGAGCTGCAATAATTTGCTTGTACGGTCCCCGATGAAGTAGTATCATTAAAAAAAATTAAAAGAGGCGTTTATGACGGTTATAAAGTACACTATAGGGGATGAAAAAGATCTGGATAGAATAAGACCGATGTGGGAGCGGCTCAACCTGCACCACATAAGTCTTGCTAAACATTTCAAAACCGACTATAAAAAAATGAAGTTTACGGACAGAAAGGGAGAATTGTTAAAAAAGGCGGCTGAAAAAGTTATGCGCGTGGAAATTGCCTATGACTCCGCCGGTAAAAAAGAGGCCGGATATTGCGTCTCTACCGCTCAAAAGAACAGTACCGGTGAAATTGAATCCCTATACGTGGACCCGGGCTTCAGGGGCAGCGGCATCGGCAAACGCCTCATGAAGAACGCCCTTCAATGGATGGAAAAACACAAAGTCGAGACAAAAAAGATAGTTGTTTTCGCGGGCAATGAAAATGTCCTGGATTTCTATGAACTTTACGGTTTTTATCCGCGATATTTGGTATTGCAGCAGAAAAAACGGGGGAAGGCAAAATGAGCGAAGCCATTCTTCTTGTAGATATACAAAATGATTATTTTCCCGGCGGAAAGTTTGAGGTGCCGGGTGCAAAAGCGTCCGCAGAAAAGACGGCGCAACTGCTCAAGTACGGCAGGGAAAACAGGATGCTCATAGCGCATATAAGGCATTTTTCAACAAAACCCGGAGCTTCATACCTGATACCGGAGTCGGAAGGCTCGTTTATAAATGATACGGTAAAACCGGCTAACGGTGAAAAAGTATTCATAAAAAATTACCCTAACAGTTTCCGGCTGACCGGGCTTGATGAATATTTAAAAGGGAAGGGTATAAAAAAACTAATTATTTGCGGCATGATGACGCAGATGTGCGTGGATACCACGGCTCGGGCGGCTTTTGACCTGGGGTATGAGTTGAGAGTGGCGGCTGATGCCTGCGCCGCGAGGCCGATGACATTCAACGGTGTCACAGTCACGGCAGAAATGGTAAATGCAGCTTTTATGGGAGCGATAGGCAGTGTATTCGCAAAATGTGTAAGTACGGAGGAAATAACAGGATAGTTATGGATGAGGTTCTAATTATTTTGTTTGTCCAAAAGAAATAATTGTTATAAAAAATAGGAGGCCTTTATGGGAAATGACCCCAAAGTAAGCAATGCTTTTATGAGTTTTGCCCAGAACGCGCCGGAGCACCAGAAGATATGGATGGAAACAGCCATAAAACTCGACGGGGCAAGTAATCTGGATAAAAAGACGGAGACACTTGCGTATATTGCGGTGCTCGCGGCTTTGCGGCTGGACAGCGGTATTCCTTTTCATGTAATTGAAGCAAAAAAAGCAGGGGCATCCCGTGAAGAGGTAATAAGCGCTGTTTTAATCGGCCTGCCTGCGGCAGGAAATGCCGTAATACAGTCACTGCCGGCAGCAGTACAGGCTTATGACGGGCAGTAATTTTACGGATGTGAATTTGACATTCGATTATTTAATGCTAAAATAATTTTGTATTACAGGGGTGGCGTGAAAGCGCCTGAGAACATACCCTCATGACCTGATCCGGATAATGCCGGCGTAGG
>PLPI01000064.1 GCA_003159495.1 candidate division FCPU426 bacterium | reverse complement strand
GAGGACAAGCTGGTAATTGATTTTTATCCAGTATTTTTCAGGGAGTATTTCCCGCAGTTTTAACTCGGTGGCGTCGGCGTTTTTTGTGGAAACATATCCCCATCTGTTGCATATCTTATGGACGTGGGTGTCGACGCATATGCCGGGTTTGTTAAAAGCCACGGTTACGACAAGGTTCGCGGTTTTCCTTCCCACCCCGGGTATTGTCAGCAGTTCATCAATTTCATCAGGGACCCTGCCGTTGTATTTTTTTATGATAAGTTTTGTTATGTTCAGCACGTTTTTTGCCTTTACGTGGTAAAATCCCGTTTTATAAACTATCTTTTCCATTTCCTTAAGCGGTATGGACGCGACTTTTTCCGGCGTCGGCGCGCGTCTGTAAAGCGCTTCGGAAACGATTGATGTGGCCTCGTCCTTGGCCCTCAGGGAAAGGATGCAAGGTATCAGCACCCAGTAGGGGTCGCGGGTCTTGTAATGGAACCTCTCAAGCACCGGAGCGTCGTATTGTCTGACAAATTCTTTTATTATGCCGAGAACAGCGCTTATTGTTGAGTTATCAACCATTAATGCCGTCCGCCGTTTCTATGATATGCGGTTTGTATCTTTCAATCCACTTTCCCGACCTGTAATAAATATAGCTCAGCAGAGCGCCCACGTATGCGCTTATCGCCATGGCCAGCCATATACCCAGCTGGTGCAGGCCGGTAAAATGGACGAGCAGGTATGTGGTGCCGGCCCGGAATATTATGAGTGTTATGAACGCAATAATTGTAAGCGGTATGGTGTCGCCGGACCCGCGTATAACGCCCTGAAAGGCAAAGAGCATGGCAAAGGCAAAATAAGTGGGGGAATCAATGCGCCAGTACCATTTTACCGCGTCCCAGACGCGCGTGTCAGTGGTAAATATTGAGGCAATCTTCCCGGGCAGAAAATTTACCGATATGTAGAAAATAAGGGAAATGGAAATGGAAAACAGGACCGCATTGCGGAGTATTTCCGGTATTTTTTCCTTTTTCCCGGCGCCGAGGTGCTGTGCAACCATGGCGGAGACGGCCTCTCCCAGGGACATTGCCGGCATATATGAATACTGGTCGACGCGCATGCCGAGTCCGAACCCGGCTATAATATTGGGGCCGAATAAATTAACAAACGATATTATTATAACGCTGCTCAGCGCGTTTATCAGCATCTGGACCGAGACCGGCGCGCCGACCGTGAACATCCTTTTTATTATGCCGAAGTCCGGCTTGAAGTTCCATTTAAGCACGTTAAGCATGTTGTCTTTTCTTGCCATGTAAATGAACGCTGCAACTGTGGCGGAGGCCTGTGAAATTACAGTTGCAAGCGCGGACCCCGCTATGCCCAGCCCGTGAAAAAGTCCGGCGCCGGTTATAAGCACCGGAGCAAGTATTATATTGAGACCCACTGAAATAATCTGGAGAACAAAGGGGGTGCGCGAATCACCCATGCCCCTTAAGACGCCTGAGAACCAGTTGAAGGAAAACATGAAAATCAGGCCGGAGAATATTATTACAAGGAAAGTTTTTGCGTCGCTTTTGATTGAGTCGGGAGTATGCAAAAGCCCGAGAAGTCCTCCGGAAAAAGCCACGGCAAGCGCTGAAATTATAAGGCACATTACGAATATAACCATATAGGAATTAACAATAATCTTTTTAAGCAGTTCAAGGTCCTTGCTGCCGTATGACTGTCCGACAAGTATCACTGTGGCAATCGCTATTCCGATAATAAGGGCTATAATAAGGAACATCAGCGGCCCCACGGCTGAAATTGCGGCAAGGGCGTTGGCCCCGATCAAACGCCCCACCCAGACGGCGTCGATGGAATTAAATGTGGCCTGGAGCAGGTCTCCTATAATAATAGGGTAAGAATATATAACCAGATTCTTGAGTAAATTTCCTTCTGTAAGGTTCTTCAATTTGAAATCTCCATTTGCGTAGTCAGGTATGATATTTTAATGCCGCGGGGCCGGTTTATCAATACAATTCTTTGGATTTTAAAGGAAAAAAAGTTTTAATGGCGCCTGTTTAAGGCTTAAACCGTTATTAACGCGGAAGAGGGGGCAATACCCCGCGGTCCCCATTGTGAAATATTCTGGATAATTGCCCCTTTTTGAGGTTGACATGGTTTTAAGGCTTATGTATAATCAAACCCTATTTGACTAAACTATTGATGTTATTTGAAAATGAGGTTGTATAAAATGTTCAAAATAAACCTGGCTTCCTTCGGGGATTTTGCCGAGTTTTCCGAGGAACTCAAAAAGGGCGATGCTGTTTTTGAGGGCATTGATTATGACGATAATTTTAAGATTGATATCAGCGCCACAAAAGACGGGACCGAATCGGTCATCATTGAAGGCGCCATTAATGGAAAGGTCAATTTAACCTGCGGCAGGTGCCTGGAAAATATATCACAGCCGATTAATACCGAATTTACCGTTATTTTCAGGAAAAAATCGGCTATTACGGGCGATGACGCGCAGACGGATGTGCGTTCATATGTAAATAATGAAATAGACCTTCATGAATGCTTATATGAAACAATCATGCTGGAACTCCCTTTAAAGCCTTTGTGTTCGCAGGATTGCAGGGGGTTGTGCCCGGTTTGCGGCATTAATAAGAATAAAGAGAAATGCAGTTGTTCGGTTGAACCCGGCAATGCTGAAACTTATAAGCCTTTTAAAGGGCTCGATCTACAATAATCAGGAGGTAAGGTGAATTGGCTAATCTAACAAGAAAAACTTCAAAGGCAAAATCAAGGAGCAGGAGGGCGGCGAATCAGAAAGTCAAGCAGAGTTTGAATCTTATAGAATGCCCGAACTGCCATACGAAAAAGCTGCCGCACAGGGTATGTGAAAGCTGCGGATTTTATGACGGAAAAGACATATTAAATAAGGCCCGCGACTAAATTTAAACAGTAAACATAAATGGAAAATAATCTGCGTATAGTCCTTGATGCAATGGGCGGAGACAATGCCCCGAGCGTGGAAGTCGAAGGCGCCATCGAGGCTGTTAAAGAATACAGTGATATTACAGTTGTGCTCACGGGCAGACGGGATAAACTTGTCCCTTTATTAAAGGAAAAAGCCCCTGCTGAGCTTATGTCCAGGCTCGAGGTTGTGGATGCATCCGAGGTGGTGCTCATGTCTGACCATCCCGCTGAAGCCTTTAAGCAAAAAAAGGACTCATCCATAGCCGTAGCCGCAGAACTGCTCAGGGATAACAGGGCAGATGCCCTCGTATCGGCGGGAAACACAGGTTCGGTTGTGGTGCATTCCCTTTTGATAATAGGACGCATTCCCGGGATAGCAAGGCCCGCCATATTAATTCCCATGCCTACCAGCAAGGGTTACTGCGCGCTTCTTGACGCCGGAGGCAACGTCGACTGCAAGCCTTTCCACCTGGTACAGTTCGCCATAATGGGTTCGCTTTACGCAAAGCATATCCTTAAAATAGACAATCCGACCGTCGGAATGGTTTCTGTCGGCGAAGAAGAGGAAAAAGGAAACGAACTCACCGCCTCCACGAATGAACTCCTGAAAAAATCCGAGGTGAACTATTACGGGCATGTGGAGGGGAAGGATATTGTAAAACACCTGACCGATGTCGTGGTATGCGACGGTTTTGTCGGCAATGTAATATTAAAATTCGGCGAGGGAATAGGCGAATTTTTCTTTAATTTCATAAAAAAAGAGATAAGCGAAGGCAGTATCATGTTTAAACTGGGCGCGTTCCTTTTAATGCCCATATTCAAAAAACTGAAGAAGCTGTTCAGCTACGACGAAGTCGGCGGCGGAGTGCTCATAGGCATCAAAAAACCCGTGATAATAACGCACGGCAGGGCCAACGCCAAGGCCATAAAAAATTCCATACGCGTTGCGGCCCAGCTCTTAAAGGACCATGTGAACGAGGAAATAGAGGATAATATCAAAAAGATCGGCGGAGAAAAGTGACTATAAAGGCCGGAATACTCGGATGCGGTTACTACCTTCCCGAAAGAATAATGACGAACTTTGACCTTGAAAAAATAGTCGACACTTCGGATGAATGGATAAGGTCACGCACCGGTATAGAACAGAGAAGGATAGCGGCGGACAACGAAACAACATCGGATATGGCGCTTAAAGCGGCTGAACGCGCCATCGCGAACGCTGGAATGAAAAAAGAGGAAATCGACCTGGTTATTATTCCCACAATAAGCCCGGACTACGCGTGGCCGGCGACGGCCTGCATTACAACTTATAAACTCGGATTGAAGGACGTGCCCGCTTTTGACGTATCCGCTGCATGCTCGGGATTTATTTACGGGCTGACAGTGGCGAGGGCCATGGTTGAATCCGGGCTTTATAAAAGGGTGCTTTTGATAGCGGCGGAAAAATTCTCAACTTACCTTGACTGGACGGACCGCAATACATGTGTTCTCATGGGCGACGGAGCGGGCGCCATGATAATAGGGCCGAGCGAAACAAGCTGTATCATGTCGACCTATATAAATTCCGACGGCTCCCATCCCGAATATTTATGCCAGCCCGGCGGCGGTTCGGTAATGCCTCTTTCGCAGGAAGTGCTGGATAAAAAAATGAATTTTATGCATATGAACGGCAAGGAGATTTACGTGAACGCCGTTGAAAAAATGCCGCAGGCCCTTGATGCCGCGATGAAGCTGGCGGGGGTGACTCCGGAGCAGGTGGATTTTACAATATTTCACCAGGCCAACATCAGGATAATCCAGTATATAGCCAAAAAGTTTAATATTCCGGCCGAGAAAAATATTATAAATATTCAGCGTTACGGCAATACTTCGGCCGCGACAATACCAATTGCTTTTACCGAAGCCGTGGAATCCGGAAAGATAAAAAAGGGCAATATCGTGGCCTTCTCGGCATTCGGCGGCGGGATGACATGGGGCGGAGCGGTTGTAAGGGTATAAAAAAACCAGCAATAATGGAGCCGCATAGCGGCATTTATTATAATATTGCATCGGTTAAAGCATGGAACAATTGAAATTGCCTGTATAAGGAGGTTCTGATGAAGATTGCTCTGGTTTTTCCCGGACAGGGGGCGCAGTATGTCGGAATGGGCTTTGATTTCTGCGAAAGCAACGAGAGGGCAAACGCCATATTTGCGGCCGCGGAATTTGAATTAAAAAAAAGGCTTCCGGACAGGCTCAAGGATGTAATGTTCCTTGGACCCGAGGAAGAGCTTAAAAAAACTGAGTATACGCAGCCGGCCATTTTTACAATGAGCTGCGCTATATATGAGGCTGTGAAGGATAGATTTGCCGGAAAAATAGCTTTCACCGCGGGCCACAGCCTTGGCGAATACAGCGCCCTGTACGCCGCCGGGGCATTTACATTTGAAGAGGGTATCAGGCTGGTCAGCCGCAGGGGGGCATTGATGCAGGAAGCCTCAAACGGAGCAAAAGGGTCAATGGCCGCCGTCCTGGGGCTTGACTCCGTAAAAATAAAGGAACTTTGCGAAAAAGTGTCATCCTCGGGTTACATGACAGCCGCAAATATCAATTCGCCGGGACAGATTGTCGTATCCGGAGACGCCTCCGCAATAGACGCGGGCGAGGCGGCTGCAAAAGAACTGGGTGCGAAAAGATATATAAAACTTGCGGTCGCCGGGGCTTTTCATTCCAGGCTGATGCAGAGCGCGGCCGACGGGTTAAAGGCGGAAATAGGCTCATACGGGATAAAAGACGCCGCCATCCCGGTAATATCGAATTTTCTTGCTTCTGAGGTGACAAGCGCCGGGGATATAAGAAACGCCCTTATCAGTCAGGTTACCGGAGCGGTGCGCTGGACGGAATCTGTGGAGTATATGATATCAAAGGGTGTTGATACATTTGTAGAGATAGGGCCGGGAGCGGTGCTGTCGGGGCTGATAAAAAAGATTGACAAAAATGTCAAAGTATTTAATATTGATAAAGTTTCGGATCTTGGAAAACTGGCGCTTTAAGGGGCCGGTTGTAATTTAAACAAAATGGAGGTAATAAAAATGGGATTGGTCAATGGAAAAGTGGCGGTTGTCACAGGCGGGGCGCAGGGAATAGGCGAAGCCATTTCGATGACGCTGGCAAAAGAAGGCGCGGCAATTGCCGTTATTGATGTAAATCTTGAAAAAGCACAGGCAACAGTTGAAAACATTAAAAAACTCGGAGTCGATGCCGAGGCATTCAAGGCGGATGTTTCCAATAACGCAGATGTGGCAGCCGTGGTTGACAAAATTGTTGACAGGTTTAAGAAAATTGATATACTTGTGAACAATGCGGGCGTCACCAGGGACAACCTTTTGATAAGGATGAGCGAGCAGGAGTGGGATCTTGTAATTGCAATTAATCTTAAAGGGACATTTAACTTCACCCAGAAGGTCGGAAGGGTGATGATGAAGCAAAGAACGGGCGCTATTGTAAATATTTCATCCGTAATAGGGCTGATGGGAAACGCCGGACAGACCAATTATTCGGCCTCAAAAGCCGGTGTAATAGGGATAACAAAAAGCGTGGCAAAAGAGCTGGCTGGCCGCAACGTAAGGGTAAACGCGGTCTGCCCGGGTTATATACAGACGGCCATGACCGACAAACTGACTGAAGAAGTAAAGGCTAAAATGCTTGAATTTATTCCCACAAAGACAATGGGCACGGCGCAGGATGTTGCAAATGTTGTATTATTCCTGGCATCCGACCTTTCCAATTACGTTACTGGAGAGACTATAAGGATTGACGGCGGAATGGCTATGTAGCAGATCGTAGCCCCGGCAAGCACCTTTAGGTGCGCAGGCGGGGCATACGAGATGCTATACCCGGTCAAGTCGGAGGCCAAAGGCCGGAGACGAGGGGTATAAATTCGAAATAGTGTTCTTAACAAGCACAAGCACCTTTAGGTGCGCAGGCGGGGCATACGAGATGCTATACCCGGTCAAGTCGGAGGCCAAAGGCC
>PLPI01000139.1 GCA_003159495.1 candidate division FCPU426 bacterium | reverse complement strand
ATCCCGTGTATATGACATTTTTATTGGATTGCCGCCCGGTATTATAAAGACGGCCTCTTGCGAGGCCATCAGATGAGCGGCGCAAGGCCGATAAAAATGTCATATACACGGGATCCAGCAACATTGGCGTTGTTTTCCACCGGTATCTATGGTGTGATTTAAGGCTGTTTTTCCCTGTCATTGCCGTGTTTTCTCAGCATTACCAGCAGGACGTTTATGTCGGCCGGGGTAATTCCGAGTATCCTTGAGGCCTGACCCACGGTTGCCGGGCGTATTTTTGAAAGTTTCTGGACGGCCTCGTTGGACAGGCCGTGGTATTTTTTGTAATCGAAATCAGCCGGGATTTCCTTGCCGGCAAGCTTTGTCAGGGAATCTATCTCATATTTGGACCTTTTAATGTAACCCTCGTACATCACTTCGGCGTCAAGGTATTCGGTGAAGTGGCCGGGGACGGTTGTGTCTATTTCCGTGAAAGCCTTCAGGCTTTCGTAGGAAACTTCGGGCCTTCTTAATATGGAAAGAAGGGAATGTTCCGATGTTATGGGCGAGGTCCCAATCGCCGATAATTTTTCGTTTATATCAGCCGCGGGCTGAATGTGGATTTTTGACAGCCTTTTGTATTCTGCCGCGGCGAATTCTTTTTTCTTTTCTATTGCCTCAATCCTTTCTTTGCTTATAAGCCCGGCTCTTTGCGCGTAAGCCGCGAGCCTGATATCCGCGTTGTCGTTTCTTAAAAGAAGCCTGTGTTCGGCGCGGGATGAAAAAAGCCTGTACGGTTCGTTAAGTTCGTTCGTTATAAGGTCGTCTATCATCACCCCTATGTACGATCCTTCACGTGATAATATCAGCGGCTTTTCTTCGCGTATCTTTAATGCCGCGTTTATCCCGGCTAAAAGCCCCTGTGCCGCGGCTTCCTCATAACCCGAGGTGCCGTTTATCTGCCCTGCCAGATATAATCCGGGCATGGCCTTTGTTTCCAGCGTGGGGTAGAGCTGAACCGGCGGGGAATAGTCGTACTCTATGCCGTAACCGGGCTTGAGTATTTTTACATTTTCAAAACCCGGAAGAGTCTTCAAATATGAATACTGCACGTCCAGCGGCAGTGATGTAGACAGGCCGTTCAAATAAAGTTCCGGGGAATCCCTCTCTTCGGGCTCAATAAACACCTGGTGCGATTTTTTATCCGGGAACTTTATCACCTTATCCTCTATGGATGGGCAGTATCTGGGCCCCAGGCCGAATATCATTCTGTTGGTTTTGCTGTATAAAGGGGAGCGGTCGAGATTCTCCCTAATAACAGCGTGTGTCTTTTCGTTCGTATTGACCAGCCAGCACATTGCCTGGGCAACCTCGATTTTCGGTGTTGAAAAAGAAAATGGGACAGGAACGACGTCGCCGGGCTGTTCGATAAAACTTGAAAAATCAAGGGAGGATTTATCCACCCGCGGGTTTGTGCCGGTTTTCAGCCGGCCGAGTTTGAGTCCGAGTTTTTCCAGCGAAACGGAAAGGGAATTGGCGCTCGGGTCGCCGAGCCTGCCCCCCTCCTGCGATGTCAATCCTATGAAAATTTTTGCGCGCAGAAATGTGCCCGTTGTGACGATAACCGCTTTTGCGCCGTATTTTTCTCCCGCAGAGGTGACAACCCCGGATATGCCCCGGCTGTCCGCGCATATATCGTCGACGGTCGCTTCTATAATAGAGGCGTTTTCCTGCCCTGAAACAACGGATATCATATAGTTCCTGTAATGCTTTTTATCCGCCTGGGCGCGAAGGCCGCGCACGGCCGGCCCTTTTTTTGAATTCAGCACCTTGAACTGGATGCATGCGGCGTCAGCCGCCTTTGCCATTTCGCCGCCGAGCGCGTCAATCTCGCGCACAAGCTGTCCCTTTGCGAGACCGCCTATGGCGGGATTGCATGACATCTCGCCTATCTTGGCGCGGCTCATTGTGAACAGGGCCGTTTTAAGCCCCATTCTGGCGCAGGCCAGGCACGCCTCAATGCCCGCGTGTCCGCCGCCTATTACGATGCAGTCAAAATCAGCCAAAATTTTCCTCCGGGAGATTAATATAAATAAACATAACGTTTGACGAACGCCATTATAACCGTTTATAATCTTAGCGGCAAGAAAGAAAAGTTAAAAGTAAAAATGCAAAACCCAAAAGTACAACCGGTAAAATTTTAAATTAAGAAAAAAAGCAGGTTGCTGTTGGTTTCTGCTTTTAAATTGTAATTTTTGGTTTTGAATTTTAAATTTTTAATTTTAAAAATGATCTGTGGAGAAGAACATGGATGACCTTAAAAATTTTACAAGGCAGGAAATAAAGGAAATTTGCGCCACGCTGGATTTTGAGAAATACCGCGGGGACCAGGTATTCGAGGGGGTATATAAGGGCGCCGAAAACATAGACGATATAAAGGGGCTGCCGGCGAAACACAAGCAGGCCCTGAAGGAAAAGTATTTCATATCCGGGCTGAAAACAGCGGCCATGGCCGTTTCAAAAATTGACTCCACCGTAAAATTCCTTTTTGAACTGGAAGACGGTGAGAAAATAGAAAGCGTTCTCATACCGGACAAGGAACGCAACACCCTGTGCATCTCGTCACAGGTCGGGTGCGCCTGCGGCTGCGGCTTCTGTGCCACGGCAACTCTGGGTTTAAGGCGCAATCTAACATGCGGGGAGATAATCAACCAGTTCATTTACACTTCGAACGGCACCGGGCTAAAAGTGGACAATCTGGTATTTATGGGTATGGGCGAGCCGCTATTGAACTGGGAAAATGTGAAAAAGGCCGTAGCAATACTTAACGATGAAAAGGGGTACCATTTTTCCCGGGCCCGGGTCACCGTTTCCACCGTGGGAATACTTCCCGTCATGAAGGAAATAGCCGATAATGATTATAAATTCAAGCTTGCAGTATCAATAATAACCGCGGACAATGAATTAAGGGACAAGCTCGTGCCGATGAACAAAAAATACCCGCTTATAGAAATAGCCAAAATGTGCCGCTATTTTTCAAAAAAGCATGAGGAACCGCTGATGTTCGAATACCCGCTATTTGCGGGTATTAACGACTCCATTAAAGACGCGGAGGCTCTGTATCAATTAATGAAGGGTGTAAACTACAAACTCAATGTAATACCTTACAACAGCGTAAGCGGCAAGGAATTCACGAAACCTTCCCGGGAAACGGCCCTTGTTTTTCAGGAGTTTTTTACTGCCCGCGGCATAATGGCTTTTATCAGGAAAGAAAAAGGGGCGGATATATCGGGCGCCTGCGGCCAGCTTGCCGCGGTTTACAGGGATAAAGGGTGAAAAACAGGCGGGTTTAACCCGTCGCGGAGATACTGGTGGAAACCCCCGTTGCTGGGTTAATCCCTGGTACATGACATTTTTCTTGGATTGTCGNNTGTCATATACCAGGGATCAAGCAGCATTGACAGGGTTTTCCGGAACTTTCCAGGAGCGTTGAAGCCTTGAAATTGTTAAAACCCCTTGACTTTTTAAGGTAAAATAGTAAAATGTAAAAATAAGTTTTAAAAATATTTATTTTCAAGGAGGAGAGAGTATGAGGAAGGTTTTTTTAATTTTAGCGTCAGTTTTAGCGGCGGCGGCACTTGTATTCTTCGTGGGTTGCAAGGGTGGAGCGGGCCTCGGAGGCACTACCATCAGGTTCATGTACTGGGGGGACACATCGGAAATACAGATCATCAAAACAATGGTGGAAAAATTTGAAAAGGAAACCGGAGTAAAAGTAAGCGCGGAAAGGGCTCCTTCAGGGCCCCCTTACATGGAAAAAGTAATGACTGAATTTGCCGGAGGAAGCGCGCCTGACGTCCTTTTCGTCGAAGTAAACAACTTCAAGGAATTCGCGTCAAAGGGCGTCCTTGAAGACCTCACTCCTTATCTTGAAAAAGACACCACAATGAAAAAGAGCGATTTTTATGACGCCATAATCGACAGGTTTACCGTCGACGGCAGCCTTTATGTAATACCAAGGGACATCGCCCCGATCTGCGTGGTTTATTACAATAAGACGATGTTCGACGAGGCAGGGGTAAAGTATCCCAAGGAAAACTGGAACTGGAACGACATGCTGAAGATAGCGAAAAGATTTGTAAAAAAAGACGCCAACGGCGTGCCGACACAGTACGGCTATGTTGACGACTGGCCGCTCTGGGAAGCCTTTGTTTTCTCGAACGGCGGGGCCATGGTTGACAATGTAAAGCACCCGACAAAGTGCGTCATGGATTCAAAAGCTGATATAGAAGCGATACAGTTCAGGAGCGACCTCATTAATAAATGGGGGGTAACGCCTTCGCCTTCACAGATGACCGCCATGGGCGGAATGGGGACGTCGGATATGTTCGTTTCACAGAGGGTCGCGATGTTTATGTCGGGCATCTGGAAAACGCCGCTTTTCAGGTCGCAGATTAATAATTTTGACTGGGATGTGGTGCCTTTCCCGAGAGGCAACAAAGGAACAATCGCCTATCCAACAGGCGGATCCGGATACGCCATTGTTAAATCCTCAAAGAACAAGGAAATGGCATGGAAGCTTGTGACATATCTTGCCGGAGCGGACGGCGAGAGGAAGCTTGCGGAGACCGGGCTTTCACAGCCGGCAATGAAAAAGATAGCGGAATCAGATGCGTTTTTGGACGGAAAGAAACCGCTTAATAAAAAGATGCTTTTAAAGGCCGTTGATTACGTGAAGTTTGAGCCTTTGATGCCGGAATGGGAAGAGATCAACGTTTCCATGATAGCCCCGGCTTTTGACAAGATATGGAACGGCAAGGATAAAGCGGCAAAAGTATTGAAAAAGATAGTGCCCGAGATAAACGAAAATTATTTTTCAAAGTAATAAAATATAACTTTTTATCCCGCCCCTTTCGGGGCGGGATAAACGCACTCATAGAAATTTTTAATTAAATGTTAAACTTGAGTATTTGATTCCGCTGCTGCGGATAAAATAAAAAATCGCGGAGGAACACGATGGAAAATGAGAAAAAAATAAGCAAGATGAAAATGTCAACCCAGGACGCGGTCTGGGGCTATGTGTTTTTATCGCCATGGATACTGGGCATGGTATTTTTTATGGGCGGCCCGATCATATTTTCGCTCATACTGGCGTTCTGCAAATGGGACATGATAACGCCGATTAATTTTGTGGGAATGGATAACTTTGTAAAGATGTTCTCGGATATGAGGTTCCTCCATTCAATGTATAACACCTTTTATTACACAATATTTTCAGTGCCGCTGGGTATAATCGGATCCATAATGGTCGCCCTTCTGATGAACCAGAAATGGAAATCGGTAAGGCTTCTCAGGACGATTTACTACCTGCCGTCGGTTACGGCGGGCGTCGCGTCGGCGATAATCTGGATGTGGCTTTTAAACCCGGATTTCGGACTTATTAACTACGGCCTGTCGATACTCGGCATAAAAGGGCCGCAGTGGATGGCCGATGAGGTGTGGGCAAAACCGGCCTTCATAATAATGAGCCTCTGGGGAGTCGGCGGGAACATGATTATATATCTTGCCGGGCTCCAGGGAATACCCAGGCAGCTTTACGAGGCCGCGGAGATAGACGGTGCGGGCATGATGCAGAAATTCAGGTATGTGACCCTTCCGATGCTGACCCCGGTAATATTTTTCAACCTTATAATGTCAATAGTATGGTCCTTCCAGATATTCACGCAGGTTTACGTTATGACCGGCGGACAGGGCGGGCCCGCGGATTCCACGCTCGTTATGGTGCTTTATATTTATCAGCAGGCATTCAAGTTCCACAATATGGGGTACGCCTCCGCGATTGCCTGGGTGCTCTTTATAATAATTCTTTTATTTACCATGCTTCAGTTCAAGATTTCCGGAGGATGGGTCCATTACGAAGGCGAGCTAAAGAAGTAGACAGGGTTTTCGAACTTAAATTAACCGGAGGTTTGTAAATATGGCAAAAAAGATGAGTTTTTGGGAAAGCCAGAAGCTCCAGGGACAGATAGTCAGCTGGATACTTTATGCTATCGCGTGGGCAGGAGCCCTCATATTTGTCATTCCGCTCGTGTGGATGATATCCACGTCGCTCAAGGCGCCGGGGGAAATATTTACCATGCCGCCGAAATGGATACCATATTCGGAGCTTAAGCTCGAATATGACACAAAGATCACGGCCCATTTTCCGGGAAAGGTAAAATTTGAAAAGGACGCCGACGGCACCGAGAGAATAAACCTGGGCGGATACAGCCATGTCATTCCTCCCATAGCGCAGCTTCAGGTCAGAAAAAATCAGAATGTTGAAAAAGGCGATATACTTGCCGTGATTCCGGAAAAGGGCAGGATAAAATTAATAGAAAATCCGGACAAGACTTCTATAATCAGGATCGTGAACGATGAGGGAATGACCATAAAGGAATATAACCTGTCAGAGGATTCAAAGCCCGTGGTTAAAGAGGGCGAAATGGTGACGGTGGGACAGAAAATTGCCGACATAATGCCGCAGTGGTCAAATTACGCGAAGGCATGGGCGCCGAAGGCTTTTGATGTGACGTTCAACAGGTTCCTTGTAAATACGTTGATTATAACCCTGACAAGCATTCTCGGGGTCCTTTTAAGCTCCACTTTTGTTGCCTACGGCTTTTCAAGGTTCAAGTTCCCGGGCAGGGACCCGCTTTTCCTTGTGATGGTATCCACCATGATGATACCGGCGCAGGTTACAATGATCCCGACATTCATGCTTTTTAAATATCTGGGATGGATAGACACATTCTGGCCCCTTATAATTCCGACGTTTTTCGGCGGCGGGGCATTCAACATATTCCTTATGAGGCAGTTTTTCATGACCATCCCATATGAGCTTGATGACGCTGCGAAAATCGACGGATGCAATTACTTCCAGATATTCTGGACCATTCTTCTTCCGCTGGTCAAACCGGCCATGGCTACGACGGCGATATTCGGGTTTGTTTACAACTGGAACGACTTTATGAATCCGTTGATCTACCTTAACAGCACTTCGAATTACACGCTGGCGCTGGGCCTTCAGACATTCACCACCATGTATGGAACAGATTATAACCTTATGATGGCGGCCTCAACTATCGTGCTTCTTCCTATACTTTTGATATTCTTCTTCGGGCAGAGATTCTTTATAGAGGGCGTGGCAACCAGCGGCCTCAAAGGCTGACGAAAAAGTATTTTTAAATATAAAAAAGCCGCCTCCTTTAACGGGGGCGGCTTTTTTGCTTTAAAGCGGGGGACTCTGGAATAATATGAAAAGATACCTGATAAAACGCATGATCCTGATGATACCGGTCATACTCGGCATCACGGTGATTACTTTCATTATAATTCACCTTACACCCGGCGGGTTCGTAAAGACAAACATGGAAATGAACGTAAAGGTATCGCCCGGAGCAATGGAACATTTAAAGGCGCTTTACGGACTGGACAAACCGCTTTACGCGCAGTATCTGGACTGGCTCTCAAGGCTGGCGCGCCTCGATTTCGGTGATTCCTTTATCGACAACAGGCCGGTTATAGACAAGGTTCTTGAACGCCTGCCCGCCACGCTGCTTTTAAACATAACATCCATTTTTGTCATATTCATACTGGGGACAATAATAGGAGTCACGGGCGCGTTAAGACGCAACTCTGTTTACGACAGGATTATGACTTTTGTAACATTCACAGGTTATTCTGTACCGGCGTTTTGGCTGGCCCTTATTATGATGATGCTCTTTGCGGTAAAATTTCCCATTCTGCCCGTATCGGGAATATCCTCCATAAACTATGAGATGATGGGCCCTTTTGAAAAAATACTCGATGTGGCGTGGCACATGGTGCTTCCGGTATTTATTACGGCGTTTGGCGGGCTTGCGTATATATCCAGGTATGTAAAATCGAGCATGGTCGAGGTCCTTTCCCGGCAGTATATAACAGCCGCTTACGCAAAGGGCATGAAGGAAAAGGAGATAATATTCAAAAGCGCGCTGAAAAACTCGCTCATGCCGGTCGTTACACTGCTGGGATTATCACTGCCGGGGATAATCGGCGGAAGCTTTATTTTTGAGACAATATTCGCCTGGCCGGGAATGGGAAGGCTCGCCTATGAGGCGGCGATGTCATTCGACTATCCGGTTATAATGGGTACGGTGACAATAGCAGCGGCGCTGACTATTCTGGGGAATCTTTTGGCTGATATCGCGTACGCGATGATAGATCCAAGAATAAGATATAAATAAATTAAAAAGTTAAAATTCAAAACCAATAAATAAGGAAGGTTTAACATGAACAAGATGGTTTTAATCGGGGCAATAATGGCGGGTTTGCTTGTGTTCACCGCGGTTATCGCTCCTGCGCTTACAAAATATGACTACAGGGCGCAGAACCTGTCTGAGAGGCTGCTGCCGCCGGGGGCGCGGCATATTATGGGCACTGACGAACTCGGGCGCGATCTTTTTTCCCGGATGGTTTACGGCGCGAGGGTTTCGATGACCGTGGGAGTGATTGCGGTGCTGATCTCCACCATAATCGGCCTGCTTATAGGCTCTATTGCCGGCTATTTCGGCGGGATAATTGATTCAACCGCGATGAGGCTTGTCGATGTTATGTTGACGATCCCCACGCTGTTTCTTATCCTGATGATGGTCGTATTCCTCGGGCCGTCAATAATTAATATAATGATAATAATCGGCCTGACATCATGGACCGATATAGCCAGGATAATAAGGGCGGAGGTAATGTCCGTAAAAAAAACAGCGTACGTCGACGCGGCAAGGCTCATAGGCCTGGGACGCGCAAGGATAATAATAAGGCATATACTGCCGAATATAATGGGTCCGGTATTTGTTTACATGACCTTCGGAATTTCCGGGGCCATACTGACGGAATCAGGGCTTTCATTTTTGGGGCTCGGCGTCCAGCCGCCATACCCGAGCTGGGGAAATATCCTGACGGCAGGCAAGGATTACATCAGTACGGCCTGGTGGCTCGTCTTATTTCCCGGAATTGCCATTTTCATGGCCGTGTTTTCATGTAATATAATGGGCGAAGGATTAAGGGACCGTTTTAACCCGAGAATAAAGGATTGATTATGGGACCCAATCAGGCGGCTATAATATCGGTAAAGGGACTTTCAGTGGATTACATAACCGGCCCGGTGGAAAAACTGCACGCCCTGCGCAATGTTAATCTTGAAATAGCGGCGGGTGAATCAGCTGCCATTGTGGGCGAATCCGGATGCGGGAAAACCACGCTGGCGTATTCGCTGCTAAAGCTGGGGCCAAAAAATTCCGTTTTGTCCGGCGATATTGTTATTGACGGCATTTCAATAGGCGCGGCTAAAGGCGAGCAGCTGCGCGGAGTACGCGGAAAAACAGCGGCGATGATATTCCAGGACCCCGGGGAATCGCTCAATCCTGTATTTACCGTGTTTCAGCAGATAAAAGAGGCTGTTAACGCGCACATGAGCCCTGTTCCGGATGACGGAGCAATGCGTTTGCTCGCACGGGGAATGCTTAAAGACGCCGGTCTTGATGATGCAGGGCGCGTATTGAACGCATATCCGCACCAGCTATCGGGCGGGCAGCAGCAGAGGGTAATGATGGCCATCGCGCTTTCATGCGCCCCGAAAATATTGATAGCCGACGAGCCAAGGACGGCGCTCGATGTTACCGTCCAGGCCCAGATAATAAAACTGCTTTTAAGCCTTAAAAAAGAGCATAACCTGACGCTGGCGCTTATAACCCATGACCTTAACGTGGCGGTTATGCTCTGCAAAAGGGTTGTGGTCATGTATGCCGGAGAAATTGTGGAGGACGGCATGATTTCCGGGATAGCGCAGGCGGCGCATCCATACACGCACGCCCTTTTTGATATTATTCCTGATATGCGCTCCGGCAGAAGGGAATTCAGGGCAATTCCCGGCTCGGTGCCGGATTTAAGATATCCGCCCGCCGGCTGCGGTTTCGAGCCGCGCTGTCCGAGGGCGCGGGAAAAATGCAAAAGAATACATCCTGAAATGGAGGCCGGCGCAAGATGCTTTTTCCCGTATGAAACGCGCCGGATAGAATAAATGGTGTGCATAACAGGGCTTAAAAAAAGTTTTATTGCGCAATCGCCGTCGCATGGAAGAATAAAGGCCGTCATGGCCGTTGACGGTGTAAGCTTTGAGATACCCGGCGGGCGCATAGCGGCGCTGGTTGGCGAATCAGGCTCGGGAAAAACCACCATTGCCCGCTGTATCTGCGGGCTTGAAACGCCCGACAGCGGTGAAATACTTTACAATGGAGCGCCGCTTGTTTTCGATACGAAGGATAAACGCAGGATGGTGCAGTATATTTTTCAGGACACGTTCTCGTCGCTCAATCCCAGGATGAAGACAGGGGAAATACTCGGGGAACCGCTGATATTTCATTTTAATCTCAGGGGCGGGGCGCTTGAGGAGGAAAAACTTTTACTGCTTGGATCAGTCGGCCTTTCAGGAGCGGTTCTTGATAAATACCCGCACGAATTATCCGGCGGACAGCGCCAGCGGGTCGTCATAGCCAGGGCCCTGTCGATGCGCCCGGGACTGCTTCTGGCGGATGAACCGGTATCGTCGCTTGATGTTTCCGTACAGGCGCAGGTGCTGTCGCTTTTAAAGGAACTCAACGAGGCCCGCGGGCTTTCCATTTTATTTATTACACACGACCTCAGGGTGGTTAAAAGCCTTGCCCATGACGTTATAGTGTTAAAAGAGGGAAAAATTGTTGAGAAAGGGAAAGTGGAGGATGTTTTTTTACGGCCCGGGCAGGATTACACGAAGCTTCTGCTGTCATGTGTTCCGGGTGCGGCGCCGGGCCCGGGGGCTTAGAATCCCATACCGCCGGGAAAGTCGCCGCCGAAATTGGGGATGTTATGGCGTCTTTTACCCATGGATTTCATCATTTTTTTAGCCTGGGCGAACTGCTTTAAAAGCCTGCTTATTCTTTCCGGCTTGACACCGCTGCCGCCGGCAATCCTGGCGCGGCGCGAAGCGTTTATTATCTCGGGATGGTTCCTCTCGCGGCGCGTCATGGAAAGTATTATTGCCTCTATATGGCTCATTTCTTTTTCGTCGATATTCAGGTTTGAAAGCCCCGCGCCTCCGGGCATCATCTTTAATATTTCTTCCATGGGGCCAAGTTTTCTCATCTGTCTTAATTGTTCGAGAAAGTCTTCAAGGTTAAAATTGGCTTTCCTGAACTTTTCTTCGGCTTTTTTTGCGTCCTGGGCGGTGACCGACTGCTGGACTTTTTCAACAAGCGACACCACGTCGCCCATTCCGAGTATGCGCGAGGCTATTCTTTCCGGGTAGAACGGCTCCAGCCTGTCGGTTTTTTCGCCGGTGCCCATGAATTTTATCGGGACGCCCGCAGTATGTTTCATGGAAAGCGCGGCGCCGCCGCGGGCGTCGCCGTCCATTTTTGTGAGTATGATGCCGGTTATCGCCACTGCGTCGTTGAAGTTTTTGGCGACATTAACCGATTCCTGGCCAAGCATCGCGTCGGCTACAAGCAGTATTTCCGTGAAGGGAATGGCCGCTTTCATTTTTTTAAGTTCTTCCAGGAGTTCCGCGTCGACATGGAGCCTTCCGGCGGTATCAAAGATTACGGCGTCTATGGCTTTTGTTTCCAGTGATTTATAGGCGTTGACGGCTATTTTTACGGGATCGTCGTGTTCCTCGGTATAAAATTCGGCGCCGACGGCTGCGGCAAGTTTTTCAAGCTGCTGCTTTGCCGCGGGCCTGTACGTGTCCGCCCCGACAAGCATCACCCTGGGCGTATTTTTTTCCTTTATCAGGTAATTGGCCAGTTTCGCCGCTGTTGTGGTTTTTCCTGAGCCCTGGAGCCCTATAAGCATGTAAAGCATGGGTCTTCTGCCTGTATCAAGTCCGCTGTTTTTGTCGCCTAAAAATGAGGCAAGTTCGTCCTGCACCATTTTTGTGAACTGCTGGCCCGGAGAAACCGATTTCAGGACATCTTCGCCGATGGAGCGCTGTTTTACCGACTCGATGAAACTTTTCACCACCTTGTAGCTGACGTCGGCCTCCAGCAGGGACATGCGTATATCCTTGAGCGCGTCATCGATATTTTTTTCTGAAATGACGCCGGTTCCGCGGATTTTGCGCATTACATCATATAATTTTCCGGAAACGTTTTCAAACATAACTGCACCTGATGTTTTTTATTTGATGGAGGCCCTTAACATGCCCATGGCTGCTTCCGGATCGGGTGACCCGAATATCGCGCTGCCGGCGACAAAAATATCAACACCGGCCGCATATGCAAGCGGCGCGGTTTTTGTGTTAATTCCGCCGTCTATTTCAATGAGGCAGCCGTATTTGTTCCTGTCGATTATCTGCCGGAAATCCCTCACCTTATCGAGCATGGGTTCCATGAACTTCTGCCCCCCGAAACCCGGTTCAACGCTCATTATAAGCACCACATCAATGCTGTCAATATATTTATACAGCGTCGACGCCGGTGTGCCGGGTTTTATGGAAACCCCGGCCTTCTTCCCGGAATCGTGGATCATTTTTATTATTGCGGGCAGGTCGCCGGCGGCCTCCTGGTGGACGGTGACTATATCGGCGCCGGCTTCAATGAAAAGCGGCGCGTATTTCTCGGGGTGCAGTATCATCAGATGCGTATCAAAAGGTATTTTTGTCAGTGGGCGAAGCGGCTGCATGATTTTAGGGCCGAAGGTTATGTTGGGCACAAAATTTCCGTCCATGACGTCGAAATGGATAAAATCAGCATGCATCTTTTCAAGCAGGTTTATGGTATTTTTTATCTCCGCAAAGTTTGAGTCAAGTATGGAAGGAGATATCAAGGCGCGGCGCATCAATTCGGGAACTCCATTTCCTTGATGAGTTCGGTTCCCCCGTATATCTGCACTACTGCCTGGCCGCGGACCACGGCGGTAACATTAACGGGATCGCCCGGCTGGACAACTTCGTTATAAACAGACTCACTGCCTTTCAAGCTTAAAACATTGATCCTTATAAGCTGCGGCGTGACAGTCTGGCTCGTGTAAGAAATGTTTATTATCCTTTTTTTCAGCCTTGCGTCGTTTTCATTTATGCTCGCTGTCAGGGAAATAGGCGTCTTTTCATCAACCATATAGCCGGCCAACGGCGACTGTGAGATTATTGTGCCGGAAGCCGCGGTTGAACTGTCACCCGCTGAAAGGGTTTCAATATGAAGCCCGATACTTTTAAGTATCGAAAAAACCTCGAAGGTATCCCTGCCTGTCAGGCGCGGCATCATATATTCCCTGACTCTGGGGCCTGATGAGCGCAGCAGGTTTATCCTTATCCCGGCCGGAACTTCCTGACCCGGGTCGGGGGACTGGGAAATTACGTTCGTATCTTTTATGACAGGGGACGATATTATGGTGTCAAACCCCTCGAGAAGGCCGGCATTTTTTATAAGCACAATAGCGTCTGCCCGGGGTATATTTGTGACATCGGGTATCAGGACAAGCCGGGAACCCTTGCTCACAACCACGTAAACGGTCCTGCCTTTTTTTATTTCAGCGCGAGCCTGTATATCCTGCGCTATGACGGCTCCGGATTCATATATAGGGCTGTTTATGGTATCCTCAACCTTGAGGTCTATTTTCATTCTTGCGGCTATTTTCTGCGCCCGGTCAAGTTTTATACCGGTGAGATCAGGCATTGATATAGTGGACATGGCGGAAATGACCCTGTTAATGGTGGTTGCGGCGGCTATCATTAAGATAAAGCCGATAACCATGAGCTTTAATATATAAGAAAATTTGACTTTTTCCATTCATTGCGCTCCTTAATTGTTATACTGCATAAAACCGCGGAAAAAAAACGAAAACACCGTTCTTTATATTATAAGGAAAGCGCCCTTTTTTGGCAAGGGAAATTGGGGGGGCGGGTAAAAACTTGCGCCGGTAAAAAAACCATTTTTTTCATTTAAAACATTGAAAAACCACATAAAAGTAATATAATATATACTAAGAGTGGTTGTTATATTTGTATTACTAATTTTATGGAGGATAAATGCACAGCACCGCGATTAATCCAAATGTTTTTATTTATCTTATAATTGCCGCAGTTATCGTGGTTTTCATTATATATATATTAAAGGGAAACAAATATGCGGGACTGCGCCCGGATATCGCCTCGAAAATGGAGAGGCTCGACAAGCAGATAAACAAATCTCCGTTTAAACCCGGCACTGTCGTGACGCTTTCGGACGGTAAAGTGGGCATCGTGAGGTCGGTGGAGGCGAAGATGCTCGGCGCCGGATCGGGCCTGCCAAAAATAATTGCCCAGGTCACCGTCGAGATTCCCGGGCCGGGGAAACCCGTCATAAAAACATTCGCTCCCGAGGACCTGCAGGTTTACGAGGTCCCCAAGGGATAATAAGAAAGTGTTTTGTTTTTCCCGCCAGTTGTAACAATAAAAATAAAAACCGGAGGATTTCATGATATATGCCGCTATAGGAGCCGTATTTATACTTCTTTGTGTTGTTTTATGGTTCCAGTTAAAAATATTTTACTCAAAACCGGCCGGTGTTGAAAAAGAGGAGATAAAACAGATATTTTCCGGCGTTGCCATGGACGTTTTGAAACAGCAGAAAGAGCTCGGAGGCGAGGAACTTGACAGGAAAAAAGAAATAATAGGCCGCGATATGGCGGCCAACAAGAGCGCCATTGACGAATCCATAAAAAACCTTAACGAGCAGATAAAGAACATCCAGACGCAGCTTCTGGCCGGAAATTCCGCATCGACAACAATTGCGGAGAGGCTGAAAAACGCCGGTGAGGCTTTTCTAAAACTCGAGCAGTCGACAACGGGCTTAAGGCAGATACTGGGCTCCTCCCAGAAAAGGGGCGAGTGGGGCCAGAGGACGGCGCAGGACCTTTTCAACCTTATGGGGCTCACGGAAACTGTAAATTACACCTCCCAGCAAAAAGAGGGGGAAGGCAAGCCGGATTTTACATTTTTTCTTCCCAATAACAAGCGCGTCAATATAGACGCGAAGTTCCCGCTGGATAATTACGCCAGGTATGTCGAGGCGGGCAGCGACACGGAAAAAGAAAAATATAAAACACAGTTTTTAAGGGACGCAAGGCAGAAGGTGAAGGAACTTTTAAAACGCGGTTATATTAATACCGAAGCCGGAACTGTTGACTACATGATAATGTTCATCCCGAACGAACAGGTTTACGGTTTTATCAATGAATTTGACCGCGGTTTTATTGACGACGCCATGGCAGATAAGGTTGTATGCTGCGGCCCGTTCGCGCTTTACGCCATTCTCGCCACGATCAGGGAAGCGGTCTCCAATTTCAACATGGAAAAGGCGGTTGATGAAACGCGCGCGTTCATGGCGGAGTTTAAGGAAGAATGGGAACGCTTCAGGGGCGTCTTTGACGCCGTCGGAGCTTCCCTGGACGAGGCCCACGAAAAATTTGATTCCCTGCGAACCACCAGGACGCGCAAGCTTGAACGTGTGCTGGAAAAAATAGAGGGCCTCAAGAAAAAATCGTAAAAAAAATAAATTAAAAAAAACAAAAGAGCCGGTTGCCTTTGGCACGATAATCTGGTATATATAAATCTGTGGAATATGAAATTAACATATACAAGGAGACCCCATGGCCAGTAAACTTGACTTGCTCAAAGACAAATGGGAGAATTGGACCGATTACTATCCGGGGATAGATAACCTGGCGGCGGGAAAATTCCTGGTAAGGCTCAAAGACTGCAGGGAAGAGGAATCCACCGAAACCACGCTCGTATTTGATTCATATCAGGACGCGGCGGCTTTTTTTCGGTTCAGGCATATTCCGGCGATACTTGACGCCGAGACATCGACAGGCACGAAAGATGAAAAATATCCCGAGGCGGAATTTTATCTGGCGAAAATGGAATCCAAAAAGGCAAAAAAAATAAAGGCGTTGCTCTCCTGCTTTGACGACCTGATAAAGTCGTCAAAGAGCTCGGACGCTTCTCTTGAGGATTTGCGCATAGATTTTAATTCAATTTTTGCCCACGGCAAAGGGGATAATTCCATAAAGGCATGGGCTTTCTTAAAGGATTATTTGAGGTCGGAATGTTTTGAGGATGCCTTTGAAAAACTGGAAGAAATGGGCGAAGACGCAGCGCCTCCCAGGAAAAAGAGCCGTTCAAACGGGGATGACGACGGTTATGAAGAGGAAATCTACCTTGACGACGAGGATGAGGGCGATGACGAGACGCATAAAGAGCTGCGGGCCCTGCTGGCAAAGGATAAATTTGACGAAAGCAACGACGAACATATTATACTGGCTGTGAATTTCCTTGAGGAACAGGAACTGGTATAAAATAAAATTCAGGAGATAAAAATGGCTGAAACACCGAAATGTCCATCGTGCGGGTCCGATATGGTATTAAGGGAGGGTTATAAGGGGAAATTTTACGGATGTTCCAAGTTTCCTGCATGCAAAGGCACCGCAAATTACGAAGGCGAACAGGAAAAATGCCCGGCCTGCGGGTCGCCTATGTTTTTAAAGAACGGCAAGAATGGAAGGTTTTATTCATGCTCGAAATACCCGGAATGCAAACAGACAAAAAACTTCAAGGAAGTATGCCCAAAATGCGGCTCGGATATGAAGGTTAAAAGCGGCCCCAACGGAGATTTTTTAAGCTGTGTTAAATATCCGGAGTGCAAAGGCACCAGGAATATAGGGCCCAGAAAAGAAGGGCAGGGGTTTACCCCGGGAGCGCCCAGGACGGAAACGGCGGCAGCGTCAACTGCTCCTGAAGACACAACGGATTACTCGTCAAAAGACCCGGGTGAAGATAACCCGTTTTAACCCGGCATTAACAACATTTTGTAATGTTTTGTTCCAGTATGGGCGGCCCCATGTGGCCGCCTGCACGGCCACGGTTTTGTCCTGCCTTGACTTTAATACTTCTAAATTGTACTTATTGGCTTTGCCTTTTAACTTTTTCCGCAATTATTGGAAAAACTCCCGTTATTATGATATAATTGTATCAGCGTTTTTAAAGCTACAGGAGACCAAAACTTAGATGAAATTAATATTCAGCTGCGGGGTTTGCGGTAAAGAGGAAACGCTTGAGTTAAAGGACAGGAATAAGACATATATAATCGGGCGCGATATGGAAGGGCTTGACGTGAAGCTTTGCGCCGATGAAAAAAACACCCTCAGCCGCATCCAGGCGCATATTAAATGGGATAGGAACGGCTGGAGAATATTTGACGGATGGACCCCGGAAAGCATATCAAAGCTGGGCGCAGGCCTGCAGAAGCCGTCATCTTTTGCGGGAACTTTCATAAAGCGTTCCAGCGAATACAGGCTTATACCTTACGGGCCCGGCGAGGAACTGCGCGAGGGAGATACGGTGCTTTTTGTCGCCACAGGAAAGGCAGACAGGACCGCAATAGCGAAATGGATAAACCAGGCGGGAACCGACGCACAGGCGGCTTTTTACAAATTTAACAGCTTTGTTTTTCCGGAGGACAGGGAATATTATGAGGGGTTCAAATATAAATTTAAGGTATTGACCGCCTCTGAAGACGCGGCAAGGATACAGTCAAATAATATTTTTATGCCGGCAAACTTTTCAAAGGAACTTGAGACCGGAAAGGAACAGTTCAATTCCTGCTGCGCCCTTGATATGCGCGGCTCCACCATCACGGACCTTGATACACTTCGCGACCACTGGATACCACAGTTCAATTCCATACTGAGCCAGCTGCTTGTAAATTACAGGGATTACCTGCTGATACTTGTGGGGGACGGCGCCTATGTGTGTTTCCTGGGCAACAGGAATGAGGAGGATATAAATTTTACATTTGCTTCCAAATTTCTTGACAGGCTCATGGTCGTAAATGCGGACAACAGGCGCAAAAAGGTTGCGGAATGGAAGATAAGGCTGGCTGTAAACAATGGAAAGGACCTTCTCGCCGAGGTGGATATCGCCGGGCAGAAATCCCTGAATGTTTACGGGAATACGATAACAACGACCGCAAGGCTGATGTCATTTGTGAAATCAAATCCAAACGAGATAATCGTCGGGATACCGTTTCACCAGGAATTCAACAACAAGAAGATGTATAAGACCACGTACAGGCAGACGCCCGGACAGGCTGTTGATAAAAACGGGTTCACGCACCATTATTATCTGTATGAAAAGGGCGCATTCCCGAAAGTTTGAGGGAATTTTCCTATTTACCGGTCATGCCGGTCTTTATAATGGTAACAATATCGGCATCCTCTGAAACTCCGAGCTTTAACTCTTCCCCCGTATTTGTCCCTATATACTTCGCTGAAGCCGCGAGCATGAACGGTAACACCTTGCGCAGCTGTTGCGATTTTCCATCTGCCGATATGGATGTTTTAAATATCTGCTTCATCTGCCCGCCCTGGGCTACACCCCTGGCGTCATAAGCGTCAATGATTATATATTTGGGATATGTTGTGTATGTATCCGTCTGTGTTGTATAACCGGTTACTCCGTAATCAGGGGAAACTACCGTGTTCGTGAAAGTGGTTGTGCCGCCGCTGGCAGTGGTGGTTGTATTCGCGAAAGAATATTCATGCACACCGGTCTGGCCGTACACGGGAACATTATATGAATAAACATGCTGGACCGCGCTGCCCATTCCATATGAAAGATAAACTTCAATATCCGGGCGGGAAGCGTCATCCGCGGGTATATATCCGTTCAATTTGAGGGCATTTGAAAGATAACCGGCGAATTCCCTGAACTGCAGGTCGTCGGCCGTTACATTTTGATTTCCCGGCATTATTGCAAAAGTGGTTCCCGGGGCCAGATTGCCGCCGTTAAGCGAATCAACCTTAACCTGAAAAACCCTGGCGCAGCCCGAAAATAAAAACAACAATATCGCAAAAAAGAATATGCTTTTCTTCATAAAGGCCTCCTTGAAATTATGTTAACTGGATAATAAATATAACATAAATAATATGAATATTCAATATACGATGCTGGAAAAAATCCGCACCCAGTTGATTTTATATATTTTTTGTGTTATATTTACGCAACGAAAAGAGGAGGTATTCAATGAAAAACAGGATTACTAATTATCTGATAGGCGCGCTTTTCCTTATTTCCCTGGGCGGGTTTGGCCTCCATTTTGCCATACACAACCCGGGAAAGGACCTTTTTGGGTACGTACCTTTTATAGCAGGCCTGATAAGCGTAATCGCGGTGCCTTTGCTTTTTAAGTTCAAAAAAACCATACATCTTGCGTATATCCTGAACGGTTTTATTGTAATCATCGGAATAATTACAATGGTTAATTTTTCAATATCGGAGAAACCCATTATCCCGGACATTATGATTCTGCTGGGCAAGTTTTATCTTGGCCGCGCCATATTTTGCCTTGAAGTTTTTAACCTTGAAAGCGACCCGCACCCTGCGGGATGGAACCTGATAAAATATCCAAACATGGGTTTCTGGTACGTGCACCTTGTCCTGCTCTCGGCGGTCTATTTTCTCGGCCATTACTTCTGGAGGTAATTAAAATGAACCAGTTTAAATTTCTTAAACCGTTATGGTGGGTATTGCATATACTCATGATACCTTTTATTTTCTGGCTGGGACACTTTGTCAGGATTATAAAATAAGCCGACTGGATATTCCGCTTTAAGCTTCGCGGCGGCCGTGATTTATCCATTTTTGTTTTTTTTTAATCAGTTAACCAGTTCACCATAATATGAAAATATACAT
>PLPI01000017.1 GCA_003159495.1 candidate division FCPU426 bacterium | reverse complement strand
TAGTAAAAGCGGAAATGAAGGAAAATGGCATTGTGGAGCTTACTCTAAAGAGCGGTAAAAAGTTCAGTTTCAGGCTTTACGGCGGCTTACATGACAGCGGGGAAATGGATCCGCTGATGAAAGAAAAAATAGGCGGTGTGCTGAAGGAATATTCCGAAGCAGGAACGGCATCCGGCAATTTTTTGAAGAAGCTTTCAGCTTCAATGGTAAAGCATTTCCCATTCAGGGATATTTTGAAAAAGCAGTTTGACAAGAAAAATTTTGATTTTTCGCGCAAAAACCGCAGGCTCAAAGCTGAAAACACTTTTTTCCCCAGAAGAAAGAACGAAGTATTCAAAGTTTACGCTGCCGTTGATGTATCGGGTTCCTGCTATGAATTTACGGAAGATTTCCTTGGATACATAACGGCCCTTCCTGAGTTTGAGGAAGTTGTCTTTTTTGATACACATATAGTAAAAACAATCGTTAAAGGGGAAAAGCTGCCGCCTGCAATGAATGGATACGGCGGAACCGACCTGAATCCTGTAATCAACAGATGGAAGCAGATAGAAAAACAAAGCAGGGGCTATAGGCTAAATTTTGTATGCCTGACGGATGGTTTCATAATGGAACTCAAAGAAATGACCAAAACCCAGCCGCTGGTGTTAACTTGCGGGCTGGAAATACCGCAGTGCAAGAATATAAAAATTAGTTAGCCTGCAAAAAGGAGGTTAAGGATGGAAAAAGTTAAAAGTGTTTTTTTCGGTCATGCGTTGATCTATGCAATTAAAAGAAAAGATTGCGCTGTAGCATCCACCCTCATCCGATCCGACGCGGACGTATGGCTTGAAGAGGATGGGTCTAACGCCTTAAATTGGGCCATTACTATGGAAAACTTTGATGCAATAAAAGGAATACTTTCAGCCGGGCAGACACCTGAAAAAGCCGACTTGAACCTGGACTCAATGAATCTTGACTCTCTGATATTTAATAATGATTATAATGAAATGTCACTCTTAATTGGTGAAAGTATAATTGGTAAACCTGTATGCATTTCTAAGATTGCATTCAGTTATGAATGTCTGAAAAACAGCCAGAGATTATTAAAATATTGGTTCAAAAAGGTAAGGGATATAAATGAAACAAACATGATGGGACATACTGCCATTGACATGTGCGCTTCATTCGGCCAGTTTGAAACTCTAAAACTTCTGCTGGAGGAAGGGGCGGATATTCACAGGCGGGACAAGAAAGGACACAACGCCCTTTATTATGCAGTCACGGGTGCTGAGGATAAAAGGATCATTAAATTGCTTCTGGATAATGGATTGAGGCTAAATAAGGAAGAAATCCCGGGAAAAATTAAAGAAGCATTTGATAAAAATATCGCAATAGACAGGCTTATTAAGACATATAGCGCCGGGGGAGATATGAAAAAATGCGATAAAAGCGGGAAAACGGCCTGTGATATAACTAAAGATATGGATGCCAAAGACATACTGGCCGTAAAGGTGGCAAATTTGGATAAAGTATGCGGTAAAAAATGAATATACGCAGGGTTTTACTGAAGGCGTATTTAAAGCTTAAAAGGATTTTTCCCCGCAGAAAGTATTTAAGGATGAAAATCAATCCTGCGGTAAATTTTCCTTATAAAATTGAATGGCAGAGCCCGGCTGAAAGCGGCTTGATGCCGAAAAAGGAGGCCCCTGTAATGACATTTCTTGAGAATGAATTCATCAGCACCTACGAATCAGGCGACCTTCAGGCGGCTAAAAGGCTTTTGTATTTAAATATCAATTTAAATCAGGTGCTTCATTCCGAAGTAAGCGTCTTTTGTGATGCCGTAAATAACGGCTATTTTAATTTTGCTGAAGCGATGATGGACGCCGGCGCATCGCCTCATTTTTGTGGAAATACTTATACGTCCCGCTTTATGCAACCGCTGGAATTTGCGGCTTTTAAAAATAATGTAGCATTTATGAAGAAAATCATTGAATATTCCCTCAAAACTCTGGATATATACGATATCCGTTTGGATTATAAGGATGCGGTCTATTCCGCGGTGATTAATGCAAGCGCTGATACATTGAAAGCCCTTCTGGACTATGGCTTTAACCCTGACGGTAATCCTTTTCACAACATTAATATTACTCCGCTTATGGAAATAGCAAGGCAATATAAAAGCGCAAAGGGCAACGAAAAATGCTCCCTCACCAGGTGCATAAACCTGCTAATTGAATACGGCGCGGATATAAACTCCGTGGATTCTACGCAACGCACCCCTCTGCATATAGCCGCGTACAATGACGCGGCCTATCCTGTGGCAGAAACGCTCCTTGCAGCCGCAGCAAAAGTTGACCTTTTAGACTCAAGCGGGGAAACAGCGTTGTATATCGCCGTTAAATATGACGCGCCTGTTAATTTTATCTCTTTGTTTCTGGAAAATGGCTCTGATGTAAATAACGGAGGCAGTTACGGTAAATACCCAATAATGCACGCGGTAATATCAAAGGATATGGAATTGGTAAAATTTTTTATAAGCAAAGGCGCGGATGTAAATTTTCAAAACAAGAAAGGCCTGACCCCTCTTATGATGGCGGCAAAGCGGGGGCTTGTGGAAATGTCGGAGTTTCTTTTATCGGCAGGGGCGGATGCTGATATTAGGGACGTTCACGGAAAAAAAGTTTTTGACATGCCGCTGCCGGAAAAAACAAAAGAATATTTTGAAAAGTTAAAAAGGAGGCTTACGCTATGAAAATACAGGATTCCAGGATTATTGAAAACTTTCCCGCATGGAGGGAAAGCAGGGAGCTTAACAGGCTGGTAAATTCATCAATATGCAATTTGAGGACCGAGAACAGCCCGTTTTCCGACAGGAACAACCTGACATACCTTTCTGAAAGCTTAATGTCTGAAACAGCGGTTATCTTTGAAAAAATCCAGGCTGACACGGGGTTGCGTAATATAGAAGGAACCATTGAGAAGACAGCCATGATGAAATCAAGGCTATACTCCATGTTTGACACAGGTCATGTGCAAAAGGAGGCTTTTTCAGAGGTTTTAATCAGGCTCAACAGGGTGAGGGCAGAGCTCGGAAAAATAAAGAGAAAACTGGAGAAAAGGACGGCTAAAAAGAAACCAGCGCCGCGCGAAACCCCGAAGGCGTAGGTAAAAATATGGCTGTTAAATACAATTTGAGGTTATTGTTATAAAGGCGTATAATTTAGTATAAGTTTTATTACAAGAGGGGAAATCAATGAAAAAGGAAATTGAGTCACACAGGGATTCTGGACTTTTTCAAAAGAAGCTGATTGACCAGGTTGCAAATGACCTTGTTCAGACTATTCTTGAAGCTAATCCGAAATCACTAGAGGGTTCTAAGAGTCTTAATAATATTGGAGCCGCACTGAAAGAGGATATAATGGATTCAGAAAATGCCCCTTCGAAAACACATACGTCATTAAAAAAACGTGCGGAAGAAATTTATAGGAAAAGAATTTCTACTGGCAAGCCTGGCGATGCTCTATCCGACTGGTTGCAGGCTGAAAAAGATATAAAAAAGGAACAAGGGGTTATATGACCAACATTGAACAGCTTAAAAGTCTAACCGGAAAAAAGGAAAATGATTTTTCTTCCATAATTTATATAGTCAACAACCAACAGCGTGTTTCCCAGTTTGAGATGCAGCTTGCGGATGAAATGGTCACATCAGGCATTAATGCAATACTTCCACCGGATATAATGTCGTATCAGATAGCCTTTCTGCAGATTGCAGGCAACATACTGAAAGGTTCCAACGCAAAAGAGCAGGTTACTGAGTATTCCAACGAAAAACAGCAGCTATTGATGTTTGAAATAGCCCTGGAGTCCATCAAATCACTGCCGGCCGGTGATCCATATTCAAGCGTGGCAAATAACCGCCACCACCTTGTAAGCGATACCAAGTCATTTTTAAAAGATATTATCACTTACATGAAATGGGACGATGCATTAAAGCTTAAGGACAAATTTCCTGACGATTCACCTTCAAAACTTTTTCTCAGATTTTTTGATATTTACATGAAAAAAGTAAACGATTACAAGGGACCAAAGTTTTTCGATATCTTTATTGCCTATAAAAGTTTATACAATCATCTAAAGAAGGGCAATAAAG
>PLPI01000054.1 GCA_003159495.1 candidate division FCPU426 bacterium | reverse complement strand
ACAGTCTGTGTAACCGTCTGCGTAACGGTCTGTGTTACTGTCCGAGTCACCGTCTGGGTCACTGTCTGTGTTACTGTAGGAGTTGTTGTATTAGTTATTGTAGCCGTTACAGTCTGTGTAACGGTCTGAGTCACGGTCTGCGTTACCGTCTGAGTCACAGTTTGCGTTACTGTCTGAGTCACGGTAGGAGTTGTTGTATTAGTTATTGTAGCCGTTACAGTCTGTGTAACCGTCTGCGTTATAGACGGCGTCGTTGTATTTGTTATTGTTGCCGTCACTGTCTGCGTTACCGTTTTTGTAACTGTCGGTGTTACAGTCTGTGTCACTGTCTGTGTCACTGTCTGTGTATTTGTCTGCGTTACTGTAGGCGTTGTTGTGTTTGTTATCGTAGCTGTCACGGTCTGCGTATTTGTCGGCGTTATTGACGGCGTCGTTGTATTCGTTATTGTTGCAGTCACGGTTTGCGTTACTGTTTGCGTTACGGTTTGCGTTACTGTTTGCGTTACTGTTTGCGTTACTGTTTGCGTTACTGTTTGCGTTACTGTCTGCGTCACTGTTTGAGTCACTGTTTTTGTCACGGTCGGGGTTACAGTTTGCGTCACGGTGGGGGTTGTTGTATTTGTTATTGTCGCCGTCACTGTCTGAGTAACAGTCTGCGTTACCGTCTGTGTTACCGTCATTGTAACCGTAGGCGTCACAGTCCGGGTAACAGTGGAAGTCACCGTCTGTGTAACTGTTGGGGTCGCCGTTTGCGTGACAGTCTGCGTCACAGTCGGCGTCGTTGTATTCGTTATTGTTGCCGTCACTGTCTGCGTAACGGTTTGCGTCACGGTCAGCGTTACAGTCTGCGTAACGGTCTGTGTTACTGTCTGCGTTACTGTCTGTGTATTTGTAGGTGTTACAGACGGCGTCGTTGTGTTTGTTATAGTCGCCGTGACCGTCTGCGTTGCTGTCTGCGTGACGGTCTGTGTTATTGTCATTGTTACTGTAGGCGTCACAGTCCGCGTTACTGTAGGTGTTATTGACGGTGTCGTTGTATTCGTTATTGTTGCCGTTACTGTCTGAGTAACGGTTTGGGTCACGGTCTGCGTCACGGTCTGCGTTACCGTCTTTGTCACCGTCGGCGTCACAGTCTGCGTTACTGTTTGTGTAACCGTCTGTGTAATCGACGGTGTCATCGTAGGCGTTATTGAAGGCGTTGTCGTATTCGTTATCGTCGCTGTGACCGTCTGCGTTACTGTCATGGTAACCGTAGGCGTCACAGTCCTGGTCACGGTGGAAGTTACCGTCTGTGTAACCGTCGGGGTTATGGTCTGCGTATTTGTCGGCGTTATTGACGGCGTTGTTGTGTTTGTTATTGTTGCAGTCACTGTCTGCGTTACGGTTTGTGTCACTGTCTGCGTCACGGTCTGCGTTACCGTCTTTGTCACCGTCGGTGTTATCGTTTGCGTTACTGTCTGTGTAACCGTCTGTGTAACAGTCTGTGTTATGCTAGGCGTTATTGACGGCGTCGTTGTATTCGTTATTGTAGATGTCACAGTCTGCGTAATTGTCCGTGTTACCGTCTGAGTCACTGTAGACGTAACTGTCGGTGTTATGGACTGCGTTATTGTCGGCGTTATTGACGGCGTCGTCGTATTTGTTATTGTTGCCGTCACTGTCTGGGTAACAGTTTGTGTCACGGTCGTCGTTACTGACGGTGTTACCGTCTTTGTCACGGTCGGCGTTACAGTCCGTGTCACGGTCTGCGTCACCGTCGGCGTAATTGACTGTGTTACCGTAGGAGTTATCGACGGCGTCGTTGTGTTTGTTATTGTCGGCGTTGCCGTCTGGGTAATAGTTTGCGTCACGGTAGGTGTTATCGTCCCCGTAACTGTCTGCGTTATCGTCGGCGTTACTGTCCGTGTAACAGTCATTGTAACTGTCTGGGTTTTAGTGGCCGTCAGAGTTGGTGTTAATGTCCATGTAAAAGTCGGCGTCTGCGTCAGCGTCTGTGAAAGCGTTGCCGTCAGCGTCGAGGACAATGTCCATGTTTTTGTCGGTGTCAGCGTCCATGTCAGGGAAGGCGTCAGTGTCCATGTCATTGTCGGGGTTAATGTCCATGTAAAAGTCGGCGTATATGTTGTTGTAATCGTCTGCGTTACAGTTCGTGTTATCGTCTGTGTCACAGTCTGTGAGACCGTCTGTGTTACAGTTCTCGACACGGTGGCTGTAATCGACGGTGTAAATGTCGGGGTATATGTAAAAGTCGGCGTCACAGTCGACGTGATAGTTCTTGTTACAACTATGAACGCAACCTGATTTGAGAAATTATAATTCCACGCGGCGATATTCTGCACCCCTGTCGGCGTCAATGTTGCGGTATAAACAGGCGTATTGGAATATGTGCAGGTAGGCGTCAGGGTATATGTAAGGGTATATGTAGGTGTTATGGTGTATGTGGGCGAACCCACAACATAAAACTCATATGCTCCAATATCGGTAATTGACTCATTCGGCCTGGCTTTACCATCATAATCCACCGCTGGCGCACCTGTATTTGTCCCGTGGTTCCTGCTTGATGAGGTTGAAATCAGGTGCAGGTCCGGTGTTCCGCTTGTCGCGGGATTAACCACTTCACCAGCCGCAGTTACACCAAAAATACATCCCGCACCGAAATGGCCGGAATTTGTCTGCTGCTGGAAAGCGCAGTATTGGAAATAACCCTGGCTTGTGGCAAGCTTATTGGCATCGAGGTACAGGTCGGTAGTGTTGCCTATAAAAAGGTCGTTTAACTCAAGAGAATAGCCGTGGTCGTTTGCCCCGGTATTTGCGTCATAATATCCATAATAATTATTAAAAACGGTGCAGTTCGTGAGATCAACCGCCATAATCCCGCTGCCATCATTGGAATATACAGCCGCATAATTTGTCCCTGTAAAACCGTATAAAAGGCAGTTCGTCAGGTAAACATACATTGTTGCATTGTTTTCATTGCCGCTGTTCTTATATATACCGTATTCATAAGCGTTGCCGACTATCGAGCACTGGTTAAACGTCAGGCCGTGAATGTCGGTGTCGGTATGCACCACAGAATTGTTAGTGGTCGAGGTGTCGGTCCTTTCTAGTGTGCAGTTTAAAAAATTAATATTGACGGTTACGTTGTTTACCTCTATAGTATATCCCCCGCCTGACGAGTGGTCTATTATCACATTTGATATTGTCGCCGCGGTTCCGCCCGCATAATTTGCCTGATAAAGAAAGGTTGGATTGCTTCCAGTACCGGTTATAGTATAAGTGCTTCCCGCCTGTGATGTGATGTTAACATTTTTCGTGCTTGAATTAAATGTGACATTATCCGTTATATTTGAATGCAATTCAAGGGTATCGCCGTTCGCCACGGCACCACTTGCGTACGCGGCGGAAATCGTCAGATAATTGCAGCCTCCGCCCGTGCACACAGTCCACGTGGCCCCAAATACGGTTAAAGGCATTGCTATCATTAATAATATAAATACAGGCAGACCGATTTTCTGGCAAATCAAGGCCAGCCTGTTTTTAGCCATATCAATATCTCCTTTCTTATCTATTTATTGCTTATAACCCGTATTTTACGTTTACCGCCGCTTCGCAATATTTTTCCCTTTCATCAAGCAGGGCAAAAAATTCCTTCTGCCACGGCAGCATTGTGGGCATCCTGTTAACCTGAACCGCAAAACACACCTCATTTTGTACTCCAACCCCTACATTAGTGAGGTTCCATATAACAAGCCTGTAAGCCCCAAAAGTTTGCTGTGTACAGCCGTCTGTGCAGCTTACAAAATCGGTAACAGCCGGTATCGTATCCCATATTGTGAATGATTCCGGGACGGAACTGTTATTCTGATAAATAAGGCAATAATTAACAGTATCACCAAGACTGACTATCGTTTTATCTATAGTTTTATTAAGTGCTATTACTAACGGCGGTGTTGCCGTGTACGTAAGCGTCGGTGTCAACGTCCATGTAAGCGTCCATGTAAGCGTAGGCGTAAGCGAACTTGTAAGTGTCGGGGTAAGTGTCGGGGAAAGCGTTGTTGTTAAAGTCGCCGTTGATGTGGGTGATGTCGTGGCTGTTTTTGTAACAGAAGGTGTCGGCGAAAGGATTATCAACCCGACCGCATTTGTTGTATTTGAATCTGAATTTGCCTGGTTCTGCACGCCTGTGGGCGTCGGAGACGGCCCCGAAGCGCACGTGATATTAAAATTGTCCACACTTGATGTCCCGGCATTGCCATAATCGGATGTTGTTTCAATTCCGACATACATGTCGGTGGTAAAATTTGCAGTCTGCGTCACGCCCTGCTGAACCCATGTTGTTCCATTTGTCGAATAATATCCGGCAATGCTGCTGCCGGTTTTTACAATTTCAACATAAAGCGGAAAAGTCCAGGAACCCCAGTTTCCGGTTGTGCTGAAAGAATCGCTCGCATTATCAAGCGTCCTTGAGGCAAAATCAAATTCATACTGGTTGTGAACCGCGGCCATAGTATACTGCTGCGAGCCGGAGGCCAGGGAACTCCTTACCATAAGGCCCGCCGTTGCCGCATTCGCGTTCTGTATGGATGTAACTTGCAGTGTCATTACAAAATTTGAAGTCGGATTTATATCCTGATAAATAAAACGCGCATTGTCGGTCGTACCCCAGCTTGTTATCCCGTTGCTGGTGACTGTGTCCACCAGCTGCTGTCCCGTTTCGCTTTCCGACCCGTTTGTCGCGGCTCCCAGGTTTGTGGCGGTCCATATTCCGGTATTAAAGGAATTATCATCAAAATTATCCGGTGTTCCGCATGACGGCAGTGCAAAAAGGGTGGCGGATAATGCCATGGATACAGCCAGCACAAAAAACAACCCGCCAAGTTTAACCGGCAATATTTTATTATCCATGTTTATCCTCCCCTCTGCCGTTGTTTTTCCCATTCCATACCGCGCCAAAGGGCCATGTCATTTCAGGCTCAACCATGTTTTCATACCCATTCCATCCGTACAAATTTCCTCTTTCTTTCAAAAGCTCCAAAAATTCTTTGTTCCATTCAAACAGAGTATACGATGTTATCTTTCCCCAGAAACATACAGTAATATATGAATTTGCCGGCACCGTCATGGTCCATGTAAGAAGAGACCCTGATTTAGAGCAGCCGCTGTCGCATCCGATATAAGTGTATACGGAAGGAATGGTATCCCAGACATGGAACCCCACAACATCCGCCGAAGATCCGTTGGATACGGTTATGCAATACGTCACGGTATCGCCAAAAACCGCCGTTGATTCGCTTTCGGATTTGGATAGTGAAATCCCGGATATCTGTGTTGGAGTCAGTGTGGGGGTGAATATTGGCGTGTTTGTATATGACATTGTAGGTGTCAGTGTCATTGTTTTTGTGGGCGTCAGGCTGACAGTCCGCGTCGGCGAAATTGTGAATGTCGCTGTCCTTGTCGGCGTTATCGTAAAAGTCGGACTGCAGTAATCCGCCATATTTACCGTGGATACCACAACCGGCGATGCGAAATAACTCAATGACGCCTTGTTATACCACGAGCAGTTATTCGGATTCTGCGTAGTCATATGCATGTTCATCGGGACGTCCACGCATCCGGTAAATCCCGGCGTCGTGAATGTTATTGTATAAGTCGTCGTATGCCCGCTGTTTGAAGCGCTTATGCCGCTTATTCCCGTAGCCGGATTTCCGGTATAATATGGCCCGTCATACTGCCAGCTGTCGGTGTTATTTGTCCAGTCATCCACCAGTGTCATCGCCCCGTTCCAAGCCGCCCCGCCGGTGTTGCAGATATGCATGTTAAATGACACGGCAGTGCCGTTCTGGATGCCCGTTGTCGGGTTTGCCGATTTGACAAGGGTTAATACAGGCGGCGGCGGGCAAACATCCTGTAACGTAACTGATGCCACAACCGTGGGCTGCGCAAGATATGTCAGATCGGCTATATTGTGCCAGTTTGCGCAGTATGTGGGCTGTCCGCTGTACATTGTGACGCTGTAAACATAATCAAAACATGAAGTCGCGTTGAATCCGTTTGCGAATGTAATGGTCGCGGTTTTTCCGCTTCCGGAATACTGTATATCACCGAATATCGGGTCGGTGTATTCATACGGCCAGTTATACTGCCAGCCGTCGACCGCGTCGTTCCAGTTGTCCTGGATGACCACCGGCGTCCCGAATGTCCCGCCGCCCGTGTTGCAGATATGCAGAGTGAATGTAACAAGCCATGGTGAATTCAAGCCTATGTTGGTTGATGGATTTGCCGATTTGGTTATTGTAAAAGCAGGGGCCACAGGTGTTGACACAGGAGTCAGCGCAAAAGTACCCCTGAACCATATTGCTCCGCAGTCGGTGGACATGCTTGCCGAATAGCTTAATGCCTTGCAGAGGTTCCCGGTCGCGGGGTCATAAATCCTCTGGCCAAATTTCTTGCCGGTCATGTTGACAGGAGGAATCCATGCGCCGTTCATCACGTAAGGCGGCTGGTACCACTGATAACCGCCGCTGGGCGTGGGAGAAGGATTCGGGCTGGTGCAGGTAGTATCGGAAAACATTTGCAGTCCCCCGTCGTTACTGGTGGTAATAACTGTCGTCCCGTCTGTGCACCCTATGTCAAGCGACCATGACCCCCACAATTCACAGCAACTTGTATTCTGTACATATGTTGCCAGGATGTTTCCCGTAGGAAGAAGAAGGGCCAGCTGGGCCGGTGTGAAATTTATACATTTTGGCGAGCAGGTCCATCCTATGTCGCAGTATGTGAACGTATCAAGCAGCGTCCCGTTCAGGTAAATCCACGCGTAGTCGTCAACAGCCGCGCAAAGGGTCGCTGATTGTGGGGTGCATACGGCTTTAAGGGCTGAAACCTGAATAAATAACAGTATCAGGATTAAATACACTTTGGAAAGAAATCCCGGGGTTTCTTTTTTATGCCGGTTTATTATTTTAGCTTTCAACGCCGGCTCTTCAGCTTTTTTTGTCTTTGTCCTGTTTTTTTCCATTTCATCCCTCTTTTAAAAATTTTAATTTACTTTACAAAAAACATCTAAAAGGAAATTAGCGCACTTTTCCTGCCTGGAGCCTGATAATTTTCAGGCTCCGAAGACACTTATCACAACTCTATGATTTTGTTCTATTTCCCTGTTATAATTATAACAAATGATAGTTTTTTTGTCAATTTTAAGAGAGGTTTAATTGCGGAATATTTATCGTTAAAATACCTTATTTATATGGTGTTAACTGGAATTGGATGTTTTTTTTGATTTTATGAGATTTAATTTTCGCTTAATTAAATTTTTTTTGATTACAAAAATAGATGCCAATAATTAAATAAAATGCAAATAAAATAAGAGCTATTCAAAAAATAAATGCATATGATTTGAACCAGTTTTATTTTTTAGCTTTTTGTGATTTTTTACCCGATTACTTTATCAATCGCCTTCTTCAACTGGACCTCAGAGACCATACCGATGATCTGGTCCGCCATTTTACCGCCTTTAAAGAGCATAAGCGTCGGCAGGGACCTTACCCCGAGCGAAGACGGCGAAGCGCTGTTGGCGTCAACATCCATTTTCCCGACTTTAAGTTTTCCGGCATAAGCCGCCTCTATCCTGTCTATCATCGGGGAAATCATCTTGCACGGCCCGCACCAGTTTGCCCAGAAATCCACAAGCACGGGAATATCTGATTTTATAACCTCGGCTTCAAAATTTGCGTCGTTGAATTCCATGTCGGCCTCCTGGATTATTTATTATTTTCTGTCTATTACAAGCTTTGAAAAATCCGCAAAGGCGTAAAACGCCCCTTTTATTTCCGCGAGCATATTCAACCGGTTGTTCTTTTTATTGATATCTTTGTCCATAACGAGCACCTTTTCAAAATAGGCGTCTATCGCCAGCTTAAAGGATACCAGCGCCGCGAGCGCGCCGGTGTAATTTTTTTCCTTCAGCATGGATGCTATCGCGCCCTTCTCATTTTCAAACTTCGCATAGAGCCCGGTTTCCTCCGGAGTGTCAAAAAGTTCTTTATCCACGCTGTTTATCTCATGTTTTGGCGGGACTATATTGGCTATCCTTGACATGGAAAAAGCAAAATCGTTGAATGTTTTTTCTGTTTTTCTCGCTTCCGCCAGTGCGCCGGCCTTTTTCAGGTCGTCAAGCATGTTCATTTGTTTCCCCGAAGCTACGGAATTTATAATGTCGTAATCAAACCCCTTGTCCTTGAAATAATTTATCTGCCTCTGCCTGAAAAATTCTATTATCTCGGAAGTGTCGGTGTCTTTTCCGAGCTGTTTCTTATACGCAATGGAATCCTCATAGATAAGATATGCCAGGTCGACATCAAGCCCCTTTTCCAGAACTATATAAATAATATTAAGGGCCTGCCGCCTTACCGCGTACGGATCCTTGCTTCCCGTGGGCTTGAAGCCGGCTATATAAAAACCGACAATGTTGTCCATCTTGTCGATTATCGACAGCAGAAGCCCCTCCTGAGTCGAAGGAAGCCTGTCGCCCACCATGTTCGGCAGGTAATGTTCTGATACGGCTCTCCATATTTTTTCTTCCTTATTTTGGTTTTTCAGGTAAACTCCGCCCATGAACCCGCGAAGGCCGACATATTCCTTTTCGCCTATCATATTTGTCATCAGGTCCGCCTTTGAAAGGTAAGCCGCCTGCTGAAGTGTTGTTGTGTCCTCAAAACCAAATATTTCCTTTGACTGGGACGCCATTATTTTCAGCCGCTCCATTTTATCGTACATGGTTCCCAGGCCGGTAATAAAAATTGCTTCCTTCAGCTTTTCATTGTTTTTTTCCAGGGGTGTTTTCAGGTCCTCCTGGTAAAAAAATTCCGCGTCTTTAAGCCTTGAAAAGAGCACTTTTGCGTGCTGTTTTGATATGAAATCATTGTTATCAGTGCCGCCGTCGCGTATATTTACAAAGCTATTGGTGAATTTTCCGTCCTGCCCGCATACCGCGAAATAGCGCTGGTGCTCCCTCATGGCCGTTATAATGACCTCTTCCGGCAAAAACAGGAACCTTTCGTCAAAAACCCCGGCGGTTGCCGTCACTGATTCCACCGACCCGGCCAGCCTGTCAAGCAGGACCCCGTCATCCATGAGTTTGAGCTTTTTGTGGCGCAGCACCTCGCCGGCTTTCATTATTATTTCGTCCCTGCGTTCCTGCTGGCTGAGTATTATGCCGTATTTTTTCATCACAGAAAGGTAATCATCCGCGTCTTTTATTTTTATAATTTTGTTGTCGTGTATGAATTTATGGAGCCTTGTTTCCGACCCGGCCTTTACTTTTCCAAATTCAAAACGCACCTCCCTGCCGTCAAAAAGGCAGAGTATCCAGCGCACCGGCCTGGCAAAAGTCACAAGGCTGTCATCCCAGACCATTGATTTTGGGAACCTGAGCCCCTGTATTATACCCGGCAGAAATTCGGCCAGCACCTTTTCGGAATGGATGCCTTTCTGGAATATATCAAGAAAAAAGAATTTCTGCCCTTTCTCTTCTTTTATCTTTATATCTTTCTCGGCGGCTGAATTGGAGGCAAGGAATTTTTTTCCGACTTCGGTTAGCGCCCCGTCCTTAAAGGCTATATCCGCCCGCGGCCCTTTTTTCTCGTAAGAGAGGTCCTTTTGCGACGCGGCGATGCCGCGTATGATGACCGTAAACCTGCGCACGGTGTAAAAAAAGGCCATTCCCTTGAATTCAACGAGTTTTTCATCGAGAAGTTTTTTTATGTCGGCGGCCAGCTGTTCGCCGGCGGGTTTCAAATAATCCGCGGGCAGTTCTTCCATTCCTATCTCAAGGATAAAATCAGCCATTTGCCTCACCCGCCGCTTTCAGGTATCCTTCGGCGCATAACTTCGCGAGGTCCCTGATTTTTTTTATAAAAGACGGCCTGTCCGCGATTGATATGGCCCGGCGCGCGTCAAGCAGGTTGAATAAGTGCGATATTTTAAGGACATAATCGTATGCCGGTATTGGAAGGTTTAACCGCGCAATGCGCTCGCCTTCTTTGTAAAAATTATCAAGCGTGGAAAGCAGCATCGCCGTGTCCGCATGCTCAAAATTATACGCGGAAAATTCCCGCTCGTTTTCCAGGAAAACATCTCCGTATGTGGTGGTTTCGTTCCATGTGACGTCAAAGGCACTGTTTTTCCCCTGGATATACATCGCCAGCCTTTCTAGGCCGTATGTCAGTTCAACCGATATGGGATTTAAGGTAATTGACGCCATCTGCTGGAAAAATGTGAACTGCGTGATTTCCATGCCGTCGAGCCAGACCTGCCAGCCCAGCCCCGAGGCGCCCAGCGTGGGCGATTCCCAGTCATCCTCGTTGAATTTAATATCATGTTCTTTTATTTTTATGCCTATGGCTTCAAGGCTGTCAAGATAAAGTTTCTGGATGTTTTCCGGCGCCGGTTTCATTATTGCCTGGAACTGGTAGTAGTGCTGGAACCTGTTGGGGTTCTCGCCGTAGCGGCCGTCTTTGGGCCTCCTGCACGGCTCAATATATGCCGCTTTCCACGGCCTTTTCCCGAGCGACCTGAAAAATGTGGAATGCGAAAATGTGGCCGCCCCTTTTTCCATGTCATAGGGCTGGGCTATAATACATCCCTGTTTTTTCCAGTAATCCTGAAGCGTGAAGATCAAATCCTGAAAATGCATATTGTAATACCCCTGTCAGTGTTTATTTTTTTCCGCTTTTTTCCATCGAACCGCGTTCAATTTTGCTGTGTTCAATGTGTCTTTTAATATACCAGAATATGGCCGCTATAAAAAGCAACAGAACCAGCGCGTCCACCACATGAAGCCCCCTGCCGAGGCTGTGCTTTAAGGTTTCCTTCCACGCGGTGATATCCGCCGCGTGCTTTCCTATCTTCCATCCGGCCCAGGCCAGGGCCCAGCACCACGGAATGGAGCCTATCATTGTATAAAAAGTAAAACGCCAGAAATTCATCTTTGCGATGCCCGCCGGCAGCGATATGAAAGTCCTTACAACCGGCATGAGCCTGCTTGAAAATATCGTTACTTCGCCGTATTTATTGAAAAATTTTTCGGCCGTATCCATGTCATGATGGGAAAAAAGGATGAATTTTCCGTATTTTTCAAGAAAAGGCCTGCCTCCGTAATACCCCACAAAATATGCCAGCCATGAGCCAAGAAGGCATCCGATTGACCCGATAAAGCCGAGCATAAAAAGCGTCACATGTTCGGAGCCGAAAACATAAAATGTCTGCGCAACACCCTGAACCGCAAGAAACCCGGCAAAAGGCATGATTAGCTCGGAGGGCAGGGGGATGCAGGCGCTTTCAATAGCCATTGCGACCACAACTCCGCCGCCCAGAGGCCCGAAAAGCCTGAAGAGCCACTCGACAAAATGACTGAGAGAAGTTATAATTGTTTCAACCATGTAATTGTTTTCTCCTTAAATTAATTATAAAATTACAGTTATTTCCCCAACAGCATGACAAATAACCGCAATACTTTATACAATAAATCCAATAAAATGACAAGCGGGTATTTAACGCGTATGTAACATGGCGGGTGAATTGTTGAGTTCTATTATTATAAGTTTTGCCTCACGCGCAAAACTGCTTATTTGCCGATTGTCTTTTCAATAATCTTAATGAATACCGCAGCCTGTTTAAGCCAGCCCTTGACTTTTGCCCTTTCAAACTCAACAAAGTCTATATAATCCCCTTTTTGCCTGAATTCAAACAGCCGCGAATAGAACCTGCCGTATTCTTTTGGTATGACCCCGGTCTTGATATAATTTACATTGAACAGCGCCATAATCCCGCTGTGTTTTGGCGAAGAAACACCTTTTTTCAGCAGAAGCGCGGTGACGGAATAGAACATTGCGTAGTATAAGCGGTTTACAGCGGAAAACAGGCTTCCTGCTTCAAACAATATTTTGGCGTCTTTGAGTGTTTCTTTTGCCTTATTGAGCCTGTATGCTATTAATTCTTTCATTTAAATCTTAACAGCTTCTTTGTTCACTTCACTGAAAAACGGGCTACCGGCCGACTTCAATCTCGCCCAATCGCGCACAGAACAAACAATCACCCCTAAAACACAATTGTATTTTAACCCGATTTCGTATGCCATATCAAATATTTTCTCTTCATCATGTTTTTTCGCGGTATCGTCAAGTATAACAAGAACATCCGTGTCAGAATCCGGCGTGTTTTGTTTTCTTACCACTGATCCATACAGATAAACGGCTTTTATCACGGAAAACTTATTTTCCAGTTCCGCTTTAAACTCCAACAGCACCTTTTTTACGGCACCCCGGGTCATAAATTAAATTCTCCTTGCTTTCCATGTTTTTCCTTTATTTCTTTATATAATTATAACGTTCTTTATTCTTGAAGTCAATTTCAATGTACACGGGCTGCCCGTGGTATATATGGGTATGTACAGCTTTAAAATGGTTAAAATTTTTGGATGCGATTGTTGCCTGTATCCTATTTTAGCTTTAGTGCCCAAATCCTTTGCTATGGTTGATTTTTTTAATTGCTTGTTGTCTTTTTTTAACCACTTATTGGTTTTGACTTTTGACTTTTAAATCGGGATTGAACCGACGACCCTTTAGACTGCCAGCCTGATGCTCTCCCAACTGAGCCGAGGCGCCGTTGCAAGCGCAAGCTTGCAACTTTATGATAGCGGGTACATTTCGACTTGTCCGCCTTTTGGCGGACACTGCCCCACACACAAGAACGTCTGTTTTGTTTCTATAAGTCCTGGTGGAGCAGATCGGGATTGAACCGACGACCCTCAGACTGCCAGCCTGATGCTCTCCCAACTGAGCTACTGCCCCACAATTTTTATAAGTAAAATAAAGAGCGTTTTTCAAAGCCCCTAAATTCTACATTATCCTCTTTCATTACGCAAGAAAAAAAACTTACTTTGACACTGCCGGAACCCCCGGCTTATCTATACCCTGAGTTTAGCGGGCGGGACTTTTTTAAGACCCGGCGCCGCTAAAACCCTTATAATATCGGGCGACCGTTACTTAAAAAAGTCCCGCCCGCTAAACTAAACCAGTATTCCGCCGGCCCCTTTTTACCCCATCTTCCTCTTTTTCAGCCAGCTGTTAACATATGAATCAACCTGGGCCGCGGAGGTAAAGACCTCATAGACCTGCACGTCGCCCTCGATCCCCTTTAATTCTATCGGCTCGTCCAGTTTCGCCAGTGAAATATATTTATCAAGGGCCGTGTCATAATAATAAAATACCCCGTATGAAAGCTCTATATCTTTTGCCTCCACGAACCCGACTTCGACCTCTTTTTTAAGCGCGCTGAAAACCTGCTCGGTCATTACAATACCCTGGTTGAAAAGTTTCCTGTTCTGCGCGTAGGCCATCCTGGGTATGTTTTTTATACCGTAAAGTTTTTCAAGGTATTTTTTCACTTCCGCCGCCGACCCGGAAAGCCTTGCGGCCTGCGTCAGGCTCGGGGAAAGCACAATATTGAACCTTGCGTTGTTTTCCTCGCCTATAACGGCAAAAAACAGGTCCCCCTCGGTAATTCCAATCCCTATCTGGACACGCGGCATGGAATATTCCCCGGCCACTGTATTAAGGACGTCCTCAATCTTCATACCGGGATTTGCATGCGAGATGTCGATAAAATCCTTTATTTCATCAGCGCGCCCCGCGCCGTCAGCGGAATTTAAGGGCAACACTTCCATTTCCGTGTTTACAACGCCTGATTTTACAAGTTCCTTGAACAGAGCGCGCTCTTTGTCCCTGATTTTAACTTCCGCTTCCCTGCGCAGCCCCGCGAATTCGTTATGAATAAGGTACGCGCTCCTGACGCTTTCAGTAACCTTTGAATAATGCGCCGCGTAGCCGTCGCCCGCGAAATATATCTCATTGCCCCCGTTGCCCACGGACATTTTATATACCGCATTAAGGTAAGGCGTCAGGAACCCGGCCGTATCCTTGGTGAGCTTCATCGTTGTTTCAGTTGAATTCCTGAGGTCAGCGAACATAAAAAATTTCTTGCCCCTGGCCGCGCCCCCGCCCCCCGGATATATCGGGCCGCCCGCCCTGATATAAAAAAGATTGCCCTCTTCGAAAAGATTGTCTATCCTTGTCCTCTGGTCGGATGGCACCCTGACGCATTCTATATATTCCCGCCCGCCTGCAGGATTTTTACCCTGCCGGAAAAAACTCTGCCTTAATATCTTTATCCCGAGCATTTCCTCGCCGTAGGAGGTCTTTTTTCCGAATTTCCGCCTTGTTTCAGAAAAATCATTCGTTATTTTCAGGCAGCCGGAAAAATTCTCGATGCCCGCCGTAAGAATCTTTTCCTTTTCTTTCGGCAGCAGCCCTCCGATAAACTGCCTTCCGGCCCTTTTTATCCTGCCGCACGCGTAGCCGATATATTTTGCCGTTTCTTTTGCCCGCCTGTTGCCTATGGATTTTAACGCCTTAAGCGCGTATTTTTTAACCCTGTTATCCGTAAATATGTCCCCGGCGGAGTCCTCATGCAGTATAAAGTTAATGAGGTCGCTGCTGCCAGTTTCCGCCACAATCCCTTTCAGCGCCTTTGATATTACGTGTGTTTCATATTTCATTGCGAGCCGCGGCATAAAACCGCCGTCTTTTCCCAGGAGTTTTAAAAGATTCTTCCTGTCGCGTTTATTTTTTAAAATTGTCTTTATAAGGCCCATGTCTGAAAGTATGTTCTTCAGTGAGTCGTTTTTACGGACGTTTTTTGACGTGTCCACGACGGCTTCAAATGCATTCAGAAGCCTGTTAAAAATGGTCCTGTCTATGAAAATGGACTTATCCCTTGAAAAAATTATCCGTTCAACGCCCGCCATGTCGCCCGGGTCGGAAAACATAAGCGCGTACCTGTTCAAAAGCGGCTCTATCTTTTTTTTGCCGCCCCCGGTTTTTTCCGCCCTTGTCCTCGTTACTTCCTCGTCATTTAAAACTTCCTTTAAAAGCAATTCGAAAGCCTCTCCAAGCCTTATACCGAGCGTGTCCCTCATTATCTTCAGCGTGTCAAAATTGCGCTGAAAATACTCCTCGGATATCACCGCTATCAGCGTCGCAACCGACGTCCACGAAAAAAATTCGAGCCCCTCTATTCCGGTCTCCTTTTCACCCAATATTGCGTTCAGAATTACAGCCTTTATCCCCGCCTGCAGCTTCACCCTGTGGTTGTAGTACCATGAGGAAAAATCCTGCCACTGGGCGTTGTTAAAGTCAGCCAGTATGTCAAAATATAATCCCGTCATGTTTTTTTCCTGCGGCAGGGCCCCAAAATCCTTCAGTTTCTCGTCCGATAACACGGCTCCGTTTATGAACGAGTCAAGGAAATCATACACGGCGGTTTCAAAATCAAAATCAAATGAAACCTGGTAATATTTGTTGGTCGGGTCATACGCGACCTCGGACCCCTTATGATAAAAATCCAGGTCGATTTTTTTTCTGGCAAGATTTATAGCCGGCATGCATACCTTCTTTCAAAAAATTTTTTTAGTCTTGTTTTAAATGTAAAATGTCGCCTTTTTTTATTCCGGACGCGGCTATGGTCCCGGCGGCCGCCTCTATGGTATCGGCGGCTTCCCGCGTAAAAGCAAATTTCCACGGTAAAATTCCGGGAAACAATCCCTCAACACGGCCCTGCGCCGACGTCATGATAACATCTATGGCCATGGACATAAAAAACGTGTGTATTGAGTTGCATCCCGGAAAATAAAGGCAGTATCCGGCCGGTATCTTTTTTTTGCCGATAAGGCCCGCAAACCTTCTGATAAAACTTCCCGCGGTTTCAACTTTCATTGATATTGCCTCACTGCCCCTGTAAAGTACCATGCTCGGCTCCGGATGACTTTATTTTTAAAAACCTTTAATCAATTTTAGCACAATCGGCCCGAAAAGAATAATAAATATGACCGGGAATATGAACAAAATCAGGGGTATAAGCAGTTTAACAGGCGCTTCGTAGGCCTTTTTTTTGAGCGCCATAAACCTTTTCGCGCGAATCTCGACGGCCTGGGAGCGTATCGCGTCTTTCACGTTTCCGCCTGTTTTCTCAGCCTGGATAAATGCGTTTACAAAACCCGCGAGTTCCGGTATGCCGTTTTTTTCATGCATACCTTTAAGCGCGGTTTCAAAATTTTCCCCGAGCTGTGTCTTTTTTACTGTTTTCAAAAGTTCCGCCGCGAAAACCCCCTTTGATCCCGCCGCGTAACGCGCAAGGGCCATTGATGCCGAAAGCCCGCCTTCAATGCCGGCGGCTATTATGTCGTAGGCATCCGGCATTTCACGGAGTATTTCCTCTTTTTTCCTTGAAGCCCGTGCCTTTAAAATAAAATCCGGAACAAAAAACGAGGCGGAAGCGGCGGCAACCGCCGCATAAATGTTTCCGGCAATTAAAATTCCCGCGGCAAATCCGGCGGCTGCATACGCTTCCTCGTTAAAAATAAAATCTTCCAGAAGACAGCTTTTTTCCAGGTCAAGCCTGTGGATCAGCACCCTTATGGAATTGTACCGCTTGGCTGAAGCGAGTTTTTTATTGGCCGAATTGATATAATTGCGCAGTGATACCGCGTATTCTTTCAGGATATTTTTTTGTGCGGGCCCGCCGCCGGCGCCTTTTAATTTTTTTATTTCGGCGTCCCTGTTTATCACAATTAAAACAGACGCGGAAACGGCCGCGCCTGCCGCGAATACCAGCATCACAGTTATTATTTCCACACGTTACCCCTTTATATCGACAATTTTAAATATTATAAAACCGCCCGTGGCTTCCATAATAACGGCGGCGGCTATCATCAACGCGCCCTCCCGCGTGGTAAAAAGCGGAAGCATGAGCTCCGGATCCATCAAAAGCATAACCCCGGCCAGCAGAAAAGGAAGCGCCCCTACTATGAGGCCCGAAAGCAGCCCCTGCGATGTCAGCGCCTTTACATCCCTTAAAAGCGCCTCTCTCTGACGTATGGTGGCAAGAATTGTTGAAAGCACATCGCTTAAATTCCCCCCTGTTTCCAGTGCGGTTGAAAGTGCCGCGGTTAATATTTCATTTTCCCTTACCGGCACCCTCCTGTTGAGGTCCTCAAGGGCCTCTTTCATTGCCGAGCCAAAACCCGTCTTTTTAAGGACGAATGATATCTCCCTTGCCACGGGCGAGTTGTCGCCGGCGCAGTAATCCTGCAGCGCCCTTGAAATGCTTGTGCCTGCCCTTAACGACGATATAACCTGTTCCAGAAATCCCTGCAGGCCGGCACGGTATTGGGCTATATACCTTTTTCGTTCGATTGAAATATATATTTTTGGTATAAAAAACATGATTAAAACAGCGGGGATTATAAGCAGCCAGATGCCTGAGAGCACGCATAGCGCCGCGGAAACAACGGCGGTCACCGCCTCGATGCGCACAATTGCGCTTTTTTTAACGGCAGCGGCAGAATTTCTGATTATGGCTTCAACAAAGCGCCTGTACGAAGCGGCCCTGTTTTTCAAATGCTGAAAAATAACGCGGTGAAAATAGGCCAGAATGGCGGATGCAAGAAAAAGCAGGGAAAGAAAAACGAACTTCAAGAGTTGAACTGTTTTAAGAACCGCAGGTCGTTTTCAAAGAAAAGCCTCATATCATCTATCCCGTATTTTAGCATGGCAATTCTTTCAACCCCGCAGCCAAAAGCGAACCCGGAATATTTTTCGGGATCGATCTTTACGGCTCTTAAAACGTTGGGATGTATCATACCCGAACCAAGAATTTCCAGCCATCCTGTGTTTTTGCATACCCCGCACCCTTTACCGCGGCAGGCCACGCACTGCACGTCAACTTCCGCGGAAGGTTCGGTAAATGGAAAAAAGCTCGGCCTGAACCTTGTCTTAAGATCGGCGCCGAAAAGTTCTTTCGTAAAAAGATCCAGCACGCCTTTTAAATCGGAAAATCTTATATTTTCATCCACCATAAATCCCTCGACCTGGTGAAAAACCGTCGAATGCGTGGCGTCCATCGCGTCCCTGCGGTAAACCCTGCCCGGCGCTATGACCTTGAGCGGCGGCGGATATTTTTCCATGGTCCTCACCTGTATCGGCGAAGTGTGTGTGCGTAAAAGGTGCGTTTCGTCTATATGGAATGTATCGTGCATGTCGCGCGCGGGATGTTCCGCCGGAAAATTCAGCGCCGTGAAGTTGTAATAATCCTCCTCCACATCGGGGCCTTCCTCTATGGAAAATCCCATGGACATGAATATTGATTTTATCTCTTCCATGACTATCGTTATAGGGTGGGATGTTCCTTTTGCCGCACGGTAGGCAGGCAGTGTGACATCTATGCCCTTTAGCTCTCCGGCTTTTTTCTCCTCAAGCAGCTGCGTTTCCCTGCGCGTATATTCCGATTCAACGAACATTTTAAGTTCATTAACGCGCCTGCCGGCTTCTTTTTTATCGGCCGCATCCTTTAACGAGGCGAACATTTCGGTAACCGCCCCTTTTTTTCCCAGGTATTTTGCCTTGAACTGGGCCAAGCCCGCCTGGTCAGAGGCCGCGTCGGCGTCAGCTGTAATATTTTTTTTAATTTCTTCCATTGTTTCCCCTGTCTTTAAATAAATGAAAAATCCAGGCAGATATACCTGGATTTTTAGCGCGTCTTAACTGCATGATACTTTACAGCGTTACTTTTGTAAAGTGTTATTTTTTTCCATTGTTTTGCGCTTTTTCTCGCCTTTGTCTTTGACCACGTTGTACAAAAGGTAGGCGCCGATGGAACCCGTTTTTTCAAATGTGGCCCAGAGTGCGTTGACGTAATTGCCGCCCGAGTCCTTTTTTTCTTCCATATTTTCCATTTAGTTCTCCCGGTAAATTTTAGTTTTAACATTGAAATTATAACATATAGAATACATATGTCAAGAAAACCGGGGCCGCATATTTAGTCGGGAATGTTGCATAAGAAAAAATCCCTTATTTATATGGTATTTTTATAAAATTAATTGTTTCTCGATGCAAAATTCATTTTTACTTAACGGCAATAATGTTGAATATCAGGTTTAATTAAAATACCACTATTTTAAAAGTATTTCCAGTCCATCGTACGCAATTTTCATCCCCGCAGGCAGTCCTGCCTCTATTTTTTCATGCTCGATGGCATGCGCAATGTGGGTAAAATATGTTTTTCCCGCTCCGATGCGATCTGCGGCTTCGACGGCCTGTTCAAGGCTGAAATGCGTCGGATGCGGCGTCAGCCTTAACGCGTCCAGTACCACCGTATCAAGCCCCTTAAGCCTGGCGTAAGTCTCTTCGGGTATTTCCGAGCAGTCGGTAAGGTAGGCAAAACTTTTATCTATTATGAATCCGGTTATTGTAAGTTCGCCGTGTTTTAACGGAACCGGCGTTATATCGAACCCCGCCGCCTTAAAGTCCCTGAAATGGGTTATCTCCCCGATTATCACACGCGGCTTTCCCCCGCCTTCCTGTGTCTTTTCAAAAAAATAGGAATATCTCTGTTTTATATCCCGTGCGGTTGAGGCGTCGCAGAAGAGCGGAATGTCCATGGACTGGGTGTCGTTGTATATCCTTATATCATCCAGTCCGGCAATGTGGTCCGCGTGCGCGTGGGTTAAAAGAATGGCGTCAATGCGCTTTATCGAATATTCCAGGCATCTGAGCCGGAACTCGGCTGAAGTATCCACAACAATGCTTGACCCGGGCTTTGAAACCCAGATTGACGAACGGTATCTTTTATTCCTCGGGTCCGTAGACGAGCATGTAGGGCACAAGCATCCGACAACAGGGACGCCGTGCGACGTGCCTGTTCCCAGAAATTTTATCTTCATGCTACCACTTTACAAAAGAGGCGACCAGCACTATGCCGAAGACAACGCGGTAAATCACAAACGGCACATATGAATTTTTCCTCACAAAATCAAGCATGAATTTTATCGTGATAATGCCGGTTATGGCGGCCGCGGCAAATCCGATAAACGAAAGTCCGAGCCCGTCCGCGGACGCCGTTTTTATAAGATGCTTAAATTCAAGTAAAAAAGCACCCGCCACAATGGGAATACTCATTATAAACGAGAACTCCGCGGCGTCTTCCCTTTTAAATCCAAGGAACATTCCCGCTGTTATCGTGATGCCGGAACGCGATACTCCGGGTATCAAAGCCAGCGCCTGTGCGATTCCAATGATTGCGGAATCAAAAAAATTCATTTCCCCGGTTACCCTGGTTTTTTTTCCGATTGCGTCAGCGAGCCACAAAACAAGGCCGAAAACCGCGAGAAGGATGCCGATCTTTACCGGATCACGGAATGTTTCCTCAATATATTTGTTCCACTTAAATCCCACAATCGCCCCGGGAATGGTCGCTATAATGATAAAAAGCCCCATCCTGAAATCCCGGGTTTTACGCGCTTCGGCCGAACCCAGCCCCTTAAAAAACGCTCCGAGCAGAACCATTATCCTTTTCCAGAAAAATACAACAAGCGCCACCAGCGTCCCGGCGTGAAGCGCGACGTCATAACTCACCGAGTCCAGCAGGGCGGAATGGACATTGAATATTTTAGGGTAGAGCGCCAGGTGCGCGCTGGAACTGACCGGTAAAAACTCCGTGATTCCCTGTATTATGCCCATTATCAACGAATGAAAGTAATCCATAAGACCTCCGTATGAATTTAAATTAGAAAACACATAACTATTATTAAGTAATAAATCATGACTACGATTTTATATATTCTTTTACCGCGGCAGCTATATCGTTCATTATTACCTTAAATTTTTTCATATCCGGTTCAAGCAGCGTCATCCTGAATCCGTTCAAATCGGAATTAAACCCCGTTGAAAGCGGGACTACGCAGATGCCCCTTGACGCCAGCATGTGGTAGACAAATTTTTTATCCTGCATATCGGTATCCAGAAGCGGGGCTATAATATCACCGGCTTGCTTATTCATTGGTTTCAGGGACTGCCCCTGTTTTAAGACTCCTTCATTGAATAATACAGTCATGTAAAACGCTCCATATGCCTTGTTAACCGTTATTCCGGGAATTTTCGAGAAAATATCATAGGCTATCTGCGATTTTTCCTGGTACTTCGCGTTCCTCTGCGCAAGGTACGGATAATATCTCGGGTCTCCCATGACTTTCGGCAGTACTTTCTGCGGGAGAGTGGTGGCGCATACCTCGAGCATCTTGGCGTCTATTATGGTTTTTGCGTACCTCGCGAATTTTGGGTCCTTTGAAGTGTTATAAAATTCCACCCAGCCGCACCTTGAGCCCGGCCACGGAAATTCCTTTGATATTCCGCGCATGGCAATTCCCGGCACATCCCCGATCACCGACGCAAGTTTTTTATGCTCAACTCCGCCGTAAAAAAGGTTTGAATATATCTCGTCGGAAATTAAAAAAAGGTCAAACTCGCGCGCCAGGTCCACAACCTGTTTTATCATTTCCTTTGAATAAACCATTCCCGTAGGATTGTCCGGATTGACGATAAGTATTGCGCTTATCTCCGGATGGCTTATTATCTTTTCCCGCATATCCTTCAAATCCGGATACCAGCTGTTTTTAGGGTCGAGCCGGTATGTTATGTGCGCCGAACCGGCGTGCGCCGCCTCCGCCGATGAATGTGTGGAGTAAGCAGGGTTCGGACCCATGACACGGGCGTTCTTGTTCAGGTAATTGTAAACAGTCGCTATTGCGTCCCCGAGCCCGTTAAAAAAAAGGATATCCTCCGCCGTTATCTGCGCGCCGCCCTCGAGGTTGCGCTCGTATGCGATGTATTCGCGTGTTGCCAGAAGCCCCTTTGTCGGCGAATACGCGAAACTCAAATTATCATTTTTTACAGTGTCCGCTACAATATCCCTTATCCAGTCCGGCACCTTTTCCCCTTTTGCCACGGGATCGCCGATATTTTCCCATATTATGGGAACGCCCGTCTTTTCTATCTTATTTGCCACATTGACTATCTCGCGTATCTCATAAACAAGTTCATCCGCTCCGGGATGGATAATATTGTTTCTCATGTTTTTCTCCTCTGGATAAATAATCCGGTCAGGGCGGCAAACACTTTCAATTGCCGCTTATAGAATAATACCAAAGGCGGGGTCAAAATGGAAGAAAATGTTATACTGCATATTACTGCCAGTACTTTATCTCCTGCCTCTTTTGAAGGTAAACAGCATCAAGCATGTCGTGCATCCTTGACCAGGCAAAAACACCCATCAATGTCACGACAATTAATATCATTAAATATATCACAATGACAGCGCCCTTCTTTTTTATTTTTTCTCCGAGCGTCTTAAACCCGTGCGCCACGCCCCATCCCACAACGTAGTATTGCAGCCATCCGGCGGCAAGCAGTGTGGCCGCGAAGGAAACCCCTATGGCCCCGATATAGACATCCATCCTCACCGCGTGAAATACAAGCACCAGCGGAATAAGGCACATCAGCACCAGAGGCACCAGCGATATTCCGAATAATGTCATGGGAATTCCAAGCACCGCAGGCGCGAAAAAAAGGGAGAAGGACCACAAGTTTTCATCAAGGTTGGGGTTGGAAAGTGTCATAACTATTCCGAGCGTGATGACATTGACAAGCAATGAATAAATAAAAACATATGTGTTCGCGGTGGCTTCTGTTTTTGACCTGAACCTGGCAAATACAATGTAAAAAGCCGCCATAAAAACAATATAAAACAAGCTGTTTGTAAGAATTGATTTAACCCAGTCAAATTCCACAAAGCCCCCTTTAAACCGCGGCCGCCTTTTTTCCTATCCATCCGCCCTGTTTATACGTAATCCATCCCGCTATTCCCTGGAATAAAAATACCGAAGCTATCGCAATGAATATCCCCTTTTCCGCGATGCCGGGTATCCTTGACAGAAATATTGCCACCGGTATCTGAATGGCAAAAAACGCTATCATATTAATTATCATGGGTGTTTTTGTCTCTCCCGAACCGTTAAAGGCGCTGGCGGTGATTAATCCGACTCCCATAAAAAGGTAAAAGAACGGAACTATTTTCAGATATGAAATGCCGTAATTTACCACTGCCGGGTCATTGTTAAATATCCTTATCACCCATCCGGAAAAATTGAAATATATCATAAAGCAGGCAAGGGTAAAGCCAGTGTATATTTTCAGGCTCGTAACCACCGAATCCTTCGCCCTTTTAACATCGCCGGCCCCCAGGTTATGGCCCACCAGCACGGATGTGGAGCCTCCAATCGCCCAGCCTATCATCATCACAAAAACATCGAGCCTGCTTCCTATGCCGAGCGTGGCCAGCAGGGCGTCGCCCGACGGGGCCGCTATCTTTAACATCACAAGCGACGCGAAATTTGAAAGCAAACCCTGTATCATGGCCGGAACCGATATTTTAATATATTGCACGAGGAATTTCCAGTCAAGCCGCGCCTTTTTCCAGTCGATGCGCAGGACACTGCTGGTATTTGTAAGGATGGAAATCATGACGAATGTGGTTGTAAAATATGAAATGAACCTTGCCATTGGCGCGCCCATTAGCCCCAGTTTTGGGAACCCGGCCCAACCGAATATCAGCGTCGGCTCCAGTATTGTATTCAGCAGTATGGAAACAACCAGCAGGTAAAAATGGCGTTTTATCTGCCCGGAGGCCCTTAATACCGCAAAAAAAATCCACAGGCCGCTGTCGTTTAAAACGGATATCAGGCATGTCGTAAATATATATTTTGAAAGTTCCAGCGTCTCGCCCCTGGCCCCGAAGTAAATAAGCAGGCGGTCTCGGAAAATAAAAGCCGTTATGACGTAAATCAGGGTCAGCGCGTATGCCGCGAAGAGTGTGTTTACCATTGTCTTTTTCAGCTCGCCGTAATCCTTTTTTCCGCAGCAGCGCGAAGCTATGGCCATTGCGCCCGCGCCCAGTCCGCCCTGCATCGACCAGAAAGTCGAGAGTATGAACCCTATTATGGAAATGGCCGACTGCGCGTGGACCCCAAGTTTTCCGAGCAGGAACATGTCAAAAACGGAAAAAAAGTTCTGCATGAGGTTCACTATCAATAAAGGCACGCTCAGGTATAAAAGGTGGCGGACTATATCCCCTTTTTCAAGTTCCCTTGGAAATTCAGCCATTCTTCAAATCTCCTTGTTTGCCCATCTTTCGTTCTTATATATGAACCAGTAAACTATTCCGTAAAATACGAAAGAAACGCTCGTCGCCCAGAAAACCCCCGAAGGCCCGGTTGAGGGCAGCCTGTCCAGCGCCACTGAGAGAAATGGCCTGATTATTTATAATGAAGGCCAGAATGTTAACCGAAGTCGGCGTTCCGATAAATCCCGCCCCGGAAAAACCGCTCTGGCATGCCTGACCAAGGGCCATGAACAAAAGCGCCGGGGCTATTATCATAAGGAACAACCTGCCAAATCCTATTACCGCGGCATCCGCGGAAAATGCCCCCATAATGGGAACCGCCCAAAAGAAAAACAACACCGCCGTCGGCACTGTAATCCATAAAAACACCTTGGTGCTCGCCATTATCGTCTCTATGGCCCTTTTCCTGATCCCGGCCCCCAGGTTATGCCCGACTATCACGCCTCCCGAATTGCATATGGGCCAGCCGGCCATCATAAGAAAATTTATAAGCCTTGAAACAATGCCGTAAGCCGCAATGAATGCGTTTCCGAACGGAGATATTATCCTGAGCATAATCATTGACCCGGCGTCGTTGGTGAAGTTCTGCAGTATCGACTTTACTGAAAGCCTGAAATACGAAAAAAAAAGCCGGTTTCTTAAAGGACCCGGCCTTAATTTTATTCCGCCAATGCCTCGGATAAATACCATGGTATATAACGCCGCCCCGGCCACATAGGTTGCAACCGCAGAATAAGCCGCGCCCATTATGCCCAGCCCCATCAGCCCTATAAAAACCGCATTCAGCAGAATGTTAAGCGGCACAATAACGCAGATTATCCTGAGCGGGGTAATTGAATCCCCGATCCCGCGCGCCACACCCAGCAGTTGCGAGTAAAACGGCATTATGAAACTGAGCACAAGTGACATTGACATATATCCTGTGACCTGCCGTAAAACCGCCCCTTTTGCCCCGAAGAATATGAACGCCGGAACCATTACGGCGTAGCATATAAGCGCAAATGCAGAAAAGAAAATAACGCCGGTAAAAAGCATGCCTGGAAGCGCCGCATTTATTTCCTCGTGCTGTTTTGCGCCATATTTTCTTGAAACAACCGCCATTGCCGCGTTTATAAGGCCTCCATGAACAGAATTGAAAAGCGCCCACACCGAGGACATGGCGATGGAATAGGCGGCCAGGGTTTCCACCCCGATTTTGCCAAGCATAAAAAGCTCAAAAGCGGCCGCTCCGTTGAGCAATAAATTTCCCAGAAGCATGGGCCACGAGAGGTCTATTATATGATTTGTCAGGTTTCCCTTGTGAAATTCCTTCAATTTTTCATGCCGCCATTTTTAACGGGCCATTTTATGAAGAAGCTTAAGATTTTCCATGTCCATGCCGCCCTCTTTGGGTGTTTCAAGAATCATGGGGATGTTTTTAAACCTTCTGTCGTTGACGAGCTTTTTAAAAAACTCCCCGCCTATATGCCCCTGGCCGATGTGCCAGTGCCTGTCCGCCTTGCTGGCAAATTCTGTTTTCGAATCATTAATATGAAAACATCCTATTCTTTCCAGCCCCACGACCCTGTCAAATTCCTCAAAGACCTTTTTGTAATCGTTTTTCGTGTCATACCCGGCCTCAAAGACATGCGCAGTGTCAAAACAGACCCCGACTTTTTCTCTGTGTTTTATCTTTTTTATCATGAGCGCCATATCCTCGAATTTTCCGCCGATGGAACTTCCGGAACCAGCGGTTGTCTCGAGCAGCAGCATCGAGGGAAAATCCTTCACCTGCGCAAAAGCCCCGTTTATCGAATCCGTGATATTCCTTACCCCGCCTTCGTAATCCCCTCCCGTAAAACTTCCCGGATGAAGGATCAGAGCGTCAAGCTTCAAAACGGCCACCCTGCGCATTTCCGCCATAAAAGCCGCGCGCGATTTTTCCAGAAGTTCCGGCTTAAAACTGGCCAGATTTACCAGGTATGAATTATGCGAGACTATTTTCTTTATGGATGATTTTTTCCACGCTGACGCAAACTCCGTGATATCCTCCCCGGAAGGGTCCTTAACCGCCCACATGCGCTGGTTTGCCGTGAATATCTGAAGCGCTTCACAGCCCAGCTTATCCGCCTCAACAATCGCGTTCGAAAGCGACCCGCTAATCGATCCGTGTATTCCTAATAATCCCATTTTTGCCCCTTATTTTTCTATTCTGGCGGTTGTGATATTTTTCTGCGCCTGATATTTGCCTTTTTTATCCGCGTAGGATGTCCCGCAGACCTGTTCCGCCTTTAGAAAAATCACCTGTGCAATTCCCTCGAAAGCGTAAATTTTCGCCGGCACTCCGGTTAAATTGGCTATTGATATTGTGACAAACCCCTCCCACTCCGGCTCAAAAGGGGTCACGTTGACAATGACGCCGCTTCTTGCGTAGGTTGATTTGCCGAATGTAATCGTCATTATATTGCGCGGGATACGGAAATATTCCACGCTCCTGGCAAGCACATAAGAATTTGGCGGTATGACGCATATTTCCCCCTTGAAAGGGGTAAAGTGGCTGTCATTAAAATTTTTCGGGTCCGCGAACTCAAGGCTTTTCGGGTTAAATATTTTGAACTCATCCGCGATGCGCATGTCATATCCGTATGACGACACCCCGAATGATATAACGCCCTTTCCAACCTGGCTGGACTCAAATGGTTCTATCATCCCCTTTTTTGCGCTTTTCACTATCCACTTGTCGTTCATCACGCCCATAATCAACTCCTCATAATGCTTTGTTTTTTTCAGGGGCCGGCCCTGAATCCTGTTTTTTAATTATAACACAGGCGCGTCAAAACAGAAGTCATAATCCGCAATTGCGTTTGCACGTGCAATTTTATTTCTCCTGTTATTCGCGTGAGGTTTTGACATTTCAAAAGCGCGGGGTATAATATTAAAAACATTACAGGAGGTTTTTATATGGACTTAAAAGGCAAAACAGTAATAGTGACAGGCGCCACGCGCGGCATGGGGTTTGCTATGTCGGAAAAATTTGCGTCGTTAGGGGCCCTGGTTATAATGGCCTGCAGGGAGAGAAAGAGCGGTTCAAGGTCCGTCGCAGCCTTAAAGGCAAAGGGGCTCAATGTTGAGTTTGTTGAATGCGATGTGGAAAAAATCGGAAGCATAAACAGGGCCTTTACGGACATATCAAAAAAACATCCTGTTATCGACGTCCTTGTAAATAACGCCGGCATAAATTCCGAACCGCTGGAAACAAAGATAGAAACCATAAACCTGAAACTTTTTGAAAAAATAATGAACATCAATCTGCGCGGCACGCTCTGGATGATATCAAAATTTTTGCCCCTTCTGAAGAAATCAGCGGACGCCAGGATAATTAATTTCTCCTCGGGCCTGGCCCAGCTTTCCGTACCAAGGATGGGGCCGCACATTTCATATTCAATTTCAAAAACCGCCGTAAACCAGCTGACCTGGGCATTTGCCGACCATTTAAAGGACACAAAAGTTAAAATATACGCGGTTGATCCGGGCTGGGTAAAAACCGACCTCGGCGGCCCCAACGCAATGCTTGAGATTCCCGAAGGCATTGACACCCCAGTCTGGCTGGCCACGGAAGACGCGTCAAAACTGAAGTCGGGGTTGTTTTATAAGGAACGCAAGATACTGCCCTGGTAAATTCAGAATCCGGAAAACCGGATTCTGAAACGCAAAAATTAAAATTATAAACCAAAAAGTAGAGCGGCTGTTTTCTGCCGTTCAAAACCGGGTGAGACGCTTAAAAATCAACAAAAATAACAACATAAATTTATTAATTATATGGGGTTAAATTGCAATTCTTGGTTTTGCCTTTTAAATTTTAAATTATTAAAGCATCTGCGCTATATCAAATTCCCCGGTAGCCATCCCTATCTGCGAGTGGCCTCCGGCTCCGTATTCGGAACCGTGGCTCGCGCCGCCGCCCCAGCCTTCATAATACAGGTACCATTTGTTGTTATACGGGAAAAGGTCGCCGAACCATATGGCGCCGTCGTCAAAATCGTTTTTCTTTCCCCTGGAAAATACCGGGTTCTGCGTCGACCTGTACCAGTGTATCATGTCATATGAGAATGCCAGCCCGAAAAACGGCGGATAATCCCTGTATTTGTCATCCCCGCAATATAGCATGTAATAGACGCCGTCCTTTTCAGTTATCCTGGGAGTTGTCACGCTTTTACCGTCCCACGCCCCCGGCGTATCGTCCGGCGCGAATACCGGCGATGTCCCGAAAGGAATAAAATTATAACCATCGCTTGATGTAGCAAGGTATATTGAATAACCTTCTGCCTCGTTAACCACCACATAATACATGTAAAGTATCCCGTCTTTAATGATGACATCCGGGGCCCTTCCGGTTAAAACCGGGTTTTTTTCATATTTTGTGAAATTATTCCCGTCCTTTGAAACCGCCAGCCCTACCGAGTCCTCGCCGTCGCCGAGCCCGCTGTAATAAAGAAATATTTTACCGTTAAAAACGACTGCCGACGGGTCGAGCACCCCCCTGCTGTCAAAACCCTTCTGCGACGTCCCTATTATCGGATTATTCGGATAATCCAGCATATTTGTCCCGTTAAATATTTGTAAAGGCACCGTCATCAGCGATATCCTGTCCGTCCCGTTACCGGTCCTGTAGTAAAAGTACAGTTCGTCGTCTTTAACAAGTATGTCGGGGTTCGCGGTATGCCACGCTTTGTACGTCCCGGCCGACGTAGGAATAACCGGATTATTGGAATCTTTGCTGAAATAACCGTTTTTTACAATCACCCTGTCTTTAAAGTCGTATTTTATCCGGCCGGATTTTTTTATCCTGTGCATTGCCCATGCGGCAAAAGGGCGCAGTTCCCTGTGGGTGAGATAAACGGAAGAGAGAAAATCATAAAGGCGCGGATATCTTTGTTCGCCTATCCTGAGTATAAATTCCCGTGAAAGCGCCGGATTTAAAAATATCTTTTTCTTTTCAAACGAGGCCGCCGCCTTCAGCGCCGTATCCTGCCCGCCGGCGATGAGATTAATCGCAGTTAGCGCTTCCCCTTTATATTTCCCGTAATGCGCGGCCGAGCGTGAAACAATAAAATCGTCCACGGGATGTGTTTTAAATGACAGGCAATAATAAAGCAGCCTGGCGTCGTTGTCTTTCCCGTCATTCATGCCGGAAAGCACAATATTATTTACGGCCGGAGCGGAAATGTTTGAAAGCGCGAACGCCGCCTGCTCACCTGTATCTTTTTTATCAAGCAGAACCGCCGCGGAGGCCATGTTTACCGCGTCGTTTTTGCGCCACATATCGGTGAGCCCGGATAGAACCGCCTGCCTGTTTTCCGACGAAAGCTTTTGTTCCGTGGAAGGTTCATTTTTCACACAGGAGAGGAATAATAGGGGCAATAATAAGGCTATTAATGTTTTTTTCATATGAGTCCCTCTTATTTATTTAATTCCGGCAGGATAATCTTTCCGCTTTTAACTGCAGTTTGCCTTATTTCTTTCCCTTTTCAATAAAACATTTCGAGTCAATCCCGCCGCGGGTATTGTAAATTGTTTCCGCCATCATATATTTTGGTTTCAGAAGGGAGTAAATATCCTTGAATATCCGGTCGGTCGCTTTTTCCTGGTAGATGCCGACATTGCGGAATGAAATAAAATAATATTTCAGGGATTTTAGTTCGACTATTTTTCCGGCAGGAATATACTTTATTGTTACTTTAGCAAAATCGGGAAGTCCGGAAAAGGGGCACACCGAGGAAAATTCATTTGTTGTATATTCAATGGACTGTTCTTCGCCGTCATAACCTATGGTTTCAAGTACTGTCGTATCTATTTTTGACTCGCCGTCGAACTTATAACTCTTCCCCTCAGCTTTTGCCACAATTCCCTCCGTAAATAAAAATGAATATTATTTCAAAATTTTAAACCGCCTTAAAATCGATTCCGCTGCTTCTACAGATGTATAATATCAAACCCCGGGGCCGCGCTTTTCAGTTTGTGCTTCACGTGGCATTTCGGGCATGAAATAACGAGGCCCGCGGCAGCTTCGGTCACCGGTATGCCTGATTTCTTCTGCTCATAAGTCGGCCCTGGCGACATGATTTTTATCTTGGACGAACCACAGCAGCAAAAGAACAAAGACTTTGACGGGCTGCTTCCCCACAGCGAAGCCGCCTTTTTCGGATATCCTGGACATTTTGCCATATACATCTCCTGATTTTTTATCTTAAATTTTATTATATCACATTTAACGGCCCCTGTGTTGCCTGAAATACCCCTCAGTGGATAAAAAACCCGCTTTACGGCCCCAAAATTTACCTGCGTTTTTCAATGACCGCGGTATATGAAGGCATAATACAGCCAAAGAATCTTTTTACGCGCCACGGCGTACCCTCAAGCATTTCCACCATTTCTTTTTTTGATACATAAAGATAATCAAACCACGGCCCGATAACTTCCCTTATTAATATGCGCATCCTGACAAAACCGGCCGGCCGGCCCGACTCAACGTTGCGTTTTACATATTCACCCTGCCCGGAGCCCGGCAGCCTGTGGGGGTCCATTGTTTCGGCTATAATAACCGCGTCGTCCGCGGTCATTTTATAAAGCACGCCGAGTATTTTTTTCATTCTTTTTTTATTCTGGAAAAGCCCGAAATTGTTTCCCAGCATGAGAATTGTACCGAATCTGCCGAGCTTCGGCGTGATTTTTTCAATATCCATTTTTTTTACCTTCCTGACCCCCCTTTTTCTGCTAATCTCGGCCGCCAGCGGTGAATTGTCTATCCCCAACACATCCATCCCTTTTTGCTGAAGGTAAACTGCGTGGCGCCCGGCTCCGCACCCTATGTCGAGGACCCTGCCGGCGGCGTATTTAATTGCCTGTTTTTCATAATAAGGCCATTTTTTATACGGCGTGAAATATTCCCCGTTATATGCATAGAACATAACCCCGTCTTCGCGCTCTATTATCTCGCTGCTGGTTCCTTTTTCCATATATTCAAGCAGTCCGAGCCCGAACGCGTCCTTTTTTCCGGCAAGCGTTTTTTTCATCAGTACCGCCCCGCGAGGCCGCTTTTCAGGGCCGCATCAATTTGCGGGAAACGCATTGACTCGGCAAGCAGCATTCCCGCCGCGCTGCCGTTTCCGTCTCTTTTGAGCTCCATTGCCTGATTAAAAATGGAGGCTGCGTACCACGCCGAAACCATTTTATCGTAATAATAATTGTAACCATCCGGCTTAAAACCGGGTCCGTCAAATATCCCCCGGTATGAATAAATGCTGAAATCACAGTACGGCTGGACTGCGGGCCGCCCCGTAAATTTTATCAATACGCCCTTTTGTTCCCGGCTTCCCGAAAAAGTAAAAAGGGATGCGTATTTCTGATTGTAGTAACTCCTGTATTTGTCCCTTATTTCCGGCGATAAGACAATTGCGTGTATGTAATCGGCGGGATTTTTATCCGGCTCACCGAAAATGTCAGGATAAAGCCTGCCGTATTTTTCCGCCATATTTCCCCTGAACCATTTATAGGCTATATCCGTAACCGGCATTATTATAATGTCCCGCCTCTTCTTCTCAACGCCCCTTAAGTAATAAAGCGGGTAAAGGTTCGAATCCCCCTCCGGGATGTAAAGCGCCCCTTCTTCCATTGTCTCAAGGATGTTTATGCCGTAATCATATGCGGTATAATTACGGTTGCAGCTTATCTTTTCATAACTGACCGCGCCGGAAAATATCATGACGGCGCATGCAGAGGCTGCAAGGGTCCGGGCGGTATTGCCCTTTAATTTTTTTATCGAAGCTGAAATCCCGTAAGATACAAAAAGCGCCGTCACCAGCAGCGACGGCATCAAGAAAATATCGGCCAGCCCAATATTTTCAGGCATGCTGGTGTTAAAAAAAACAACGGCAAAAAAATTGCACAAAAATATCAGCGCCGGCACCGCCAGCATGCGCGGTTGTTTCCTTAAATGATATATGCCCGCCGCCGCGAATAACAGAAAAAATGAAAAGCTCCCGGCCATGACATTCAGAAATCTCACAAGCTGCATAAAAATAATTTTTGTTGTTGTTCCGGGCTGAATGTAACCCCGCCTTAAAACCACCCATAAAAATCCTTCCATTGTCCCCGGGTTCCCGAAATTCATTTCCGGATTGGCCGCCGCCCTTATTGGCAGATAAATATACGGGGTGAGCCCTGTTAAAAACAGAAAAAAAGCGGCCGACAACGCGCGAATGGTAATTTGTTTCCTGTTAAAAAAAAGCTGCAGCACAACCGCCGGCGCGATAACAACGGTGCTCGGCCAGTGGTTTGCGAGAGAAAGCCCGAGGATGAATGCGGCAAGATACATCTCTTTGTTCCTGAATTCCCGGCTCATTTTTTGGCAGAGCAGTATTACAAGCGCAAGGAACAGCATATTCAGCGTGTAAATCCCGCCTTTGGCGTCGGCCGCCTGCGCCATAAAGACCGGCGCAAGCCCCAGAAGGATCAGGGCAAAAGGCTCCCCCGCGGATATTTCAAAAATAACGGCCAGCGCCAGCATGGCAAAAAACGCCGACATGATGTGCACCCTGAACGCGGCCGAACCCGCCGGAATAAATGTAAAAAGCCTGCCGGCCATGGCATAAAGGGGGTATCCCGGCGGATGCATTATATCAAGGGTATAGCACGCGGTTATTGTCTCGGGAGAATCGTTGTTATTAAAAGCGGGCGGAGACGCGGATAAATAAAGATAAAAAAACGGAATGGTTAACAGCGCAACAACCGCCGCCCGGGCGGCCGGGTTTTCCGGGAATTTAAACATACCGGGCCTAAAGCGTGTTTACGGGGTCCACAGTGACCGAAATATCCATGAACCTTCCGAGTTTTTTAAGTTCCGCCGCGATGATATTAAGCGCCTGCCTTTCAGTCGACCTTAAGATTATCGACTGCCTGTATTTGTTCCTCAGCCTCGAAAGAGGAGCCTCTGAAGGCCCCAGTATGTCAATTGACCTTATCTTTGATATTTTTACCGCCTGCTTTACTGTTTCAAGGGCGCGCATGGCATTATCAACGGCGGTTTCAAAAGAGACATCCTGTATTATAACCTGGACCATTTTTTTAAAGGGCGGATACCCCGCCTCTTTGCGCAGTTTTAACTGGGCCGTCAGGAACTCCTCGGTCCTGTATGCCTTAACGTCCGCTATAGCCGGATTTTCCGGGTTAAATGTCTGGATGACAACCCTGCCCGGTTTGTCCCCCCTTCCCGCCCTTCCGGCAACCTGCATCAGCAGCTGAAAAACCCTCTCCTCGGACCTGAAGTCCGGCAGGTTCAACACGGCATCTATCGCAACAACCCCGACAAATGTCACCCCGGGAAAATCAAAGCCTTTCGCCACCATCTGGGTGCCCACAAGAATGTCTATTTCCCTGTTCTTTAACCTGGTATAAACATCCAGGTACCTTTCCCTGTCGTCCATGGTGTCAATATCCACCCGTTCTATTTTCTTATCGGGAAAAAATTTTGATACAACATCCTCAACCCTCTGCGTTCCGGCGCCCTTGTAAAAAACAGGCTTTCCGCACGCCGGGCATATCAATACTGTTTTTTTCTCAAAACCGCAGTAATGGCACTTCAGGCTCCCCGTGTGGCTGTGGTAAACAAGAGGTATGTCGCAATTCACGCATTTCTCTATATGGCCGCATTCCGGGCAGTAATTATAACCGGAATAACCCCTGCGGTTGATAAATAAAATGGCCTGTTCGCCCGCCTCTACAGCCTCCCTCATCTGCCTTATGAATTCGTCCGAGAAAAATAAATCCCTGCTTTTGTTGAGGTCCGTCTTAAGGTCCACGACATGTATATTCGGCATCGGCCTTCCCATTACCCTGTCGTGCAGCCTGAGCATTGTATATTTTCCGCTCTGCGCGTTATAAAACGACTCAACCGACGGGGTTGCGCTTCCCACCACCGCGACCGCGGAATTAATGGAAGCCCTGTAAACGGCCGTATCCCTCGCCGAATATCTCGGATCGTTCTCCTGTTTATACGAAGTGTCAAATTCCTCGTCCACTATTATAAGCCCCAATTTTTTAAGCGGCGCGAATACCGCCGACCTTGTCCCCACGACAACATGCGCCCCGCCGTTTTTTATCCTTTCCCACTCGTGCATCCGCTCCGAAGGCTTCAGGCCGCTGTGATAAATTGCCACATTTTCCCTGAAAACCGAGCTGAACCTTGAAACTGTCTGCGGCGTCAAAAATATTTCCGGTACCAGCACTATGCAGTCAAGCCCCGCGGAGAGCGCCTTTTTTACCGTTCTGATATAAACCTCTGTCTTGCCGGATCCGGTTGCGCCGAAGAGCAGGAATGTTTTGTGCTTTCCCTCCGATATGGCCCCGGAAATCTGCATTACCGCGCCGGCCTGCTCCGCATTCAACACGATATCTGCCGCGGCCTCTTCCGGCATGGATGCGGGTTTTTCCCTTTTGTTTTTTATCCCTTTTGTCTTTTCCTTTTCGGATATGGCTATTACTCCGGCTTTTGCAAGGGCCGCGATGGCGCTTTTGAGCCCCCTGACTTTCAGGTGGCGGTTAACATCCTTAAGTTTCGCCCACCCTCCCGGTTTTGCCTTAAGGTAATTGATTATCTCCCCGGCCGCGCCATCAAATTTTCCGACGGCTCCGGTCAGTTTTAATATGCCGTCCGATGCCACCCTGTAAAGCGGCGCCAGCATGGTTGAAAACACGATTCCCGGGGCGCAGAGGTAATAAGACGATACCCACAACCCGAGCTTTATCATTTCCGCGGTCAGGACGGGATAAATATCCAGCACCCTGTTAATTTCTTTTACTTTTTCAGCCGGGATATCGGGCCTGTCCATGCATGATATTACAACGCCGGTCGCTGTTTTTTTTCCGAGCGGGACGCTGACCCTGCAGCCTGTTATCCCCTTCTCTTCCCCGGAATATGAATACGTTAAAAATCCCTCCACATTTGCGAACACGGCCAGCTTCAAATATTTCATTTTTTCACCCTCTTATTTATATTCCATGGAAGCCTTTCCGTTTCAGCTCCGGAAAAACCGGAATCCGGAACCGCTATTTTTCCCATCTGTTCCCCTCAAATATGTTAAGTTTGTCAAACCCGCCGGTAACGTCATTTAAATAACTATACGCCGCGGATCCGATGGAATCCCTGTAAAACCAGTACAACAGCGCGTAAACCGGTACGTTAAATCCGCATATTATCATCAGCGCCGAAACATATTCATTAAGATATATATTCACGCGGTTGATTATAAGGGCCGCGAAAAATATCATTAATGCGCCCCATATAATGTTGGAAAAAACAAACCTCATCCTGCCGCCGCCGCACCCTGCCCATCGGACCATGAGAAAATACATTACAAAAGGAAAATAGAATATAAACGACAGCGGCTCCATGTAAAAAAGGGCGATTATGTCCCTTATTACAGGCAGGAGCGATATATTGTAAAGCGCGTCGTCCGCGATAATCATATGCGGCCTGGCGTCGTCTATCTGCGCAGCAGTCATGTTTTGTTTTTCAAGCATATAAACAAAAGAACCCAGAACTTTTGCAAGCACATGCCTGTAATCAATGTACCATTTTCCCTGCAGGGAATCCAGAACGTCGTCCTGAAGGTTTTTCACGTAATTGCCGTTGAAAACAGTCTTCAAGCTGTCCGAAAGCATTATGGATGATTCGTGGTTCTTTTCCGAGGTAAATATAACAACGGCCCTGTCCTGCGGTGTGAAATCCAGGGAGTTGAAATAGTCTTTCGCCGTACTTTCCGTGTCATACTTTTCAGCATCATGGTCTATTTTTATAAAGACCCTTATGCCGTGGTTGTCCTCGAGGTCCGATGCCATGTCCGGCAGGTAACTTCGAGAGCCAAACGCGTCGCTTCCGTCATAATTATATTTATATGCCGCGGGGCAGCCGTCACAAACCCAGGAAAACAGGGCGGCGGAAAAAGATAAAAAAAACAGGGCAATTAGTATTTTTTTCATGATATAATTATATCATAAATAGCATGGGTGGAAAATTAAAAGCTCGGGATCCTAAAAACCTGTTTTCGGAGTGTGTGTAAAATGTCAAAGACAACGGCTTTAACCGCATTATTAATTACAACCGCCTTGTTTATTTCTTCCATCCCCGCTTATGCTTATGACGCTTCACGGGAAAACAACGCGGTGGAAACAGCATCACAGACAGCAACTCCGGCGGAAACACCGGATCAATCCGTGATAAACACCCCCGTGCCGACTCCCCAGCCGGCGCTTCACTATACCCAGGCGATAGGAATTGACATCGGCCTTGATACCCTGGCAATACCCGGCATTACATACAACAGGGTTATAACACGCAACACCCGGGCTTCAATATTTGTCGGCGCTGTTTATCTTCCTGGCGGCGATATAGCCGGCCTTACGGAACTGAACTTTTATTATGATTTTCATGAATACTTTTACGCCGGCCTCGGGGTTAACGCCGCCTTAAACGGCAACAGGACCATACTTGTTGGATTTTTCAACCCCATTTTTGGAATGCGTTCCAAAATAACCGAAGACACGCTTTTGTTCATAGAAAGCACCGCTGTCTTTTTCAGTTATAACTCGAACCCCTCTGCTGAAAATGATTTCAACGCCGGCAACCCGTACCTTATATACAAGCTCGGCGTCCGCCGCTTTTTCTAACCACCCGGATTAACTTTGGCACTGGCGGAAAACCCCGCTAACATTACCTGATCCGGCAGTACCAACTTTGCTCAATTTTTTACAAGGAACCTGATCGCATTTTCAAGTTCATCAACATCTATCACCGTATCCTTGCACGGCCCGTGCGGCCTTATGTTTGTTATCGCTATTATGGGTATTACTTTGGGGGAATCTGACATTCCAGCCACCAGGTCCCGTTCGCACGCCACGCCTATTATCGCGTCCGGCCTGATTTTTTTCACCATCTGCCTTGCCGACGACCCGCCCGTCGCGGTAAATACACGGCACGAATATTTTTTTGTTACTTCCGCGACTTTCAGCCTCATTTCAGGATCAAGGCACCTGGGGAGCAGTACGAGCAGGTTTGACGCGGAAAACCTTTTTTTTGTGGCGAATATCAGCGCGTTATTTACCTTTACAAGCGAGTTCCCGACCCTGTCCCTTGATATTCCGAACACAGCCGCTATTTTAAATACCGCCGGATAGAGCCATTCAACATGCAGCCCTTCGCTTTTAAACGCGAGCATGATATTTCTGCCGGTAACCACGGTTATAAAAAGCATCAGCGACCATACAAATACGGCTGTAAACACACCCGCCACGGCCCACATCACTACAGCGTCAAGAGCCGGGCTGAAACCGTAGAGCCTTGGCGATATCATATAATAAACGGCCATCGAAACGGCCGTTACGGCAAAAAGCGCCGCAAAATAATATGTCAGGAAAAGCGCCTTTCCTTCATTTATCTGTTTTTCATATTTTGAAAGGTCTCCCGCCCATTCGCTCCACTCGTCGCCCAGTTTTCTGTCAATTGCATCCCTGTCAGAGCCGCTTTGCATATCATCAGCCATGGTGTTCCTCCGCCTTTTTTATGCCTGCTTTTTTTTTGAAAAATCCAAGAGCCATCATGCGTCCGGTTTTTCCCTTATCGCGCCTGTGCGAATAAAAGAGTTCCGGGTTGTCATATGTGCACATGGAACAAATATGAATATTATTGGGTTTTATCCCCTCATTTACAAGGAGATTTTTTACGCCTTTCCACAGGTTCATATAATTACGGCCGTTTTTTTTCGTAAAAATCCCTCGAAACACTTTCTGTTTTTTCAATTTCAGGACATCGGCGCCGATTTCGTAACAACACGGCCCTATCGCCGGCGAAACAGAGGCTGTTAAATCAGCGGGTTTGGAGCCAAAATGTTTTTTCATCATTTTTACGGTTTTTGCCGGTATCTTATTCGCAATGCCGCGCCATCCGGAATGCACCGCTGCCACGGTTTTTTTTACCGGATCTATTATGACCGTCCCGGCGCAGTCGGCAAGCCTTACTCCGACAGCAAGCCCGGGTATGTCTGTAATAAGGGCATCGGCTTCAACATCCGTCATTTTCCTGATTTCAGCGCCTGTGAATTTTAACGCGCGGTTCTTCAATATTATAACATCACTGCCATGCACCTGTCTTGCGGCTCCCGCGTATTTTATTGCCAGGCTTTTTTCAAGCCTTGATATGTTTATAACGGCTTTTTTAAAATTATCCCCGGTATGAACGCCGACATTAAGCGAATCAAAGGGCTTTTTACTTACGCCTCCCGCGCGGGTGGTAAAGACCTGTGTAAACCCCGGGATTTTTGAAATGGCTTCGCAACATATAAGCGGGAGCCCCATTTTTTTAATAATTTTAAATCCGGCGGGCAGCGTGTTCTTCAATGTGTATCACTGTATCTTTGCAAAGTATTCCTCTATTCCTTTTGCGATGCCGTCTGCAATTTTGTCCCTGAAACCGGGTGTTTCCATTTCCTGTTCTTCCATATTGTTTGAAATAAAGGCTGTTTCCACAAGCACGGCCGGCATGTCCGTATTTGCAAGAACATAAAAAGGGGCCCTTGCCGCCGGCATCCATTTAAATTTCAGTTCATCGCTCATGGCGTGCTGGATATTCCCGGCCAGTTCGATTGAAAGGTATTCATACGCGCTTTTTCTCAGGTCATTCATCAGGAACTCAAAACTTCCCTCCTGCCCGTTTTCATATCTGGCCGCCTCTGCGGCTTCTTTTGACGAAGCCACCCTGTTATATATATAAGTCCTTGTCCCGCATACCTGCGAATCAGGAGATGAATTGCAGTGAATGGATACAAAAATATCGGCCTTTCTCGCGTTCGCGAACACGGTCCTGCCTTTTAACGTTATAAAATCATCTGTATCCCTTGTTATAAGCACATCGGCCGGATAATCGTTCATGTCTTTTTTCACGTCAAGGGCGACGGCAAGCACGACATCTTTTTCCTTGAGCCCGTGGTGTCCCAGCGCGCCGGAATCCTTTCCCCCGTGTCCCGGATCAATAACCACCAGCCTGCGCCTTAACGGTTTACCGCCTTTGGCCTCAATTACGGGCGTTGCTGCCGCCGGTATTACGGGCTGCGTGACTGAGGCGGGATTGGATTTTTTTACCCTTGCTTTATATTTCGCCGTATACGCCCTTTTTAACGCCACGGGCGTTGCGGCGTAATATTGCGCTTTTACTTCTCCGGTTGTTCCCCTGGCCGTTACAGCTGTTTTTTCCGGGGCAGCGTCCGCTTTTATTGTTATTGTTTCCGGGGTGACGGCCTGCGGCCGCTCCGGCAGTTCCTCTTTTATCCTGGCGGCGGTATAAGCGGAAATCATAACCCCGGAGCCTTCTATAACCGGAGGCGCATCAAGCCTTATCATCTTATCCCCGCTTATCAGATAAGGATAGTTAATTATGACAACCACCCTCTCCTCCCCGTTGCTCAAAACCACCCTGTTAAGGGTCCAGTCATATTCCGCTGTTATTCCGGAGACGGCGAGCCCGTCAAGCGCCGCCGGAACGTCCGCAAGGGCCGGGAATGCCGCAAAAATTGCCAGCACAACCGCCGCAATAACTTTTTTCATTTTTCCACCTTAATTTATATACCGCTGAAAAGTCGGTATTTCCACATTCTCATAATTATTTTCCATCATCTGCTTTACGTTCAAATTAATCAACTCGGCGGTTTTCTCCACTTTTTCCGGCGCGGCATCGCCGCATTTTTCCGCGGACATTGCGTTTATGCCGGACATCAGTATTACAACCTCCACTTCATCCTCAAAACTTTCGTCGCAGACAAACCCGTATTTCAGCGATACATCCGGCCCGGTCAACTTCTTAAAATTTTCTATTTCCTTCAGTTCTCCTACGGTTATGTTGCCCACAAAATTGATGAGCATTTCTTTGGCGCCAAGCACATCAACATCGCCTATAAAAGGATTCTTCAGCGCCCTGTCAAAGGCCTTTTTTGCCCTGTCCGTCCCGCTGGCGCGGCCTATGCCCAAAAAAGTATCGCCTTTCTGTTTTAAGGTCGCCTTGACATCCTCAAAATCAATATTCTGCATGCCGGGTTTGGCTATCATCGAGACTATGCCGTCCACTATGTTTATCAGCGCGCGGTTCGCCTCCTTATAAGCCTGGGGCAGCGTCATGTCCCCCTCAAAAATATCAAGTATCTTCTGGTTTGATATTGTTATTATCGAATTTAGTTTTTCCTTCAGCCTGGACATGGCATGTTCGACAATCTTTCTTTTCTTCTCTGTCTGAAGCTCCATTGTAGTCGGCGTAACGACGACCCCAATCGTGAGGATATCCAGCCCCCTTGCGATATCCGCGATCACCGGCGCGGCCCCCGAACCCGTGCCTCCGCCCACGCCGCAGGTGATAAACAGCATATCGGTGCCGCGCAATTTATTTTCCAGCAGGTCCCTGTCTTCCTCGGCCGCGCGTTCGCCGTTTTCCGGATTGGAACCCGCTCCGCCGCCTTTTGTAAGCCTGGAGCCTATCTGTATTTTTTCAGCCGCGGTGACCCTGTTTAACGACTGTAAATCGGTGTTGACGGCGAGGATTTCCGCGTCTTTAAGGCCGAATTCCGTCATGTCGTTTATGATGTTACAACCGCACCCGCCGACGCCTATCACCTTTATCTTTATCCCCGTACCTGTAAAATCCCCGGCTTCCGCCAGTTCAAACTTTAACTTTCCGTCGAGTTCACTCATTTTTGCGCCTCCCTTATATTTTATCGAAAATATTTTTTTTCAGCCAGCTCCATACGCCGCCCATGCTTCCGCCGCCGCCGCCCGTAAAACTTTCATGGCCGTGTTCCCGTATATAATGTTCAATAAGCCCTATTACAGTCGCGTATTCCGGGGTGCTTACAATATCATACAGGCCAACTATCTTTTCTTTCAGCGGCGCGCCGATACGCACCCTTAAATTCATTTCCTCCTTGAAAAGCCGGTCGATTCCCTTCAACTGCGCCGTGCCTCCGGTTAACACTATGCCCCCGGCATACATTGAGCGGTCTATCCCCTCTTTTTTCAGTTCTTCCTCGACGAACTTGATAAGTTCCTGTACCCTCGGCTTTATAAATTTTGTCAGGGTGCTGCGTTCGACTTTTTCCACCTTTGAAGAGCCCATGTCCGGAACCTCGATCATTTCCCCGGGGGCCGCAGACTCGCCTGCCGGATCCGCCGCCTGCGCGGCTTCAGACATGCCGTACTTTTTTTTGAGTTCCTCGGCGACATATTTCGGCGTCTGAAGCCCCTGAACTATGTCGTTCGTTATGAACTGCCCTCCGACCGGAATAACCCTGACGAACCTCAGGGATTTTCTGTAAAACAGCGCTATATCGGTGGTGCCTCCGCCTATATCCAGCAAAAGCACTCCCACATCCTTTTCATCGGGATAAAGCACCGCCTGCGATGAAGCCAGCCCCTGCAGTATCATATCCTCGCAGTGGTAGCCCGCGCGTTCAACGACTTTTTTTACATTGTCAATGGATGTAATCGAGCCCGTTATCATGTATGCGTCAACTTCAAGTTTCATTCCGGTCATTCCAAGAGGATCCTCAATCTCGTCCTGTGTATCAACTATATACTGTATGGGCACCACATGCAGTGTTTCCCTGTCATGGGAAAGCCTCACGCTTGTGGCCCCTTCCATGGCCCGGTGCTTGTCTTCCTCCGTTATTTCCTTCTGCCTCTGGTTGGAAAGCGCCGTCTCGCCGTGGCCCTTCATTCCGTTTATGTGTTTTCCTGAAATCGACGCCAGGACGGTGTCTATCCTTACCTTCGCCATCTCCTCGGCTTTTTCAACTGACTTTTTAATGGCTTCCGTGGTTTCCGCAATGTTGATTATAGTTCCCTTGGAAACGCCGCTGTTCTCGGTCCAGCCGACTCCGACGACGTTTATTTCATCGTCACGCACCTCCGCTATAACGGTGCATACCTTTGTCGTGCCTATGTCAACAGCCGCTATAATACTTCCGTCCCCCTGCTGCATGTTTGACTCTCCTTTTTATTTTAATACTACCCTGTCTGAAAAACGCAGGTCCATGACCTTAAAATCCCTGCCCAGCTCTTTCATTTTTCCCAGGGCGATTATGTAATTATCCAGCTTATCCCGCGTCACGGAATCGCCGAATAATATTTTCGACCCGTCCATGGATATCATCATCATGTTCTTCGGGTCGCTTATGTTCACTTCCGATATTTTTTCAAGATAATTCGGGGCGATAGAGAGCGCCTCTTTTAACGCTTCCTTATATTCCGGCCTCTGCTCGTCGGGCTCCAGCCCTGACAATACGGGCAGCGTGGACATATCCGCCGCCGGGCCCCCGTCCCTGGGTTTTGTCGATCCGTCGCTCATGACTATGCACTTTTCAGCCCCTATCATCTGGAACCTCGCCGAATTCATTATGCTGATGCGGGGCAGGCTTATCTCCGGCATCGAAAATGAAAATTTGCCTATCACGGATTTGACCAGCAGGTTCACGCTTGCCGCAAAAATAGTTACAAGCACGGCCCCGAGAAAAAGCCTGCGCGCGACAGCCGGAAACTGCCTGAATAACGGCTCGCTTCTGGCCGACATTCTCGTGTTGAGCGTCGAATATCTTTTTCCAAAACTTTTCATTATCTGCTCCTTGACACTGCTTTATTTACCAGTGTCATTATCAACTCATAAAAACTGATTCCCGCCCTGCGGGCCGCATCCGGAAAGAGCGAAAGCGATGTCATTCCCGGAAGGGTGTTAATCTCTATTACGCATACTCTGCCGCCGGCCACTATCATGTCGACGCGCGAATAATCACTGCAGCCAATGTATTCGTGCACAAGCAGCGCGGTCCTGCGCGCCAGTTTTGCCTCGGCCGGGGTAATACGTGCCGGAATAATATGGCGCGACATGCCCTCTGTATATTTTGATTCATAATCATAAAACTCGTTCGCCGCGACTATCTCTATCAACGGCAGCACCTTTCCGTCAAAAACCGGCGCGGTAATTTCAACTCCCTTTATAAATTTCTCGGCTAAAACCGGCCCGAATTTCCTTGTTTTGTCAAAAAGCTTCAAAGCCTCTTTTTTGTCCTTCACAATGCTCACGCCTACCGAAGACCCCTCGGATACAGGCTTAAAAACAACCGGATATCCCAATTTTAACGAATTTATTTCGCTTTTTTTGTCCATCACCTTCCACGGAGCAGTGGGTATCCCGTGAAAAGCCATGATTACCTTTGACTTTTCCTTGTTCATGCCGATAGCGGACGAAAGCAAATCACTTCCCGTGTAGGGTATTCCGAGAAAGTCAAGCATCCCCTGAACCGCCCCATCCTCCCCGCAGGTCCCGTGAAGCGCTATTACGGCCACATCAATGTCCGCCTTTTCTATTTTCGCCATGGAACGTTCCTTGAGGTCAATGGCAATAACGTTCTCGCCGTTTGCCCTTAATTCTTTGATTATCGCGGCGCCGCTATTTAACGAAACTTCGCGTTCGCTGGAAATTCCGCCCATTATGACGCCTATGCGCAGTTTTTTCCCTTTTCTTTTACCCATAGTCAAATGTTCTCCTTTACGTTCTTTAGCGGCCTTTACACATCACGCCCGCTTATTTTATATACCTTACTTCCTCTTCAAGTTTTACGCCGAACTTCTTATAAACAGTCTGCTTCACATTTTTAGCGAGTTTCACCACATCTCCGTATCCTGCGTTCCCCGTATTAATAAGGAAGTTGGCGTGTTTTAACGAAACCATGGCGTCTCCCACCTTTTTGCCCTTTAAACCGGCCCGTTCAATAAGGCTCCCGGCCGGACACTCCGGCGAGTTTTTAAAAAAGCTCCCCGCACAAAAGGCTTTCCACGGGTGCTTTGCGTGCCTTGTTTTTATCAAAAGCATAATTTCCTTCCTGATTTCGGCGGCAACACCTTTTTTTAGCCCGAGTTCGGCTCCGGTCACAATATATCCGTTTTCCTGGAATATTGAATGCCTGTAAGAAAACGCCTTTTCCGGATTTTCTATTATTCCGCATTGCCCCGCCCTGTCCATGAAATGAATCTTTTTAATATACGCGCCTATTCCCTTTCCATATGCCCCGGCATTCATATACACGGCGCCGCCCATCGTCCCGGGAATACCGGCCATAAATTCAATTCCGGCAAGTCCGTTCTTTATGACAAAAGCCGTAAGGGAGCCAATCTTCGCTCCTGCTCCCGCGTAAACCGAAGACGGGCCCGTCTTTCTGATATCATAAAATTCACCGCCCAGTTCTATAAAGACTTTATTTATCTTTTTATCGGTAATGAGCACGTTCGAGAGGCTTCCCATGACAAATATCTTTTTGCCCCATTTTTTTGCGGTTTTTACCGCGGCAGAGAGCTCGTCAAGGCGCTTCGCAAAAATACGGCAGTATACAGTACCGCCGATTTTAAAGGTGGTCCTCTCTTTTATCCCGCATCCGGGGTAAAACTCAACCCCGTTCTTTTTAAGCTCCGCAAAAAATCCGCCTTTTACTTTGCCCATTTCTCAATTTCACCCCTGAGTTCATTAATATTGCCTGCGCCCATTAAAAATACCATATCGCCTTTTTTTACCGTCCTGCGCAGCCTTTCCGAAATGGAGCCCCAGTCGTTCTCCAGAAAAACATTCTTATAGCCCGATTGTTTCATCGCGTCGGAAATAAGGGCCGAAGTCACTCCGATAATCGGCGCTTCCCTTGCCGGGTATATCTTGTCCAGTATTACCATATCGGCAGTGGACAGGGCTTTTGCGAATTCCCTGTACAGCTGCTGTGTCCTCGAAAACAAATGGGGCTGAAAAACCGCTATAACACCGCCTTTTGTCATTTCCTTTCCGGTTTCCAGCACCTTAAGTATTTCCATGGGGTGGTGCGCGTAATCGTCTATCAATGTAAAATTCTTCATTTTATAAAGGTTAAAGCGCCTCTTTACATTCTTGAATTTTTTCAGCCCGCGTTTTATCACGGCTGTTTTTATCCCGGTATCGATTGCTATGGCTATTGCCATAAGGGAGTTCTGGACGTTGTGCCTGCCCGGAATATTAAGCTCAAATACCCCCAGGTTTTTCCCGTGATATATCACGGTGAACCTCTGCATGAATCCCTTAAAGTGGACATTTGCGGCATAAATGTCGTTTGACCTGTCGAACCCGAAATAAACCGCCTTTACAAATATTTCATCCCTGACGGATTTGATATTCACGTCATCGCCGTTCAGATAAGCGGCACCGTAAAAAGGCACCTTATTGATAAAATTAACAAAGGCCTCCTTTAGCGCGTCCATTTTTTTGTAATAATCCAGGTGGTCATTGTCTATGTTGGTGACTCCGGCTATGACCGGGTTCAGGTGTAAAAACGAGCCGAAAGCCTCGCATGCCTCCGCTATCACATACCTGCCCTTTCCGGCCCTGGCGTGCACCCCTCCGGATTTTACAACCCCTCCCACTATGTATGTGGGGTCAAGCTTTGCCTCCATGAATATAGTGGCAAGCATGGAAGTGGTTGTTGTTTTCCCGTGCGAGCCCGCTATGGCTATACCGTACTTGAGCCTCATGACCTCGTCAAGCATGACGGCGCGCGGCAAAACCGGTATTTTCATTTTTCTAGCCCGCGTTATCTCGGGGTTTGTTTCGGGCACCGCGTTGGAATATACGGCTATATCCGCCCCTTTTACATTTTTCTCATTATGCCCGATAAATATTTTTCCGCCAATTTTCGCTATCCTGCCTGTGTTTTCGGATTCTTTCAAATCCGAACCCGTCACTTTATAACCCAGATTTATAAATATCTCGGCGAGCCCGTTCATGCCGGAGCCGCCTATGCCTATAAAATGTATGTTTTTAACCTCATTTTTCATCAAATATCTCCTTTTAATATTTTTACAATATTCCCGGCGCTGTTGCCGCTGTATATCTTTTTCAGTTCCTTTTTCATTGCCGCGGACTTTCCCGCATCAAGCGTCTTTTCAATGCCCGCGTACAGCGCCTGCGGCGTAAGCGCCGCGTCCTTTATAACAACTGCGGCGCCGAGCTTTTCAAATACCGCCGCGTTCTTTTCCTGGTGGTTCGCCGTTGCGAACGGGTAAGGCACAAGCACGCAGGGAAGTTTGACCGCCGCTATTTCCGTGAGCGTGCCGGCGCCGGTCCTCATTATACCGGCGTCCGCTATTGAATACGCCGCCGGCGCGTCATCCACAAATTCCATTACAGCCGCCCTTGTCTTTGAAGCTTTTACCGTTTTTTTAGCCGCGTCAAAGCCCTCTTTTCCGGTCATCCATATGAACTGGGTCTTTTTCAGCTCCTTTTTGAAGCCCGTAATAACCCCGGCAAAGGCCTCATTTATCGACCTGGCGGCGCGCGAACCCGGCATTATGAGCACCGTCTTTAACCCGGGAGAAAGACCGAATTTTTTATATGCCCCGGGTTTCCTTTTTAAAAGCAGGTTCGCCCTGTGCGGATTTCCCGTCACAAAAACGTTTTTGCCCCGGAAAATATTCTTCGTTTCGGCGAATCCCAGCGTTACAGCCGACGCAAAACCGGAAAGCCATATGTTGGCCAGCCCGGGCGCCATGTTCGGTTCGTGTATCACGGCCCTTTTTCCAAGGAGCGCGGCGGCAAGCACCACCGGAAAAGACGCGAATCCCCCGGTGCCGAACACCGCGTCAGGCTTAAAATCGCCGACAATCTTTAATGCTGTAAAGAACGACTTCACCACAAAAAACGCGTTTACTATATTTGCCGCCGTAAATTTCCGTATTAAGGGCCTGGCCCCAAGAGCCTTAAAATCAAATCCACGCCCCTTTACTATCCTGTTTTCCATGCCGTCCATGGTCCCCACAAAAAGCACCCGGGCGTTTTTGTCGGACCTTAACAGCTCTTCCGCCACGGCTATTGCCGGATAAATATGGCCGCCGGTCCCGCCGCACGCAAATATGGCCCTCAATTATTTCCGCCGTAAGCCTTGCGCGATGCGGAAAGGAGCAATGCCGCGGCAATGCATGTAATAAGCAGCGACGAGCCTCCCGCGCTTATAAACGGCAGTGTGGTCCCTTTTGACGGCATAATGCCGATCGCGACCCCTATATTTATCACCGCCTGGGATGTTATCGCAAGCGTCAATCCCACGGCCATGAATTTGTAAAATTTGTCCTTTGAGTTAATGGCGATAAAAATACCGCGGGATAATATCATAAAAAACCCGAATATCACCAGAATCGCCCCCCATAACCCGAGTTCCTCCCCGATTATCGAAAATATATAATCCGTATGGGGCGTGGGCAGATAAAGGAATTTCTGCTGGCTGTTGGAAAATCCGACGCCGAGTATCCCTCCCGAACCGACCGATATGAGCGACTGCGCAACCTGCCATCCGGAACCGTAAAAATCCTTCCACGGGTCCGTAAAAGCCAGCATCCTCTGCATCCTGTAAGGTTCGACTTTTATGAGCAGTACCACCAGGCCCACGGCTGCAGCCAGGGCTCCTCCAAAGAACCACACAGGCACGCCCGCCATCAGAAGCATCGCAAAATATAGCAACATTATGATGGCAGTGCCTCCGAGGTCCTTCTGAAAAATAAGCCCGAGCGCCACTATTGCCGTCACCATGGCGGAACGCGTTATCTTCTTCATAAGAGGGCTGTTATCGTCTGTAAAAAGCTTGGACATATAAAGAACATAAAATATCTTGGCCAGCTCGAACGGCTGGAATGAAAACGGCCCTAGACGGAGCCATCTTTTTGCCCCGCCCACCCTGCGCCCCAGCCCGGGCACATGCACGGCGAACAAAAGGACTATCGCAACTATTATTCCAGGCACTATCATTTTATCCAGCTGGCGGTCATCCCTGGTGTAAAAATAAAATCCCGTTATTATGCCCAGCACCGCCCATACCACCTGCCTTTTAAAAAAATAGGCCGAGTCTCCCGTGGTTTCACTGGCGAAAGCAGAGCTTGCGTCATAAACCATGAGTATGCCAAAAAGCATAAGCATTACGCATGTTATAAACAGCATGTAGTCGACTCCCGGCCTGGATTTTGACGCCATCTTTACGCAGCCGCCTTTTGCACAAATTTTTTAAATTCATCGCCCCTGTGGGCGTAATTTTTGAAAAGATCAAATGAGGCGCATGCCGGAGAAAGCAAAAGCACCTTTATGCCGCCCACATTGAGCCCCAGGTTGACCGCCTCTTCCATTGAGGCAGCCTCCAGAACCGTGACCTTTGGCGAAAATATTGATTTTATCTTTTCCCTGTTCTCTCCCAGGGCAATTACCGCCCTTACTCCCGGTTTAAGCGCGTTGAGTATGGGGGTAAAATCGGTTCCTTTTTCCCTGCCGCCCAGTATAAGCGCCATGTCCTCCGAAAAAGTGTCCAGAGCCTTTAATACCGCGTCAACATTTGTCCCCTTTGAATCGTCATAACATCTGACGCCGTTTACCTCTCCGACAAATTCTATCCTGTGGCGGAGCCCGGAAAAATCCTGTATTGTTTTTATTGCGGCGGCCCTGTCAAGTTTTAAAATATCCGAGGCCATGATGCACGCCAGCACATTTTCATAATTATGCCGCCCGATAAGTTTTATAGAATCCGCCGGAAACAATACTTCTTTTGTATCGCCGTCGCTTTTGATGAAACTTTTTCCGTCAAAATAATAGCCCGTATCAAAAGGCCTGTACGCGCTGAAATAATGTTTCTGCGATTTTGCCATGGAGGTCATTATGCTTGTAAATTTGTCCTCCATGTTAAGTATCAGGTGTTCGTCCGGCCCCTGGTTCCTGAAAATATTCGCCTTGGCCTCGGCGTATTCCTGGATGGTCCTGTACCTGTCAAGGTGGTCATCCGTAACGTTGAGTATCACCGCGACTTCGGGCTTAAAATCCCTTATTGCCTCAAGCTGGAAGCTTGAGACCTCTATGACTATATATTCAGGGTCTTTCTCCTCCCTTAATATGTCGCAGAACGGTATCCCGATATTTCCGGCCAGAGCGACCTTTTCGCCCAGCTGCGCTTTCATTATTTCATACATGAGGGTCGTAACCGTGGTCTTGCCGTTTGTGCCTGTTATCGCCACTATTTTCGCCTTTGTAAACTGCGACGCAAATTCAACGTCTCCCACAAGCAGTTTGTTGTACTTATTTGACACTTCGCGCCATTTTTCCTGTATGGGCACGCCCGGGCTCAGGATGATTATGTCGGCCTCGAGAAATGACGAATCCCGGTGCGCCTCCGCCTCTATTTCAACACCTTTTTTCTCAAGCTCCAGCGCTTCCGCGTCAAATTTTGCCCTGGGTTTGGTGTCGCTTAAAATTATCCTCTTTACGCCCCTTGCCAGCAGGAACCTGGCGGCGGAGACGCCGCTTTTCCCGGCGCCAATTACAAGTACGGTTTTTCCATCAAGTTCAATCATTCGTCACCTCAGCTTCAGCGTGCTCAATGTAAACAACAGGACGATAACAGCAATTATCCAGAACCTTATTATAAGCTTGGGCTCCGCCACACCTTTTAACTGAAAATGATGATGCAGCGGCGCCATCTTGAATATCCTTTTCCCGGTAAGCTTGAATGAACCCACCTGCAGTATTACGGAAGCCACCTCGGCCACAAATATCGCCCCCACTATAAGCAGCAGCAGTTCCTGCTTTATCAGCACGGCAATTGTCCCAATAACTCCGCCAAGCATGAGCGCGCCTATATCTCCCATGAAAACCTCGGCAGGGTACGCGTTAAACCACAAAAATCCGAGAAGCGATCCGGTAAAAGCGGCGCACACAACGGTTACTTCCGACGCCTTCGCCACGTACATCAAAAACAGGTAATCGCTTATTTTAACGTTGCCTATTATATACGACATAACTACAAAGGTCCCGAATACAAAAAGGGAAAGCCCGGACGCCAGCCCGTCCATTCCGTCGGTAAAATTCACGGCGTTTGACCATCCCGCGATTATGAGCATGGCAAACACAACATAGAGCCATACCGGAAGGTTAACCGGATTTTTAAAGAACGGCAGATTGAGATAAGTCTTGTATAAAAACGACGGATCCTCGTAAGTCAGGTACATGGCCACTATCACGAACGCACCGGCAAACTGCATCAAAAGCTTCCATTCCCCCGCGAGCCCCTTCGTCCCTATCTTCAGCTTCAAAAAATCATCGAGAAAGCCTATGAGCGCGAACCAAAATGCCGCAAAAAGCAGTATGTATGTATAACTGTTGTCATATCTTCCCCAGAGCCCCATTGAGATAAAAAACGACGCAAGCATTATGAGGCCGCCCATTGTCGGGGTGCCTTTCTTTTTAAGGTGCTCTTTGGGCCCTTCTTCCCTTATTACCTGGGTTACCGACAATTTTTTAAGCCACGCTATTACAGGCTTGCCTATAAAAATGCTTATTGTAAAAGCGGTTATTGCGGCGAACGCCGCGCGTACCGTTATATACCTGAATACATTTAAAAACGACAGGTATACGTGAAGCGGATAAACCAAATGATAAAACATTCCATGGCACCTCATTTATAAAATTTATTGCTCTTGCCGCTTCTTTTGGTACTGTAGGAAAATCCCTGCCACAATACCTGATCCGACAGTGCCTCTTTTATTTTAATACTTCCACAATTTCCTCAAGTTTGTTTCCCCTGGAGCCTTTTACAAAAACAGTATCGCCCTTCTCCACCGCCTGCTTAAGGACGCGTGACAGTTTTTCCCTGTCGGTGTAAACGCGCGCTTTTTCCCCGTATCCTTTTTTTACCTGTCCGGAGTATTTGCCGTAAACAAAAAAGTTTTTCAGCGGAATTTCCCTGAACTTTTTTCCTATCTCAATGTGCATTGCGGCCGAGCTTTTACCCAGTTCAAGCATGTCGCCCATGACCGCCACCACAGATTTATACCCCTCTTTTTTCAACGCCTCTATGGAGGCGGAAAAAGAATCCGGGTTTGCGTTATAACAGTCATTTATCAGCAGCACCGAATTTTTCAGCCTGACCTTTTCAAACCTCATGAACCCTTCCATCTTAAATCCGGCCAGCGCATTTTTTATGGACTTTCCCGGCACTTTGAAGGCCATGGCCGCAGCGACCGCCGCTGCAGCGTTGTAAATGTTATACCCGCCTTTTAGCCCGGTAAAAAACCTTTCTTTAAGGCAGTTAACCTTAAAGTACGTCCCGTCAGCCGCGGTTACAATATCCACGGCCCTTACATCGGCCTTGTTTTTTATCCCGAAAGTCACGGTATTTAACTTCCTTTTTGCGGCTTCCCGTTCCATAAAACCCGCAAAGTCATCGTCGGCGTTTATCACGACAACCCCGCCCGGCTCCATCCCCGTCATAATTTCGGCCTTGGCCTTTGCTATGCCCTTCAGGCCGTCCCTGAAAAAAGCGATATGGGCCCTTCCAACATTGGTAATTATTGACACCCGCGGGCTGATGGCTGAAACCAGATTTTTAATCTCGCCCGCATGGTTCATCCCGATTTCAAAAACAGCCGCGTCGAACTTATCCTTGAGCTTAAAAACAGTGCGCGGGAGCCCTATCGCGTTATTAAAGCTTTTTTCGCTTTTAAGCGTTTCGTACTTTTCGGACAGCATCGCCGCAAGCAGTTCCTTGGTTGTCGTCTTGCCGTTGCTTCCCGTGACGGCCGCGCATTTTAATTTCCCGAATTTTTTGTAATAATATGCGGCCAGCGTCAGCAGCGCCCGCGTCGTGTCCTTTACCTTTATCTGTTTTGCCGTTTCAACGCCTTCGGCATATTTTTCAACAATGATCGCCGAAGCTCCGTTGTAAAAAGCCTGGGCGGCATACCTGTGGCCGTCGGTGTCTCCGATAAGGGCGAAAAATACATCCCCTTTTTTAAGGGTGCGTGTATCCGTGCATATGTCGGGAACGCTCACGTCCCTGCCCTCAAAACCTGTGTTAAACACCCTGTAAATTTCGCTTAAATTAATTTTCATTTTGCCGCTTTCAGCGCTTTTAACGCCTCGTTTTTATCCTCGAACGCTGACTTTTTGCCCATAATGTCCTGGTACTTTTCATGGCCCTTGCCCGCGATGAGCACCACATCCCCGGGTTTTGCCCCGCCTATTGCGAGCCTTATCGCTTTTCTTCTGTCCGGCTCCACTACGGCCTTTCCGGGATTTCTGACTCCTCCGAGAACCTCGTTTATTATGTCCATTGGTTTTTCATTTTCAGTGTTATCCGAAGTTATTATCACTGTATCGCTGAGTTTTTCGGCCACTTTTCCCATAAGGGGCCTCTTGCCCCTGTCCCTGTTGCCCGGCGCCCCGAATACGGTTATGAGCCTTCCCTTTTTCACCTTTGCAAGCGTTGAAAGGACCTGTTCAAGCGCGTCAGGCGTGTGCGCGTAATCCACCATCACCTTAAAATTTCCGTCATAAACCATCTCGGTCCTGCCGTTCACGCTTTTCAGGTTTTCAATGCCTCTTTTTATCGATTTTATCCTGGCTTCGTTGAGGCACGCTCCAACGGCTGACATCATATTGTAAAGATTATGAATGCCCGGAAGGTTGCATCTTATCGTTTCCCTGCTGCCCTTTATGTCTAGTTCCGCGGTAACGCCGTTAATATCGAGGCTGTAAGAGACCGGCTTTATATCAGCCCTTTTTTTATTCAGGGAATATGTCAGTATTTTCAGCCGGCGTTTTTTTGCGGCGGCGATGAATTTCCCGGAGCTGGCATCGTCAAGATTTATGACAAGCCTTCCGCCCTCCCGCATCGCATCAACTATTTTCAGTTTTGCCGCGAGGTAATTCCTGAAATTTTTATGGTAATCAAAATGATCCCGCGTTACATTGGTAACAACGGCGGTATCAAGTTCGATATTCTTTATCCTGTCCTGGTCCAGCGCGTGCGAGGAAACTTCCATTATAAAATATTTCAACTTTTTCCCCACGGCCTCTTCTATGAGCCTGTGAAGGATCACGTTCGACGGCGTTGTGTTAATGGACGGATAATAGTTTTTTCCGACCTTGTATTCTATGGTTCCGGCAACGGCGTTCTTCCCGCCGTATTCAGCCCTTAGTATGCCGTCCGTCATGTAAACCGCCGTGGTTTTCCCGTTTGTCCCGGTAACGCCTATTATTTTTATTTTTCCCTTCGTGCCGCTGAAAAACCTGTCCGTAATCTCAAACAGCGCTTCCCTGGTATTTTTAACCTTTATCACAGCCGCGCCGCGCACCCTGACTTTTTTTTCAACCAGCACGGCGGCCGCTCCGCGTTTTACGGCTTCGGCGATATAATCATGGCCGTCATGGGAAAATCCCTTTACAGCTATAAAAAGAAATCCCTTTTTAACCCTCCATGAATTATCTTCGACGCCTTTTATTTCAATTTCCGTGCCCCCCGAAAGCAAGCTGTAATTCATGTTTTTTAATAACCCGGATAAATATATTTTTTTTACGCCCCTGTGTTTTTTTATCATTTCAAGTGCAACCTTCTTGTCCTCGAACGGGTGCCTTTTTCCCTTTATTTCCTGGTAGGTTTCATGGCCCTTTCCGGCTATGAGCACAATATCGTCCTTAACTGCTTTCTTTACGGCGGCGGCAATGGCCAGCCTCCTGTCGGGAACTATCATGATATCTTTTTTCCGCCTGACGCCATTCATAATGTCAGCTATTATTTTTCCGGGTTCCTCGTAGCGCGGGTTATCGGATGTCACGATGACCTCGTCACTGAGCTTTTCCGCGATGGCCCCCATCAACGGCCTTTTTCCACGGTCCTTGTTGCCGCCGGCTCCGAAGACCGTTATAACCCGCCCCTTTTTCAGGGCGTTGAGCGCAGTCAGTGTTTTTTCCATCGAATCAGGCGTATGCGCATAATCCACAATAACGTCAAATTCCCCGCTGTATGCCCTGTCAAGCCTGCCGTCGACAGTTTTGAAATCAGCCAGTGCTTTTATCATATTATTCCCGGATACTATCCCCTTAACCGCGCCTATAGCCGACATAATGTTGTAAATATTATGCATGCCCACAAGTTCCGTCGATATTTCCATCTTCTTTCCCTTTACATCCAGCGTAAAATCCGTGCCTTTGATATCCAGCGAATATTTCAGGAGCCTTATGCCGGCCTTTTTTTTAGTCGAGCATGTAATAATGTCCGCGGTTTTCGCCCGCGCCCCGGCAACCATTTCCCTGCTGCCTTTCGAGTCGATATTGACGACAAACCTTCCGCCCTTTTTCATGTTCGATATCACGATCATTTTTGCCTTCAGATAATTGGCGAAATTTTTATGGTAATCAAAATGATCCCTGGTGACGTTCGTAACCACAACGGAATCCACATCAATATTCCTCAGCCTGCCCTGGTCAAGCGCCTCCGAGGACGCCTCAATGATAAAATATTTTATCCCGGCGCGCGCGGCCATGGCTATAAGCTTATGAACCTTTATATTTGAAGGCGTGGTATTGCCGGCGGGATAATGTTTTTTTCCTATCCTGTATCCTATGGTTCCTACCACGGCGTTTTCCCGGCCCGTCTGTTGCTTTAATAGCGCATCTATAAGATACGATACCGTGGTCTTTCCCTTTGTCCCTGTTATCGCAATCACACTGACTTTTTTCTTTTCACCGGCGTAAAATTTGTCAGCCGCGTAAAACATGGCTTCCCTGGCGTTTTTTACCCTGATGACCGCCGTGCCTTCTTTTACCCTTACGTCATTTTCAACTATTATGGCGGATACCCCGTTTTTTACCGCTTCCGGAATGAAATCATGTCCGTCTTTTTTTATCCCCCGGACGCAGAAAAACACGGATCCATTTTTCGCCGTGGAAGCCGATTCGGCGATATCCGTTATATCCATATCCGCGGCCCCCTGCAAAACGGTATATGAGCCGGAGTTTCCAAGCAGGGTTTTCAAGTTCATTTTTTTCATAACGGGCGCCCCTGAAGTTCAAAGCTGACCGTGCATTCGGATCCCTTTTTTACCGCAACACCGGGGTTTGGCTGCTGGGATACGGCAGTGCCGCTGCCTACGCATTTTACATTCAGCCCGTAAACCTTTAATATTTCTATGGCGTTCCTTATGGTCAACCCTTTAAGGTCCGGCATATAAATGCGCAGCCCTTCTTTTGCGTCCGTATCGGCCAGGTATACAACCGCCGTATCGCCCGTTTTCATTTCAGTATTTGCGGCGGGTTTCTGCATTATGATTGTTTTTCCGTAGCCGATTTTTTCAAGTTTTATCGATGCAGCCGAAAGCGCCCTCTTTGCCTCGGTAAACTGTTTCATATAAAAATCAGTCATTTTCACCGTTGTTTCCGCGGCCGCGTTCTGCGGCGAAGTTTTCGCCCCGGTGACGGGGGCCACGTGAAGGTATGATATCATGTCGCCCGAAAGATTTTTAAAGGCCGGCGCCGCCACATCGCCTCCGAATGCCCAGATGGCAGCCGGTTCGTTTACAACGACAAGTGTCAGTATTTGCGGATCTTCCGCGGGGACAAATCCTATAAATGAACACACGTATTTATTCGTAGCATAGCCCTTTCCGTTTGGATTGTGCTTTTGCGCCGTCCCTGTTTTTCCGGCAACCTGGTAGCCGGCCATAGCGGCTTTCTTTCCGGTCCCGTCCTTTTCAACAACCATTTCAAGCATTTTTATAAGTTTCTCCCTGGTCGCGTCATCCAGTATTTTTACTTTCTGCGGCTGCGGGTGCGTGTACACCACCGAGCCGTTCTTTACCACCCTGTCAACTATATACGGGGTTATCAAATATCCGCCGTTTGCGACAGCCGCATAAGCGCGCGCGAGCTGTACCGCCGTTACCGCCACTTCCTGGCCGTAAGGGATCGATGACATTGTCGAGTCGTCCCACTGGGAAACCGGGCGGAGAATTCCGCCTACTTCTCCCGGAAGGTCCGAACCGGTTTCCCTGCCGAATCCAAAAGCCGAATATTCATCATAAAGCCTGTCCCTGCTGAGCTTCATGGCAAGCTCCACCATGCCGATATTGGATGAAAATTTTATAACATCGGGTACTGTTAGCCATCCGTGTTTTTCATTGTCATGCACCCATCTGTCGCCGAATGCCATTTTTCCGTTTCCGCAAAAAACCCTGTCATTGTATGCGGCCGGCCTGTCCTTTAATATCGCCGCCATTGTGAATATTTTGAAAGTCGAGCCCGGTTCAAAAACGTCGGTCACGGTCCTGTTCTTTCTGAGTTCCGCCGGGTACCTGTTAAAATCATTCGGGTTAAAAGTCGGATAGTTTGCCATCGCGTAAATTGCGCCCGTATTGGGATTCAGCGACACCAGCATGCCTGTTTTGCCTTTGTATTTCTCAACCGCGGTCTTGAGTTCCTGCTGTGCGTAATACTGTATGTTTGAATCTATCGTAAGATAAAGATCTCCGCCGGCTTCCGCTTTTTTTACCTGCACGGTGTCCGTCATTATGGGGCGCCCCTTGACATCGCGTTTGACCAGCATGAACCCGACCTTCCCGCGTAAATACTTTTCGAAGGACCCTTCAAGCCCCTCAAGGCCGTTGCCGTCTATTCCGGTAAACCCCACCAAATTTGCCCCGTTTTCCTGGAGCGGATAGTAGCGTTTTTCCTCCACAAGCGGAAAGACGCCGGGTATATCCCTGTCAAATATCGATGTCGCTTTGTCTATATCCACCTTTCTGTCTATATAAACAAATGCTTTTTTTGTGTTAAGCTTTGAAAATATTTCGGCCCTGCTTATGCCGAGCTTTTTTGAAAGATAATCCGCGACGGCCGCCCTGTTTTTTATCTCGCCCGGGTTTGCGCAGACGGAATATGCCTTGATTGACATGGCCAGCTTTTTCCCGTCGGCCGTAAATATCGAACCGCGTCCAATCTGCTGCTTCACGGTCTCAAGGTGCTGTTTCTGCGCCAGGTCCCTGAATTTTCCGTACTGGAACACCTGCAGTATTACCAGCTGGAACGCAAAAACGACAAAAACCGCGGTAAACGCAAAATATATAATCTCTATCCTGCTGTTAATGTCATGTTTGTCGTTCGCCAAAATTCACTCCCCGGCTTTAAATGTCCTTTTGCCTTGAAAAGATCGACCTTACACCGTCAATTATTTTATCCATTAATGGTTCCTGCCTGCTGACGACGATTATCTGGTCGTCCCTTATTTTTTTAAAACCGTACCTGGCAACGGCCACTGTCTCAAGCTTATCGGCTGTCATCATGGACGAAAGCTGGTAATCCAGTATTTTTGAGCGTATGCGCAGTTTGTCGCACTGGTCCTTGAGCAACACCACTTCACTGTTGAGTTTTGAGTTTGCCTGAATACCGAACCACAGGCAGACGAACAGCAGGATAAAACTTATCGCCAGTTTCGGGATTATACCCTTTGGCATCTGCCTGCCCGAAGAACTGTGGGCCGGGTTCATCATCCTTAAAAATTTCCTGCTTGCGCTCAATTTCTTCTCCTCAAATTTTAACAGCAGCCCGGAGCTTCGCGCTCCTGGCCCTCGGGTTTTCCGCCGTTTCGGCGTCTCCCGGTATGAGAGCCTTTTTTGTCAGCAAATTTATCCTTTTCACATGGCCGCATGTGCACGGCATCCTTTTGTTTTCGCAGACGCAGTCCGACGCTTCCAGCGCGAAGTACTTTTTTACTATCCTGTCCTCAAGCGAATGGAACGATATTACCGCAATAACCCCGCCGCTTTGAAGCATTCCCACGGCCTTTTCAAGCGATTCCTTAAGCGCGCCCAGTTCGTCATTAACCTCTATCCTTATTGCCTGGAACACCCTCGTTGCCGGGTCTATTTTTTCCTTCATTCCACGTTTCGCCAGGGCCGTTATCTCCGCGAGTTTTGATGTCGTTTCTATCGGCCGCCTGTTAATTATAAAATCGGCTATTTTTTTGTATTTATATTCCTCGCCATAATCCCTGATAACGCGCTCCAAATCCGGCCTTTTATACGAATTGACCACGTCATATGCGGTCAGTGCCGCGCCCGGGTCGAGCCGCATGTCAAGCGGAGCCTCTTTGGAAAAACTGAACCCCCTGGCGGCGTCGTCAAAGTGGGCGCTGGATACTCCAAGGTCGTACAGTATTCCGTCTATCTTTTCTATGCCTTCATTTTGAAGAACAGCGTCAAGATCCCTGAAATTCGCCTTGATTGCCCTGAAGTTCCCGTAGCCTTTGAGCTTTTCAGCGGCTTCCCGCAGGTTCCTGTCATCACAGTCAAGGCCTATCAGCCGGCCTTGTGGAGCGAGCCGCCTTAATATTTCGCCGCTGTGGCCGCCAAGCCCGAGAGTCGCATCCACAAAAACCCCGCTGCTGCCGGCCGCCTTTAAAAAATCCACAGCCTCGGCCAGCAGGACGCTTTTGTGGCTGAAACTCATATTATATTTTCAAATGATTTTATCGCGTCTTCCTCTGTCGGGAAAAAGTCGAATTCCCCCCAGTAACCCGCGTACAGGAAAAGATTTTTTACATAATCGGAAGCGCCTATTATTTTCACATCCCCGGCCATGGTGCGCGAGCGTTCTTTGCGTTCATTCAGATACTCGATGCCGGATACATTTATATGGTCAACACCGGAGAAATCCAGTATAAAAAAGAAATTTTCCTTTTCTATGAATGATGTGACTATGCCTTTCAGCGCCAGCATGTCTTCAATGTCGATATTTCCCCTCAAAATAAGGACAACAACCTTTTTCGATTCCGTCTTTAAGCTCATCTGCCGCCTCCGTTGTATTTTTCATCGAACTTCTCCGCACTCCATATCCTGAACCTGTCAATGGCCCCCACGAACACCACGTTTTTCCCTATTTCAGCGCATTTTTTAAGTTCCGCATTTATCATTATCCTGCCGCTTTTGTCGATCTGTACCTGGTCCGCCGTCATTGCGATTTCTTCAAGTTCCTCGTCCCCGGCATTTCGTTTAAAGCTCATGTTCTGCTGCACCTGTTCTACCATGCGCTGCCAGTCGGCCACCATAAATCCCTCTATGCAATCGCCGCCCTTTGCAAGCATTATCCTTGAAGAATATTCGGGAGACTCCGCCACTTCTTCGATATACTTTTTTATCTTGGCGGGCAGAGAAACCCTGTTTTTCACATCAAGGTTATGGCGGAAATTTCCCACAAAACCTGTTTTTATTACCACTTCGTTTTCACCTCAAAATTTATAATTGGCTCCAATTCATCCAAAATAATTAGAGCTTGCCCCTAAAACAGGCGCTATATAAAATAGGCCGGCGGCACGACATTTCAATCCATTTCATGCCACTTTATCCCACTTTTCTCTATTTTACCCCCCCTGTCTGCCACTGTCAAGGCTAATTTGGGTTAAATCAGCCATTTTCCACATGGTTCAATACAATAAAACCCTTTATTTTAAGGTGTTTATTAATGTGTGTGAAAACTAACATTGTGATTTTTGTAAATATTTTACAGGCAGAATTAAAAAACAGATAAAATAACGGTTGGTTAAGGGAGTGTTTGTTTTGTTTAAATATAAGGTAAAGGCTAAAAGGCAAAACCAATAAGTACAATTTAAAATTATTTAAGTTAATAAAGAACCTTGCGCCTGTGCATAAAATGTGGTTGGGAGCTGGTTCGGGCCGGCATATGAGCCGGCCCCTACGAAAACAAAAACACGGCAAGCCAACGGCGTGTCCCGCTACATTGTTTTTTGTCCCTTATCGCGGTCACTATCCGTAATATCCAGAAAATTAGAATTTAATATGTCAGTATCCTTTATCATGGCGTATATTCTTTCAGCGGCTTTTCGGCCAAAACTGTAAGTCCTCATTATTCCCTCTATTTTCGACTCTTTCTCGCTGTAATCCCTTTTTCCTTCCATAATTTTCACACCTTCCTTTCCTTTCATTTTACCCGTTATACCGCTTAAATAAAAGTCTGCACCTTCACTCCTCTTTGATATATTAGACGCATTTTACGCGGCCTAATGTTCCGGATAAATATTAATAATGAACCTTGCGCCGGCTCACAAATTGAGGTTGTGAGCTGGTTCTGGCCGGCATATGAGCCGGCCCCTAAGAGGGGCGAAAATGCGGTAACCCTGGTGCCGTGCGGGCGGGACTTTTTTATGGCTGGCGTCCAACAATAAGAACCGTGTCAATTAAGCAGAGGTAAAACTTTAATAACAATGTTCTTACCGGGCATTAAAGCAAACTTGGACGACGGCCTTAAAAAAGTTCCGCCCGCACGGCAACAACCGAGCACAAGCCGGGCCGACATACCGGGCGGCACCGAATTTTGCAACCTTTTTTTACTCCGTGCATTGTATAATAATGAAAGCATAATTATGGAGGCGGCTTTGGATAAAATCAGTGAAAAAGAAATGGTCGAGGCGGCGCGGCGCGATCCGGCCGCTTTTGGCGCTTTATTCGACCTTTATCACTTAAAAATATTAAAATACGCGGCATACCGCACCGGCAATGCCGAAGCGGCCAAAGACATAACGGGAGAAACTTTTTTCAAGGCCCTTAACAAACTCTGGCAGTTCAGGTGGCGGGGCGCGTCGTTTTCGGCATGGCTTTACAGGATAGCCTCAAATGAAGTTAACATGTATTTCAGGTCAAAAAAATATGCGCCCGCTTCGCTTGACGAGCTGATAGAAAACTCACCGTCTTACGAGCCGCGCTCCTCAAACAGCCTGAACGAGGAACTTGAAAACGCCCAGAAGGCAATAGACAATAACAGCCTTTTCGCTCTTGTGCATGCGGAACTGGTAAAGCTTCCCCCGCTTTACCAGGAAGTCCTTTCCATGAGATTTTTTGATTCAATGAAGATATCCGAAATAAGCGCCGCGCTCAATAAAAAGGCGGGGACTGTAAAATCCATCCTTTCACGCGGCCTTTCAATGATAAGAGGTTCAATGCAACCAAATCCGGCCGCGGGCATTATATATGACGCAGGGAAAAATGAAAGCGAGGGCTTATAAAATGAAAAGTGATAAGATCGAATTCGGGAATATTGGCCTGGAAAAAAATATGTCAAAGTTAAGGGCCGCCCTCATAAAAAAAGCCTCTTCGGCCTCCGGGATGCCACACATATTCATGCGCCTTATGCCTGTATATGCCATTATATTCGTCGTCGCGGCCGCGGCTTATTATATGAGGATAGATTATAATTACACCAACAGCAGTGTCAACGAACTCGGCGGGGTGTGGTGCACATATAACGACAGCTGGCAGGGCGGCAATTCCGTCGTCTGGCCGCCGGCCTCAAAGAACGGCGAAAACAGCTTTGTAAAAAGTTCCCCGGGCTGCACGGGAAAAGGCTACGCCGTAAGGATAACGGGAACAGCCGGCACAAAACTCGGCGATGATTATATAGGGGTAACTACTTTTTTAAGCCCCCACTCAACCTGCCCCGAATGCGTCGGCATAGACCTTTCAAAATTCAGCGGTATTGAGTTCATGATAAAAGGTTCGGTCACTGCCGGAAATGTTATTTTCATGCTGCCGCACGAATCGCGCCGGATAGACGCCTCACGCGGCATCTGCAGGTCGCTGACCAGCTATGCCGATTACGGGGCGGATATCACAAAATACATTACCCCGCGCTGGAAAAAGGTAAAGATCGACTTCAGGAAAGATTTAAGACAGCCGGCCGGGACAAAACCGGAATATCTGGTTTCCATCGAGGATGTGTTGTCCGACGCCAATATTATTAAATGGCAGTATATGAACGGCAACGGCCGCAGGGTTGATATCTGGATAGACAGGCTTGAATTTTATTAAAAACAAAAACTTCAAAGGAGGCGTTTCAGATGAAAAAAGCATTTGTAATGGCTACGGTAATTGTTCTTGCAATGTACGCGGCAGTGCTGGCGGGGAATAAGTTTATAGTTGACAACACCCCGGATAAGAACCCGGCGGCATGCGGAGGATGGTGGTATTCCTACAACGACTCGTCCAGCGGCGGCAATTCAGAGGTTACTTTCACGCCGGGAAAAATGTCGGGCAAAACAGGCAACAAACTCGGCTGGGACTATATCGGCATGGGGCTGACGCTTGGAGAAAAATGCGGATGCTACGAGGGAAAAGGGGCAGTTCCCGTTGATTTAACCGGCTACAAGACCCTTTCATTTAAAATCAAGGGTTCTATTTCCGGCGGACGCCTTACGCTTGCAATCCCTTATTCCGCGAACGAATGCCAGCAGGATGCAAAAACCGCAAAAAGCCTGACTGACTATGCGGATTACGAGGTTGCCTTGAATAAATACCTTTCCAAAGACGGCGAGACCGTAAAAATCGATCTCAGGGAAGATTTAAAACAGCCTAAATGGGCAAAAAAGACATTTCCGATCGAAGAAGTCCTGAAAAATGCGCATAACATCAACTTCCATTTTTCAAGCCCGGACGGCGACACTGTCAATATCGCGGTTTCCGATATAGCATTTGAATAACATACAATAAAAAAAGCCCCCTTTCGGGGGCTTTTTTTATTTAAATTATAAAGTTAAAATTCAAAACCAAAAATTATAACTTTTTGATTTTGCCCTTTAAATTTAATTTTAAACTGCCATCTCGTAAAAAATTATCGCTGCGGCGGCGGCCACGTTAAGCGATTCCACGGTCCCTGAATAATTAATATTTATCTTCAGATCGCAAAGTTTTTTCACTTCTTCGGATATCCCCTGCCCTTCGCTCCCGAGTGTGATTATATATTTGCCCTTAATGGCACCCTTTGCGCGCCTCAGGTCTATCCCGTTTTTAACGTCGGCTGCCACGAATGTAAAATCAGTCCTTAAACCCTCAAGTTCGTTCAATTCCACGTTTTTGTAATTCACCCTGAATGCCGCTCCGGCGGAAGCGCGTATCGCCTTGTCGCCGTAAATATTCGCGCTGTCTTTGAGCAGAAAATTATTAAAACCGAATGCCGCGCCGCTTCTTATAATGGCCCCGACATTTGCCGGGTCCTGCAGCGTATCAAGCAGGACCATGGCGTTTATGCCTGAAAAACCCTTTATTTCCCTGTTAACGCTGCGCACAACGGCTATAAACCCCTGGTGGGTTTTCACATTTGCGAACCTGTCCACAAAACTTGCCTTTGTCGTCTCATAAATCCCGTCATTTAACCTGTCCATATATTTGTCAACGACCGGCAGGGCGTGTTCGGTATATAAAAGATGCGCGATTTCAAACCCGGCCCCGACGGCCTCGCCCAGTATCTTTTCAGTGTCAACTATGAACAACCCTTTTTCCTTCAGCGCTTTTTTGTCCTTTAAAAGTTCCAGTATTTCATGCCTCAAATTTATTTCTCCTTTTTATATTTATCAATCCGCACGGCTATATCCTTTTCGATTTCCGGCACTTCGAGCCTCATTGAGTCGTCGTCGACGATATAATCGGCCCTGGAAATTGCCTTTGCGGAATAAGTGTCGTAATATTCAATGACGTACCTTCCGGGGTTCAGCCCTGTTATGTCAAGATAGGACGGCGGAACCGGCTGCTGCGGCGTGCGGTTGTAATAGCCGAAATTGTTGTTTTTTATCCAGAGCATGACCATGTCTTTTGACTGCATCCCCGCCGCAAAAACAGGGGCCACCGCCGGATTTAAAAAACCCTCAAGTTTTATCGACGTTATCCGTATCCAGTCATCACCCTTGTTTTCAACGGCCACATCATTGTCCCCCGCCGGAATATCCACGGAATATTCTCCGGAAATATCCGACTGCCAGACCTTATACTGTTCAATATATTTTTTCGATGGATAAGCCGACGCGCTTATGGTGGCGGAAAAAGCCGCTATATTATTTACGCTCACGCTTAATGTATTGTCTTGCGAAACCTTGTCGACCTTTATGACAAGTTTTACCGGCTGTTCGTTATTGAAGCTTATTATCGGAACGGTTTTCATGTCCGGATGCTCCCTGCCGTAAAGATAGCCTATAAAATTATTTTTATTCGTGATGGTCCCGTCCGCCTTTACCATAAATTCGTCCTTCTGCGCCTTTGCCCATGAATCAACGGGAAAGATGGTGACATCCCCGCCTTTTTGGCCGTCAGGGACTTTTTTCAGGAAAAGCCGGCGGTTCTGAAGGTCTATAAAACCCTCGGCCGGCCAGTTTATCCCGGCCGTGAATTTTTCCAGCGAAGAAAATTCACCGTAAAGGTTGTCGCGGTCGATATATTCCTTCCAGTACCATGACAGCGGCGCGGCACAGGAGAGGGACATTGCGCCGGCCCAGAGTCCGTTGTGAAGCCCGATACCGGACGGGTCGGAATTATTCTTCGCAAAATCCCCGTCAGTATCCATGCCAAATTCACCCATTATATGGGGTTTTGCGTAATTCTCCGTCTTTGCCCTGCATGCCTCATAAACCTGCGAGGCCTCGTCCTTCATGTTGTATAAATGGGTCTGGACTATATCCATCCGGCTCAAATTCCAGATGGCCGGATCCATGTCAGGATTTGAAAATGATGTTGTGAGCAGGTGCCTGTAAACATCCCGCGACCTTATAAAATCGGCCATTTCCGAATGCCATGCCGAAACCGCGGCAGTATCATAATTATCGGTAAGGTCGACTTCGTTAAAGAGCTCCCATGCAAGTATGTTCGCGGAATATCCCCACCGTGCAATTATGTAGCGCAGGCGGTTCTTAAAGGCTTTTTTTGCGGCCGTACTGGTAAAAAAGTCCTCGGGTTTGTCAAGAATTCCGTCGTTTTTTATATTATACGGATTTTTGTCCCATTCGGGATTTGTTTTTGTAGAAAATTCCCCGTGCGCAACAAGCGTGAGCAGTATGTATATTCCGTTTTCCCGGCCAAGTTCCAGGGTTTTATCGAGCATGAAAGCCTGTTTCTGCCTGTTTCCATAATTGCCGGGCTGGCCGTCCCATTCAATGCCGAGCGACCACGGCGCCATCCATACCCTTGCGGTATTGGCTCCCGCCGCGTGCATCTTTCCAAACCAGTCCTTAAAATCATTCAACCCTTTATCAGAGGGCCAGGCTGTGTTCATACCTATGCCGAAAAACGGCCTGCCGGATGAAAATGAAAGGAACAGCGGGTCGCTGTCCGAAACGCGCAAAAAACCATCCGATTCCCTTTTTCCCCTTACCTCAAAATATTTCAAGGGCGACCTGTAAACTTCCCTGCCGTCCTTCACCACTGTGACATAAAATTTCCATCTTCCGTATTTCCACGGGCTAATCCTGACCCTGAAAGCCCCGCCTTTTTCGGTATAAACTGATGTGTCAGGTGAATAATCATAATCTTTGCCGTAAAACCCCTCAATAATACGGCTGCTGTTGTCCGGTAATGTCACATATGCCCTGCAAAGTATATCATCGTAATTATAAGGATTAATGGCCCCGAAATCTGACGGTATGGCCGCCTCAATAACGCCGTATAATCCCGTGCTGCGCGCGCTGACCGTCATGTCGGTTTTTTCAGGCGCGGCAAGCAGATTAAAGTTAAGAAAGAATAAAATTAGCGTAAAAAAAATAAAAACTGTTGTTTTTTCCATGGCTGTTTTATCCTCGTTCCCCGCAAACAGCGGCGTGGTTTTTTGCCGTGATGTATGATATTATATGACAGTTGTTTGTTTTTTCAAGGGAATTAGTTGGAAAAGTTAAAAGTCAAAAGTCAAAACCAAAAAGTGCAACTATTAAATTTCAAAGTAATAAAAATATTGGAGCAGGGCGGCTTTGCCCTGTTTCACTTGTCAACTTTTACAGTTGTAATTATTGGTTTTGCATTTTAACTTTTGAATTTAAGGAGTTTTTAATGGAACACTTTGACGTCATTATTGTTGGTGCCGGGCCGGCCGGGTCCGTAACCGCCCACACGCTGGCTAAAAATAATATTTCCTGCGCCGTTTTTGAGAGACGCAGGGCCCCGGGTTTTCCGGTATGCTGCGGCGAGGCTGTGAGCGAGGCTTCCTTAAAAGCCGCCGGTTTGTTCCACGGCTCGTATATAGACAAAAAAATAGAGGGATTCAGGATATTTTTTCCAAACGGAAAATATTTCGCCGTAAAATCGCCGGGATGCCTTATAAACAGGGAGAAATTTGACAGGCATGTTTTTGACCTCGCCGTCGGCGCGGGGGCAAAGCCTTTTTTAAGGCACACTGTTGTTTCGGCAAAAAAGACGGAAACCGGATTCGAGGTCTTTACAAATAGCGGAAGCTTTACCTGCAAATACCTTGTCGGAGCGGACGGCCCGAAATCAATTATTGACGCCCTGTTTTTCAACAACCGCAGAAAACTCGCGGACGCGGTCCAGTACAAGCTTCCCAAACCGGCGTACAGATATGATTCAGGCGCATATATTGATTTTTTTTATGATCACATATCAGGTTATTATATGTGGCTGTTTGACAAATCAAAAGAGATAAACGCCGGCGGCTGTGTCGCGGATAAGGAGCTTTTAAGGGGTTTTATAAAAAAACACCTGGGTGTGGAGGAATCCGGCCATATTGGCTTCTGCCGCGGTGCAATTCCATCAGGCGGAATAAAAGATAAAATATTCAACGACAACGTATTTCTTGTCGGCGACGCCGCCGGGCTGGTAAACCCGGTGACTCTGGCGGGCATTCATTCAGCCCTGCTCTCAGGCAAAATATGCGCCTACTGCATCTTCGGCGAAGTCAGGCTGGGCAAAAAAGAATCTCCCGCAATTTACGAGAAGGTCATTAAAAAACAGCCCTTTGCCTCAAAGGAGCTCAAATACCTGGCGTCGCGCTGTTTTACCCTGCCTGAAAGCGTCCTTAATTTTCTGGGGGAATATTTTGACTCAAGGGACAATACATATAAAAACCCGTTTAAATTCATAAAGCTCGCCTTTAAATACCCGGCAGTGCCGGCAAACATAAAACCGCTCTTCATGCTCAGAAAACTTTTAAAAACCGGCGCCGACAAACTCTGGTAATAAAAAAAAGCCGGGGTTTTAAGCCCCGGCTTTTTTTTATTTTCAATTATTATCTGAACCAGTATCTTACCCCAAGCCCGGCGTTCCCCGCAAATATTGTATGCGGTATCACTTCAATTCCCGGTTCTATCTGAAGAAAAATGTCTATCGGGGCGGTCTTGAATATCCAGTCAATTCCAAGCGGAACCTGGATACCGGCCAGCAAATCGGAGCCTACATTTGCCCAACCCTTGATTCCGAAATAAAGCGGAATTTTCATGTCACTGGCTTCAATAATCTTAAAATTATGGATAAGATAAGCCGCCCCTATCCCAAAATTAGAGCTGGTTAAATCCCATCCCAGATCAAACTGCAGTGCGTTTTCACGGCTGACCCAGTCCTTAATGCTCAATTCCGCTCCCGAGCCTACCACAATACCGACGCCCAGCCCTCTATCCGCGAGATAATAACCTTCCGAACTTAAATCATGTCCGGCAACCCTGACATAAGCAAATAAGCCCGTACTGAAAACCGCAAGAACCATAACAACAATTAAAGATGCCTTTTTCATATTGCCTCCCTGATTTTTTTGTGGATATAATTGTAATATTTTCCCGTGGCAAAATCAAGGACAATACATTGCATCCTCTTACCTTTTTATTATTGCCTCTTTGTTGTTTTCCTTTCTTATTTTCTTTATATCCTCCAGCATTTTTTTGCTGTCAAGGTCATCCGGGTCGAGGCGCAGTACAAACTCGCATTTGGCCGCCGCCGAGTCCATGTTTCCTATTTTGTACAGAGCCACCGCCTCTTCGTGCGCTTTTTGCGCCTCCATGGATTTTTCCTCGAGGTTTTCGCCCGCTTTTTCAGCCGCCTTATCCATATTCTTTTTAGCCTCTTCATCAGAAGGGTTTATATTAAGCACTTCCTTCCATAACCCCGCCGCAATTTCGTATTCTCCCCTGCTGAATGAATCCACCGCCCGGTTGAATATCCTGTCGGCCTTTTTTTTCATCATTCCGTCCCGCGCTATAGAGGCGTATAGCGCCGCCGCCTGCGCGTCATCCGGCGCGTATTCAACCGCTTTTGCCGCGGCGTCAAGGGCTTTTTCCGCGTTATCTGCCGCGAGATATTCCCTGGCTTTTTTTAGGAACTGCGACGCCTTATCGTCGAAATTCTTCAGATAAAAAACCGCATAACCATTTTCAGGTTCTATCGCCCTTATCTCAAGGTATTTCAAACGGGCGCCCGGATAATTTTTCAATCTCCTTAAGTTTTCCGCCTCTTCCTTTAATCTGTCAACATTTTCACCGCCGCCATTTTTTTCCGAGGCGGCTTTTATAGCCTTTGCCTGTTCAATAACCCGGCCGTCATCCGGCGAAAGTTTCATGGCCTCGGAATTTTTTTCCGCCGCCTGATTAAACAGCCCTTCTTCATAATATTTCTGCGCGTCGGAATAAAGTTTGGCCGTTATCTCAAGATACTGCGGATCCACCGTGTCGGTAACGGGGCCGCTTTTTTTGTCCCGTGTATCCCCGCCGAACCTGTATATGACGCCCGCGTTGACAAAAGGTCCGGAATAGTTTACAACATCTTCTCCCTGGGAAGCGGCATCGCCGTTGGTATTTGTCACCGATACCATGACCTTGCCGGATGCCAGCCTGTAGCCAGCTTCAAGTCCAATCCCGAAGCCGTTGCCCAACCACCATCTGCCTCCCGCGCCCGCGCTGGCCGCCGGAATGGCCGTCTTCCATTCTTTTCTTTCATCATTGATAGGCGTTCCGTCGGACTTGAATGTGGACTCGGAAGCATAATTGGAGAAATAACCGCATACCCCGGCGTCGGCGTTTATATAAAACTCTATAAACGGCATCCCCTCAGGGCTGTAATAATATCTGGCGCCCGCGGCGGAATATAAAACAGAATAGTCGCCGTTAAGCGACTGCGCTGTAAGTCCATTCTCCCATTTTGCGTTGTTGCCCCTCTCTTCGATAATAAGCCAGTCGTTTTTCAGATATACTGCGTACCTGCCGGCGGTTGTTTCAAACTCACCGCTTAATATCAACGATGTTCCCGGTTCATAGGTGAATTTTTTAAGCGTGGCCTGCGCCCCATTTGCTGAGTTAAAACTGTTGAGGCTGTCTATCCTGCTGTTGTAATCCATCATTGCGGCATTATTTCCGCCACCGTAAATTCCGACGTCAAAACTTGTTCCACGCGCCTGGATACAAAAAATAACAGAAACTAAAAATAATAAAAATAGGAAAATTTTCGGCCTGCATACGGACATACTTATCCCCTCCATTAATTTTCAGCTGGTTTAAAACGCGCCCCTATATGTGATAATTATATTATCTATTAAATAAATGTCAAATATTTTTTTTAAGTTTATTATGTTATAATTTTAAAAACATCAGGAGGTTCTTAATGCGTATATATGTGACCGGCGGTACCGGCTTTATAGGTTCATATGTTGTAAAACAGCTGAGCAACGAGGGGCATGAGGTTGTAGTTCTCGCGCGGAAACCGGAAAAAGTCCCGGCGCTTTCAATGCTTCCCGGCGTAAAGATTGTATGCGCACCAATGGAGGATCTCAAAGCGGTTGAAAAAGCCATTGTCAAACCCGATGCGGTTGTGCATATAGCCTTGTGCTGGGGCGATACCGGCCCGGAAATGATAAAAAACGAGACTCTGTCATCTGTTTCATTAATAGAGATAGCGGTAAAAAAAGGGGCGAAAAAATTTATCTTCACTTCTTCCACAGCCGCGCAGGGCAGCCTGCCGCGCACAATTGACGAAACGGAAAAGCCAAAACCAAACGACTTTTACGGCGCCACCAAGGGTTCTGTTGAATTATTTATCTCGGCATATTCGAATTATTTCAAGAAGATAAAGTTCAATACCATAAGGCCCGGGTATACTTTCGGCGACCCGGTGGTGCACGGAGGCTCGATGGAAAACGACAAAAGGTTTTTTAATATCTGTGCGAATGCCCGTGCCGGCTCGCAGATAGACCTCGTTAAAAATGACGGCACGCAGTTTATCTGGGCGGGCGACCTTGCAAAAGTTTATTCGGCGCTTCTTAAAAGCAGTGTGACAAACAATGTTTACTACGGCCTCGCGAAAAATTTTACAACCTGGGAACAGGCCGCGATATGGGCCGTGGAATACGCCGGAAAAAACGGGATATCTCCGAAAAGTTCAAAAATAAGGCTGAAAAACCTCGGCTGGAGCGACAGCCCGTTCATGTTCAACGTAAACAGGATTAAAAAGGATTTCGGCCTTTCTTTTGATTCGACAAGACAGATCAGGGCACATGTTCATTTTCTCATGGAACACCCCGAACTGTACGCCGATAAATAACAGGGGATTAAAATGTAAAACTCAAAACCAAAAAGAACATTTAAAATAAAAAAAGGCGGTGTAAAAACGCCGCCTTTTTTTATTTCTTTTTGGTTTCAGATTTTACCTTTTTAATTTTCCATCAAACCGCCACAACACTCTTAATTTCAGGCAGTTCTTCCTTTATCCTGGCCTCTACCCCCTGTGTAAGGGTTATTTGTGCCATCGGGCATCCTGAGCAGGCCCCTTTGAGTTTTACTTTTACTTCGCCCTTTGTTTCATCGACATCCACCAGATCTATATCCCCGCCGTCAGCCTGGAGATACTGCCTTAAATCATCGATAACTTTCTGCACTTTTTCCTTAAGCATCTTATGCCTCCTGTTAAGTTTGCGAGCCGCCGCCGCGCTTTAAATACTTTAACAAAATTTAAGGCGGTGTAAACACCAAACTTCTTGTATATCACTATCTTGGTGATATTATACCCGGCATTTACCTGTTTGTCAATATTTATTTGTCCGGATTGCCCCGGTTTACCACAGGGTGTTTTTCTGCGTGGATGTTTTGTCGGCTATCATCCTGTAAAGGGTCCAGCCCTTCATGTCCTCATATTTTTCGCCTACATCCAGGGTTCCGTAAACAGTCGTCGGCACGTCCATGACCACCTTGACTTTTTTACCCTTCGGCATTGTCACCATGACCCATTCGTTAAGTTTCGGTATAACACCGAAACAGCATGTCATCTGGCTGCGCACTATAACTATGGAGGTTGCGTACTGCCCCGTATCATCGGTGTCCATTGGAATCAGGAACCCGGTCACCGCGGCTTTTTTCCCATTCAGGTTCTTTATAAAATCAGGCAGCGCAAATTGTTTCTTTTTCATCCTTATTTTTACGGAACGCTGGTCCTCCATGCTGGGCGAATCATACGGATATGCCGCCAGTGTTTCCCATGTTACCAGCGGATATCCGTCAACCATTGGATACGCAGTGACCGGATTGGGCATTGCCTCAATCTTTGCGTAGTCATCCGCCTTTACCTGTGGAGCGGCCGGCGCTTCCTTTACCGGCGTGATGCTTTTTCCATCCACGCGGACTTCCATTGCGGAACCTGCAACCGCCACCATAAAAAATGCCGCAGTCAGGGCAATTCCGCGCCATAAACCGTTTTTCATTTATTTTTCTCCTGTGCAGCCGCCTGTTCGTCTGTGCCCGGGTAATTAAAGGCCAGATTTTTAAATACCACACCGCCGACATTTATCATGGTTACTGCGCCTGAAAATTGCGTAACGCCTTTTAATACGGGCAGAACCGCTGTGAATTCAGAAGTGTCGCCCGCAACCTCGCCCGTCAAAGGGTTAGCCACGGCTTTTAAGGCAAGCATTACTTTTTTCCCGCCTATAAAGAGCCTCAACAGGATGTTTTTTTGTTTCAACCTCACGGGATTTTCAGCCTCGCCGTCAAGCACCCATCCTGTTATCCTTCCGGCCCCCGGCGCCGCCAGAAGTTCCAGGTGCGCGTATTCATCGCCGCACTCAACGAGAAGTCCGTTATGCGGCGCCTTATGCTCGTGCGCGTAAAGCGCGCATGCCGCGGTAAAAAATAAACCGGCGGCCATTAATAATATTATCCTGTTTCTCATTTTTTTCCTCCGTATATTTTTTCCGTGCTTACGACATCGGGTCCAGATTTTTTGACACATCTGTGGAATAAGCCTTTAAAGCCGGTATCAGCCCCGAAGCCGCGCCGAGCAGCGTCATTCCGACAGGCACCGCGAGCATTGAAAAATGCATGCGGAAAATATCAAGGACAACTCCCGTCTGCTGCCTGACGATAAGCGAGGCAAAGGCGAAAACAATAAAATAAACAATATATCCCGCTATTGACCCGGCTCCGGCGATAACCGCCGCCTCAAGTACTATCGAGGAAAATACATTCGAGCGTTTTGCGCCCAGGGCGCGCAATATGGCGAATTCCCTGCGGCGCTCGTTCATCGTATTATACAGGCTGGCGAGTATCGATGCGCCGGCCACAAGCATTACAAGATAGGCAACAAGCGCGAGTATCTTTGAAACCCACCCGAGTTTGTCAAAGAAATCAGCCATGACCCTTCCGATGGGCCAGGCAAGAGTGGCCACACGGCCCTGTTTGTTTATCGTCTGGTCAAGCATGAACCCGGCCTGCGGGCTGTAAAATTTCAGCATTACAGCGCTTACTTCCTTTACGGCATCCGGTATTTCTTTTCCTTCGGTGGCGGTATATTCGGTCCCGCTGCCGCGCAGGACATGCCCCTTCATCCTGTAAACATCGTCTATGGGTATCCAGATTACCCTGTCAGAGGGCGTGTTTGTCGGCTCCATAACTCCTGTAATTGTAAAAATCTCGTCATGCTGCATTTTTGGGTCAAAGTACAGGCCGTGATAGGGTTTGAACTGCGAGCCTTCCTTTAATCCGGTCTTATCCGCCACATAACTTCCTATGACGGCTTCCCTCTTTGAAGGGTCAAAATATTTCCCGCCCGGCCTGACTGTAAAATGTTTGCCTGCCTGGTATTCAAATTTTGTGAAAATATCATCCGTGGTGCCGACTATCCTGTACCCGAAATAATTGTCACCCACCGCGTAAGGTATCGCAAGCTTGACGCGCGGGTCGTTTTTAACCGCCTGATACAGCGACCATGGGATATTTCCCGGCGATGTTTCCAGCTGGTAGACGGCGTTCATCACAAGCTGAAGCTGGCTTCCCCTGGCTCCAAGCACAGCGTCAAATCCAGCCGTCCCTCCGGTAAAAGCCGTACGTGTCTGGTATTGCATGGAAAAAACCGCCATCGTAAGGCCGGTTGCCATTGCGACGGAGAGTATTGTTATGGCCGTAGAAAGGGCGTGCTGTTTCATGCTGTGGCTTATTAGAAAAAAAAGTGTGCTTATTTTTTTAAACATTTTGCACCCCTTCCTTTTCAGCCCTGTTAATTGATGAGAGGTCCTTTACGGATTTAAAACTTGAAAGGACGTCGCGGTCATGGCTGACGAGCAGTAACGCCGCCCCTTTTTCCATGCAGATATCCTTGATTAATTTAAGGGATTCCATGGCCCGCCTGTGGTCGAGGTGCCCCGTGGGTTCATCCGCCAGCACAAGTTTCGGGTGGTTCGCCAGGGCCCTTGCCACGGCAACGCGCTGCTGCTGCCCGACGGACATTTGCCTTGGCAGGTAATTAAAATGTTTTTCAAGCCCCACCCTTTCAAGCAGGGATTCCGCCGCCGCGCGGTCCGCGCCGGGGCCGAACATCATGCCAAGCATTACGTTTTCAATGGCCGTGTATCCCTGGAGAAGGTTAAAAGTTTGAAAAATATAACCGATAGTTGACGCCCTTAAAAGGTCGCGTTCGCCTTCGGTAAGTGTTTCCATATCCCTTCCGGCTATGCTGATACTCCCCTCATCGGCCCGCAATATACCCGCGATAAGGTTTAAAAAAGTTGTCTTTCCCGACCCGCTCTCGCCGGCAATTGCAGCCTGCGCCCCTTCATCAACGCTGAATTCTGCTATGTCGATGACGTCGTTGGTCCCGCCTTCGGGCGAACGGTAGCTTTTCTTTATGTTTTTCATTTCAAGTATTTTCATTTTTATGCAAATCCTCCATGGTAATAAATACCTTTTTTTGAAGCAATAAATAATATAAATATAATTATATAAATACAAAAAAAATGTATTATATATTAATATTGGAATTTAATTGAATATGGGGCTTCAGGCTGTAATAAAAGGAGGGGCACGGGATACGTTAAAACTCTTTTCCGCGGAACATATTGCTTCTCCCGGGACTAAAATCATGCCGCAAAATACCCTGGCGGCAAGGAACAATATTACGGCCGGTATGACGGCCGCGGTAAAAACCATTATAAAAGAGCATATTTTGCAGTTGTCCCCGTCATGGGCACGGACATGGTGATGCAATGCCGTAACCGCAACGGCAAACGTAACAATCAATATTAAAATTAAAGCAGCTGTTTTTATTAGTTTTTTATTCACTTTTTCCTGCCTGTTTGATTAACAAATAAAGTATACAGCCAGAAACGGGTATAATCAACATTTAAATAAATAAAGGCAAAAATTATGGAAGATCCGGGCGGCCGGGAGATTGACCTGTGCTTTAAGACATGCTATATTATAGGAAAGGCTGTTAACCTTACTTGCGCGGAGGTTCTGATGAAAAAACTTTCCTTATTTTTAATCCTTGTTGCCTCTCTCATTTTTACTTCCCTGACACCTGTTTTTGCCGGAATTTCCGGAACCGTTTACGGCGCTTTTGCCGGAAGATATCTCTGGAGGGGCCAGCTTTTATCCGACACGCCCGTCATCCAGCCCGGAGTATCCGTCGGGCTCAATAAATTCACCCTTGACTGGTGGGGATCCTACTCAATTGACACCGGACTTTTCGAGGAATCTGATTACAGGGTCTCTTTCACCGATTCCGTCCCTTTTATACCGCTTCTCTCCGCGTCGTCCGGTTACTGGATTTATACGCACCCCTCGGTGCTTTTCACATCCAATGAACTCTTCGGCACGTTAAGCGTTGATGTACCGTCAAAACCCTACATTTCATATTATTTCGACCCCATATTCGGCAAAGGCGGATACGCCGAACTCGGCGTATCGCAGGAGCTCGAATTTTTTGGAATCGGCATCAACGGCGGGCTTAACGCCGGATACAATTTCGGGGATAACGGCTATACCCCGTCATTTACAGCCGCCGCCGGAACTATCGGCGCAAGCTATACATTCGCGGGCATAAAGATAAACCCGGTTTTTACGGGGCAATATTCGCTTGATAAGCAGTACAAAAGCCTGGGTACATGGATGGTTAATATCAGCTATGGTTTTGCGTTTGAAGAGGATTCCACCGCGCCTGCGGGTGATTCGGCCTCTAAATAGCTTTTCATATTTAAAAAAAACGGAGATGAAGAAAGAGTATTATCTAAAAGGTGAGGGAGCTTTATATAATTACTCTTTTCCATCTCCGTTATATTAGACAATACCTGAAGTAAAAAGTTGCTCTGTTTCACATTGACTTGAGGCGGTTTATCCTGTCATCCAGCGGCGGGTGTGTGGCAAAAATGGCAGTGCCGTCCATTTTAAAGGGATTTGAAATATACAGGTGTTCCATCCCCTGATACAGCCCGGGCGCCGGGGCGAAATCTTTTTTGATTTTTTCCAGGGCGCCAATGAGCCCCTGCGGATACCTTGTTAACAGCACGGACTGAGCGTCCGCAAGATATTCCCTCTGCCTAGAGACCGCATAGCTTATTATCAGCGCGGCAAACGGGGCCAGTACGGCCACAATTACCGAACCTATTATAAAAAACAACCCGCGCCTTTCGCCCGCCCTTGCCATTGAGCTCCTGAAAATATTCCTTTTTATTATATCCGCGAGTATCACCGTCATCCCCACCAGCACCGCTGAAACGGCCCCGGTGAGTATGTCATAATTAATTATATGGCTCATCTCGTGGCCCAGAACCCCTTCAAGCTCCGTCTTTGTGAGTTTTTCAAAAGCCCCTGTTGTTATGCAGATTGCCGCGTGGGACAAATCGCGGCCGGTCGCGAAGGCGTTAATGCAGGGGCTGTTTAAAATATAAGTTTTCGGTATTTTTATCCCAGCCGCAAGGGAGAGCCCCTCTGTGGAAAGTATATACTGTGTGTACATGGCCCTGTCCGCTTCAACCGCCCCGCTCACAGCCATTATAAGCGAGTCGCTGAAATAATATGAGGTCCACACTGAAAAAAGCGATATGCAGAAAGCTATTATCAGCCCGGTGTACGGATTTTTATAGAGTTCTCCTATCAGATAACCCAGGCCGGATATAATCAGGATAAAAAAGAATACCAGGAAGAATGTACTGCGTTTGTTTTGCTCTATTGCCTCATATACCATTGAATATTACCGTCAGAACTTTACCTGCGGGGCCTGTCTGTCGGCATCCTCAACCTGAAAAAACACGGCCTGCTTGTGGCCGAACGCGGAAGCAAAAATTACTCCGGGCATGGCCTGCTGGTACTGGTTGTATTTCATGGCGCATTCGTTGTAAAACTGCCTGGCGTATGCTATTTTTTCCTCTATGCCCGCCAGTTCCACCTGCAGTTTTATGAAATTCTCGTTTGCCTTGAGTTCGGGATAATTTTCAGTGACCGCAAAAAGCGATTTTAACGCCCCGCTTAACGCGTTATCGGCCTCTATAACATTCTGCGCTCCGCCCGCCCCGGCTGCCATGGCGCGCGCCTTTATCACATTCTCAAGGACCGATTTTTCGTGGGCCGCGTAGCCTTTGACGGCCTCGACCAGGTTTGGCACAAGGTCGCTTCTTAATTTCAACTGGACGTCTATCTGCGCCCATGCCTCGCCGGCCCTGTTCTTTAAGGCCACGAGCCTGTTGAATATTCCGGTTATGATTACCATGGACACAAATATAACCACCAGAACAGCGGTAAGAACAGGGCTAATTACGGGACTCATAAAACACCTCCTGTATTATAGTTATAGTTCGCCAAAAAAACTATTCGACTATGACTTTGCCGCTGCCTTTTATGACCTGGCCTATTTCAAAAACCTTTTCCCCTTTTTTTGCGATAAATGCCGCTATCTCTTTTGCCATGGTCTTATCAACAATCATTGTGAGGCCGATGCCCATATTAAAGACCCTGTGCATCTCCTGCCACCCCACGCTGCCGGTTTTCTGGATAAGGTTAAATACTGGAAGTACCGGCCATGTACCGCGCAGGCATACCGCGTCGCAGTTGTCCGGCAGCACCCTGTTTATATTGTCGTAAAAGCCGCCGCCCGTCAGGTGTGCCATGCCGTGAATGAAGCCGAAATATTTTTCCACGGCCGGGAACACCGAATTCAGGTATGAGCGGTGCGGTTTTAAAAGCGCCGCTCCGAGAGTCGTGCCGAGTTCCCTTATTTTTTTAGTATATGGAATTTTCGCCGCCTCAAAAACGCTCCTTGCAAGCGAAAATCCGTTTGTGTGCAGCCCGGCCGACGCAAGCCCCAGTATAATATCGCCGTGTTTTACCTTTTCACCGGTTATAATCCGTGAATTGTTTATTTCCCCGATAATCGTCCCCACCAGGTCATAATCCCCTTTTTTATAAAGCCCGGGCATTTCGGCTGTCTCGCCGCCTATCAAAACGCAGCCGTTCTCCCTGCAAGCCTTCGAAAGGCCGTTAATCACGTCAACGAGTATTTTACCCTCAAGTTTTCCCGTTCCAAAATAATCGAGAAAAAATAGCGGTCTGGCTCCCATTACAAGTATATCGTTCGTGCAGTGGTTGACTATATCCTGTCCGACCGTTGTGTGGATGCCCAGCTGCTGCGCAACTTTAAGCTTTGTCCCGACACCGTCCGTCGACGCAACGAGGAACTTGTCCTTTGATATCTTATAAACGCCGCCGAAGCTTCCTATATCGACCGCGACATTCTTATTAAACGTGGATTTGATGAAAGTTTTTGCCCTTTTGAGGGCCCCGGCTGCCGCGTCAATATCAACGCCGGCTTTTTTGTAAAGGTCGGACCTTGCCATGTTTTCTCCTTTATATTTTTGAAATTAAAAACCAACAAATTCTTCAGACGCTCATTCTTTTGTACCGTCTAAAAACGGCACATTGTTACATGGTTCCCGGTATATGACATTTTTATTGGCCTTGCGCCGCTCATATGATGGCCCCGCAGGGGCCGTCTATATTATACCGGGCGGCAATCCAATAAAAATGTCATATACCGGGAACAAACCGGAAACGTATTTTTCTTCCGGCATTCCTTTATCTTGAAAATCTCGGGTATGAACCCAGTACTTTAACCGCGCCGCAGTGTTTTTCAACCTCGGCAAGGGCCTTTTTTACCCTGGCGTCAGCCATATGTCCGCAAAAATCAACAAAGAAAAAATAATCCCATGCTTTCTTTTTTGACGGCCTGGACTCTATGCCGGTCAGGTTGAGGCCGTATTTCGTGAATGGCCTTAACAACAAAAAGAGCGCCCCGACTTTGTCCTTTATCGAAACCATGATCGAAGTTTTGTCGTCCCCGGTCTTTGCAGTGGACTGCCGGCCGAGTATGAAGAACCTGGTCACGTTATCGGAGAGGTCCTGTATCGAGTTTGCCAATATTTTTACGCCGTAAACGGCCGACGCAAGCGACGCGGCAATTCCCGCGGAGCCTTTTTCAGAGGCCGAAAGCATGGCCGATTTTGAATTTGACGAAGCCTCTTTTATGACAACACCCGGAAGGTTTGAATCTATCCATCCCCTGCACTGTCCGAGCGTCTGCGGATGTACGTAAAGAACCTTTATATCTTTCAGGGATTTTTCATTGGACAAAAGGCAGTGATTTATGTCCAGCATGGTCTCTGAAATTATCTTCAGTTCCGAATCGGCGAACATATCAAAGGAATAATTCACCGCGCCTTCGGTGGAGTTTTCAATCGGCACACAGCCGTAATCGGCGTTGCCCTTTTCAACCTCTTCAAATACCTCTTTTATGGAATTTACAGCCAGGTATCCGGTCTGTTTCCCGAAATGCTTCATGGCTGCTTCGTGTGAATATGACGCCACCGGGCCCAGATATGCCACGCTTATTTTTTTCTGGAGTTTTCTCGACTCGGACATGATCTCGTTATAAATAGCCTTGAGCCCTTCGGGGGAAAGGTCCCCCTTTACGGCCAGGACGTTCTTTAACACCTCAACCTCGCGCGCCGGGTCGTATATCTTTTTATCCTGCTGATGTTTTATCCCGGCTACCTTTTTTGAAACAGCCGCGCGTTTTTGCAAAAGCGCGGCTATTTTGAGGTCTATGCCGTCAATTTTCTTCCTTACGCTGCCGAGATTTTTCATCCGTCATTTGCCCCTTTTGAAATATTTAATCTCATCGGGCGTCAGGTACCGCCACTGCCCGGCGGAGAGCCCCCTGTCGCTTATTTTTCCCACATTTTCCCTGCGAAGCCTGACAACCGAGGCTCCGACGGCTTCTATCATTTTTTTTACCTGGTGGTTCATGCCTTCCCTGATGACTATGTAAATTACATCATTGGCATCGTTTCGCTTGTACAACCCTGCGTCAGCAGGCCTTACGAACCTGCGTTCGTCGCCTATTTTAACCCCTTTTTTCAGCCTGTTCAAGGCAAAACTGCTTATCCTGCCCTGAAGTTTTGCGGTATATTTTTTCTCGATTTCAAAACTCGGGTGCATGACGCTGTTGGCGAAATCTCCGTCATTGGTCAGCATCAGCGTCCCGGTGGTGTTAAAATCCAGCCTGCCGACCGGGTAAATCCGTTCCCTGATGGTGGGTTTTAACAGGTCAACCACAGTCGGCCTGCCCTTGTCGTCGGAAACCGTCGTTATGCATCCCTCGGGTTTGTTCATTACAATATATATTTTAGCTTCCTGTCGTATGAGCGAGCCGTCTACTTTCACATGGTCCTTTGATTCGTTCACCCGTGCTGTCACATCTTTCACAACACTGCCGTTGATCGTAACCCTGCCTTCACGGATGAATTCTTCGGCTTTGCGCCTTGACGTTATACCCGCATGCGCTATAAACTGCTGGAGTTTCATCCCGTTGCCGTGCAGTTCGTCCTGCCGGGGCTTTGACTCGCCGCCGCCCGAACCAGGCTTACGCATGCTCATTGCTTTTCATCCTCCTGCTCTTCATCTTCATCTTCATCGTCATCGTCCTCATCTTCGTCTTCGTCGTCATCCTCATCTTCTTTATCGTCATCGTCCTCGTCTTCTTCGTCTTCATCACCGTCTTCGCCTTCGCCTTTCAGTTCATCATCCTCTTTTATTTCATCATCCTTAATTTCCACGTCATCGCCCCCATTCTCTTTTTCTTTTTCCTCATTCTCAACCTTAAACTTTTCCTTTAAATCCGCATCTTCTTTTTCCATTGCCGATAAATCCTCGGCAAGCGATGTAACCTTTACGCCCGGAGTCTGTTTGCCCTGTTCCGGGTCGAACTGGAACTGTGCCTGGTTTTTTGCCACTTCTATCCTGTCTTCCCAGCTTTCGGTGAACTCGTCTTTTTCAAGTATTGATTTTATCTCTTCTATTTTCGGCAGGTCGTCCATTGAATTTATGCCCAGGTACTGCATAAATTCCTTTGTGGTGCCGTAAAGAAGGGGCCTTCCAGGCGCCTCTTTTCTTCCGGCTATCTTCACAAGTTTTCTTTCGAGCAGCGTGTGGTAAACACCGTCGGAGTTAACCCCGCGGATGGATTCCACTTCCTGTTTTGTTATGGGCTGTTTGTACGCTATTATGGCAAGCACTTCAAGCGACGGCCTCGAGAGCCTCGTCATGAACCTGTTCTTGTAAAGCTTTTTGATGTGCGGCGCGTATTCCGGCAGCGTCAAAAATTCATAGCCGCCTGCAATCTCCCTGATGGAAACAGGCGAGCCCGTCTCATGCAGGTGGGAATTTATGCGCTGCACCGCCTCGGCCACTTCCTTTTCCTTTTTTTCCACAACGCCGGCTATCACGCCTCCGGATAACGGCTTGTCCGAGGTAAAAAGCAGCGCCTGTATAGTCCTGTCAAGTTCTTCCTGTCTCATTTTTATTCACCCATATTCTGAAGTATTGCTGCGTCAAAATCATCCCGTGTTAAATAAATATTAATGTCGGTAAACAGCTCGTTCTGGTTCACGCTTATTATCTTCAGCCTTAAAAGCTCAAGCATGGCCAGAAAGAGGGCTATTATATATATCCTGTCGTTTTTCGCCGCACACATCTCAAAGAAACTCACCGCCTCGTTCGCAGCGCGCAGCTTTTCTATTATTTCATGCATCCTGTCCTTTACCTTCATGCGCTCGCCGGGTATGACAATTGTCTTTCTTTCCTTTAGCCTGTCGAGCACGGAGTCCATCGCCTTTACAAGGGCGTACACATCAAGCGAAAGCTCCTGGTCCTCCTTGGCCACATTAAGCGGGTAGAGCCTTTCAAAAAGGTCCCTTTTCTTTGATTCGTATATCCTCATCTTTTCGGAAATTTCCTTGAACATGGAGTATTCCACAAGGTGCTGGACCAGTTCCATCCTGGGGTCCTCGTCCTGCGCCTCGAGTATCTCGTCTTTCGGCAGAAGCATTTTTGCCTTTATGTAAATAAGAGTCGCCGCTATGACGATAAATTCACTTGCCACGTCAAGGTTCATTTTTTGCATCATATCAAGATACCCGATGTATTCCTCGGTAATCTTGGCTATGGGTATGTCATAAATGTCTATCTGGTTCTTTTTAATGAGGTAAAGTAAAAGGTCAAAGGGCCCCTCAAAAACAGCCAGCTTTAACTGGTAATCTTCTTCAGCCATGTCGCTCCCGTTTTTTTACGGCTATTATCAAGCCAGTTTCATCAGTTTCCTGACGTTCTTCATTGTCTCGCCTGCCGCGGCTTTTGCCTTCGCATTGCCGGAGGCTATCAGTCCGGTTATCATTCCCGGGTCTTTGTCTATTTCAGCGCGTTTGAGCCTGATAGGGGCAAGCCTCTCGTTTATTTTTACCGCAACCTGTTTTTTGCAGTCCACACACCCGCGCGCGCCGCTTTTGCATTCCGCCTCGACCGTTTCGCATGCGGCGGCGTTATATATCCTGTGGAAGGCGCATACAACGCAGTTTTCCGGATGGCCCGGGTCGTTCTTTCTTATTTTTGCCGGGTCGGTGAACATCTTTGAAGCCTTGTCATTGACGGTTTTCTCGTCATCCGTGAGATATATGGCATTGTTGTAACTCTTTGACATTTTCCTGCCGTCAATTCCGGGCAGTTTGGGGTACTTTGTGAGTATCTCCTGCGGTTCCGGAAAAAAATTGCCGTAAAGGTTGTTAAACCTGCGCACCATTTCCCTGGCAAGCTCAAGATGCGGGCGCTGATCCTCGCCTATGGGCACAACTTCGGCCCTGTAAACCAGTATGTCCGCAGCCATCAGCACGGGATAACCCAAAAATCCGAATGTTGAAAGGTCCTTTCCCGAAAGTTCCTGCCTTTGTTCCTTATATGTCGGGTTTCTCTCAAGCCACGGCACGGGTGTGAGCATGGAAAGCAGAAGAAAAAGTTCCGCGTGTTCCGAAACCGCCGACTGGACGAACATGACGGCTTTATCAGGCGATATGCCGACGGAGAGCCAGTCCTTGAACATTTCAAGGGTGTTATCGCCGGTCATCTCCGGTGATTCATAATTTGTCGTCAGGGCGTGCCAGTCCGCGACCATATAAAAGGCCCTGTATGTATCCTGCATGTCTATATAACTTTTTAGTACTCCCTCAAGGTGCCCCAGGTGCAGTTTTCCCGTGGGCCTCATTCCCGACAGAACTGTCTTCATAAAAAATCCTCCGTTTATTTCATTGAAGCATGCTGAAAAGGTTCATAACAAAATGAAAAATCGGCGGGAATATGTAGTTAAACATCCCCGTAAACATAAGGGCCATGATTATAAATATGCCGAACGGCTCTATACGGTAATAAGCCTCCTCCATGCGCGCGGGCAGGAAAAAAGCCAGCACCTTGCTGCCGTCAAGCGGCGGTATAGGTATAAGATTGAAAACAGCCAGCCCGACATTAATCAAAAGGCCGTATGATAAAAGCATTTCAACAGCCGGCAGTTGCGCCGCCGGAACCACGCTGATTACCTTAAGCAGCAGCGCGCAAACCAGCCCGAGCAGAAGGTTCGAACCCGGCCCGGCAAGGCTTGTAAGCATTATATCGCGCCTGTGATGGCTGAAATAAAGCGGATTAATGGGAACGGGTTTTGCCCCGCCGATTATGAACCCCGCGTGAGTAAATATCAAAAAAACGGGCATAAGTATCGACATAAACGGGTCAATATGGGGCAGCGGATTCAATGTCAGCCTGCCCTCCCTTTTGGCCGTCGGGTCGCCGAGTTTATACGCCGCAAACCCGTGGCTCACCTCATGTACTATGACCGAAAATACAAGCACAACTATCTGAACGGCAATACCGTATATATCCAAATTATCCGCCTTTCAAAAAAAATATTTCAATTATTATAGCATATCGGGTCATATTATCAATTCACAATTACAGCGGAAAATGTAAAAGTTGAAAGGCAAAACCAAAAAGTACAATTTATAATTATTAAAGTAAAGGCAAAGCCGGCCGTTCAGGCGGGACTTTTTTATGCGCCGGCGTCCAACAATAAGAACTGCGTCAATTAAGCAGAGGTAAAACTTTAATAACACCGTCTTTGCCGCAAAATCCGCCTCAACCAAAAACTTGGACGACGGCCGTAAAAAAGTTCCGCCTGGACGGCAAACCCCGCGGCAACAGCCTTGGCCGGAGTTGGTTCGGGCCGCCATCATTCGGCAAGCTCATGATCCTGAGTTTATCGAAGGATATAAGTCGGCCCCTACAACAACAAAAAAGGCCGGCTTTAAAGCCGGCCCCCTGATACCAATCAAATTATCTTTATTTAACGTTTGCTGTTTCGGTGGTTTTTTTGGCGTCTGAAACATCAGCCGCAATTTCGCCCCCGTTGTCCTTTATAAATCCCGCAACCCAGCCGATAAAATCAATGTTGGACTGTATCATTTTTTCAGGTTCTTCCCCGCCGTCCAGGGCCTTGCCCTGCTCGAGAAGTCCGTTCGCGTCGGAAAGCAGGCCGAAGTTTTTTGAATACTTTACGGCAAGCTCCTTTTGAAAATCAATTTTTTCCTTTGACGCTTTCATTGCCGTTAGCTTTTCCAAATTTTCATCGTAAGAAACAAGCGTCTTGAAACTTTTGATGAGCACAAAAGCCGCGCTGTTCAACTGCCAGGACTGGATGTCTTTTGTGGCGGATTTTCCCGCAAGGTCGGCCGCTTTTTTATAGTTTGTAACCGCTGTGGCCGTATCCCCGGACGACTCGGCTGTTGCCGCGGTTTTTTTTGCGTCTTTATAAGCGTTAAAGTCTTCCCAGCTTGCCCATGCCGCGAATGTCGCGGATGAGAAAATCATGGCAAAAACAGATAGCAGAAACATGGCCTTCTTCATAACAATCCTCCTTGATAAATTGTATCCCCATTCCGGTATATAATAATATATAATCCGCCGGATTTCAACCTTTTTAGGACATTTTTTAGAACCATTTTTTAAAACCTCACACCCAGCCCGAAATAATTATCACTTAAAAAATCCGTGAACGCGTCGAATAATTCCATCCTGTAAGTATAATCAATTGAAACCGAATACTGCATAAAATCAAGTATCACACCGCAGCCCGCCGAGACATATGACGCGTTGCGTGTGTCCAGGCTGGTGTTATACCCCGCCCGCAGGAAGAACTTTTTCATTATGCTGTCTTCGGCCCCGAACGCGAATCTTGTATAATCGTAAACATCCTGTATTACATCGGCGGAAACAAGCAGGTCGTTGTTTTTGTCCACCACGAAAGAATCCGCGGCCCCGAGCCTGAATGTCAGAGGCAGAGGCGACGAATCATTTATAACCTTTACGTTAAGGCCGGCGTTCATGACCGACGCGCCAAGCACAATCTTTGTGTCAGGTACAAAATACTGCCCGCCCGCGTCAAACTCTACAGTGGATCCGTTATAAGGCCCTATCTGTTCCATCGCCATACCGATTGAGACGCCCAGATTCAGGTTTTTTACAAAATCCGCGCTTATCCAGTCCATCTTTGCCAGGTTAAAAGCATATGTGGCTTTTATGAATGTCTCGTTGAAAGCCGCGGCCGGAGCCGAATTGCCGCTGTCATCGACCGCGTCGGGATTCATAACCCCGGGTACACCGAGGTATATCCCCTGAATCGCGAAATAACCCTCAAGAAACTGGGTTTCAACCGGCTGTGAATAAATGCCGTTAAACATCTCAAGATCTATCATGCCGGTCATGCCCCTGTCGTAAAAAGCCTGCGCTTCGGCCGACTTCACCCTTGCGAGCCCCGCTGGATTGTAATCAATGGCCTCCGGGTCGTTGCCGGCCGCGGTGTAAGCGCCGCCCATTGCTATTGCCCTGATGCCCGTGTCCGACGTTAAAATATCCATGGCAGTCGTCCCCGCCCCGAATATTGCGGAGGCAAGGATAAACTGAAGGGCGATAACGGCCTTTATTATTTTCCCCATTGCTGAATCTTCCCGTAAAGTTTGAATAGCTCGCCGAAGGCCCTGAGTATCACCTTCAGCTTCGCCCCGGTCTGCGTGCCGGCCGTGCGGGGATAATGGTGCACCCCGACTTCTCCTATTTTATAACCCATTTTTTTTGTCTTTGCCAGAAGTTCCGTAGAGACAAGCGCCCCTTCGGATTCTATCATCGCCCTGTCAAGTATCTCTTTTTTAAATAATTTGAAGGCGCAGTCGACATCCTTCACATGAAAATTGAATAACAGTTTTACCATGGTTCCCCAGGCAAATGCGTTAAGTTTTCTCATGAACCCGTCGGCCCTTTTAATCCTGAATCCGTTTACAAAGTCGTATTTGTCCGTTAGTTTGACAAGCAGGCCTATTTCACTTACATCAAACTGGCCGTCGCCGTCGGTAAAAAATACCCATTCAAATTTTGCAGCGTACATACCGGTTTTCACAGCGGCGCCGTAACCCATGTTTTTTTCATGATTAATGGCCACTATATGTTTGTCGCGCGCGGCAAGCGCCGCGGCAACCTCTCCGGTTTTATCCTTTGAGCCGTCGTTCACTATAATAACCTCGTAATCCTCGCAGAGCCCCGATAGTACCTTTGAGGTTTTTTCCGCGAGCGCCGTTATATTGGCCTCTTCGTTATAAGCCGGGAAAAAAGCTGATATTTTCATCTTTTAATTTCCTCCTGCTGACTGCCCTGTTTTTTTAACTTTTCCGCGATTATCCTGCCGGCTTCGTTGCCGAGCCTTACGCTGTAGCTCATGCCCCTGTCCTCCGGGTATATCATGGACATATTCGCGATATAAAGCCCCTCCACAGGCGTGTTATAATCCGGCATAATCTTTGAATGTTCCCTCAAAACGACAGGCTGTGAATACGGCTCCCTGAATATCCTGGATTCGATCACGTCGTTTTCGTCAAAAGCGGGGAATATTTTTTTCAGGTGGGCAAAGAACCTCGCCTTAACGGAATCATTGTCCGCCCTGTAAAGTTCGGAATCGGTGGAAAGATATTTTCCTATATAAACAATGGTGTCGCCGCCGTAGCACTCCTTCGGCACCAGATTTGTGTGCTCCACCACGCATACGAACGGGCTCGCCGGGTCGGCTATATTCATCCAGTAAACCGGGCTGACAGACTTTTTCATCCTGAGCACCAGATCCATAGCCCCGAAATATTTAAGCTTTTTTAAATTCTCATTGAGCCGGGCATCGCCCAGGTCGGCGATTTTCGAGAGAAGTTCAGGCGCCATGGTCAAAAGAACGGCGTCAAAAGTATGGACGCCCGAGGTCGTCTTAAACCCGCCCGCTTTTTTATCTTTTATTATGACATTCGTTACGGCGTCGTTCTTTCTGATTATCCCGCCCATGGCTGTTATTTTATTTTCAAGCGTATCGATTAATTTCTGGTAAGAACCTTTCATATATCCCAGGTATTCCTTCATTCCTCCGCCGCTGCGCGAAACAACCCTGGAATGAATCCTGCCGTAAAGCCAGGTCATGGATATAGAGTCGGAAAGCTCCGCAAATTTCTGTTTTAAAAGGGGCCCCCACACCACCTCATAAACCTTTTTGCCCGCGAATTTTTCCACCCATTCGCGTACCGTTATTTTCTCGTACTTTTTCCAGTTGTTCACTTTCGTTAGATACACTGTCATGAGCCCGAGCCTTACCCTGTCTATGAAAGAAAGGGCCGTGAATTTAAAAAGGATGTCAAGCGGGGTGGAAAAAGGATAGATAACGCCGTTATAATAAAATCCCATCTTTGATTCGAGCCACATTAAATCGCCCTTGAGGCCGAGCTCGTTTATAAGGGATATGATATCCGTGTCGCTTGAGAAAATATGGCGGTAAAATTTGTCCAGTTTCGATCCGGCGAAATCAAAGGCATTGGCGAGCCCCCCCGATATACCCTCTTTTTCAAAAATCTCAACCTCATGCCCGGCCTGTAAAAGCCTGTAAGCGGCAGTCAAGCCCGCAAATCCGCCCCCTGCAATACCAATTTTCATATGTATCTCCAGTATGTTTTTTACGCAACGGATTTAGTATATCATAAAGAGGTTGTTTTGGAAAGTTAGTATTGCGAATAGGGGTATTTTACTGCTTTATCAGGAATATTTTCCCGGTCAAGATCGATTTGCCGCTGTTGTATTTCAGCACGTAGTAATAGACCCCTGCGGCCGACATCTTTTTGTTTATGTTTTTTCCGTCCCAGTATACATACGCCGACTTTGCGTTAAAGTCCATCACAAGCTCCCCGCTTATGGTATAGATGGATATCTGCGTGCCGCGCGGGAGGTTCGCGAATTTCAGGGCTCCCCCTATGGCCGTGGCAGGGTTAAACGGGTTCGGATAAATTTCTATATCACCCACCTGAATCTGCGCCGGGTTGCTCTGTTTCACATTTCCCGTCGAAAACGGCGGTAGGTCGTCGTATGTTACGGTTGCCGGGTCGATATTGATTGTGGTACCCGACGTCAGTGTGCTGTCGGTGGTAATCGTAAACTCGTATATCAACGACGCGTTGTAATACATTGTCCCGATATTCCTTGTTATTACGCTTCCCGCGGGAAGAACCGGCCCCGTGGTCGTGGAACTCCATCCCGCGTTATCCGTACTGGAAAGGTCAAGGGTTGTGCCGGCCGGCACCGTCGCCGATAGCACGCCGTTTACCGCCTGTGCCCCGGAATTATTCACTATTATCATTATCTGCGCGGTTCCACCAACAGATGTGGCAGGGTCCACCGGCGTCAGGATTACATTTATGATTGCCGGCATTGGCGTGGGCGTCCCCGTGGGTGTCTGTGTTTCGGTATAAGTCGGTGAATCTGTGGGCGTCATTGACTGTGTCGGGGAAGCTGACGGCGTCGGGGTATTTGTGTATGTGGGTGTAAATGTGGGTGAGCCGCATGAGACGCTGACGTCCACCTCATTGGAAAAAACCGAAGCCGCCGACGCGGAACCCATACCCGCCACGTTTGATATTGTATCGCATGATGAGGTTACCTTTCCCCACCATGTGTATGAACCGCTCTGATCCGCTATCGAACCAAGGTTCCACAGAACCACCGGGCCCGTTGTTGAAGGGGCGATGGCCCCTGAATAGTTTGTGTAACTGACCCCGGCAGGCACCGTATCAAACAGTGTGGCGCTTGAGTTTGTGAAGGGGTTTAAAATTACAAAATTATCAAATGAATCCAGGACCGGATTTCCGCCGTCATCCCCGCCCTGTTCGTTAAACCCCGGGCGCCAGTCCGTATAATTGCCAAGTCCGTCGCAGCGCCAAACAGGGCTTATTGCCCCGCCTGTCTGTGTGTATGACGCCATCCATGCGCTTGGTTCCGGATCGCCTTTCGGCCATACCTTTGCCTGGTAGACGTAATCATTTCCTGACTGCGTTACCATTATATCCACGCTGTACCATTTATTTAACTGGACGAGAGGCGACGGATAATTGATCCCCGGATAACCCGCGGATCCGGCGGTTGTAATCTGAAAGCCGACATATGCCGGGCCGGAATCCTGGGAAAGAATAAGCCCTACGGAATAATTGGAAGCGCCGGTCTGCCCGTTATCCCTGACTATTATCTGGGAATCTGCCCCGCTCCATGTCCCTTCTATTTCAGCGTCAACCATTATCTCGCCCGTGCAGAAATTATGGCCCGTCGGGGTGTTTAAAAGCATGCCCGGATACTGGCTGGTGCCGTTCGGGTTCGCCTGGATATAATTGTCGCCCGTCCCGCACGGATTCTTCACGGTCCATATCCCGGTATTTGCCCCGTACGGCCTGAACTCCCAGTTGGGCGGCGGGGTTGCGCCGGAATATGACGCCCCCAGGGGCATTTCGTCAAATGACTCGTAGGCGCCGAGTTTCGACCCGCTTATCTGGTAATCAAGGAAATATGTTATCGTGTCAAACTGGTTAAAGGCGCCTCCCGGAGGGCCGTATGATTTTGTGACCGACATTGACGCCTGTCCCACTGTGCTGATAACTGACGAGACCTGGTCCGGCGGCGTCCCACCCATAGTGCCGGTGGATGTGTTCGTGATGGTTGTGCCGGAGGCAAGCGTGGAATTAAGCTGGCAGAGTATCCAAACCGTTCCGGAAGAAATTCCCGGGAGTCCCGTCTTGTCCGGAAGTATCCATGTAACGATGCCGGATGTGTCCCCTGCCCCGGCTCCGGATGCTATGGCCGCGGGCCCGACTGAAACAATTTTCAGGTTCGCGGGTAACGGGTCTGTTATTTTCAGCTGGCCGTTTCCGTAAGTGTAATCTATGGAATATAATATGTAGTCGCCCGTTGAATTCAGGACGCCTTCCGCGCGTTTATGTATGGTGAATTCTTTTGCAGGCACGCCGATTGACCACGAAAGCGAGTTTAGCTGGCAGCCCGATATTCCCGTCCAGTCGCCGCTTCCTTCGTAATAATCCTTGTTGCCTATATAAAGATGAAGGCTCGTGTTGTTGCAGCCCGGGAACATGTTTGAATTTGGTATGTTGAACTGCCACGTGTAATGCTGGGTCTTGTCGCCGTCGGTTGCCGAGCCGCCGCAGTCTATGCAGGCCGCTCCGGTCGGCATCGCCATTTTATAACCCAGGTCGGTTCCGTTTGATCCGACGGTCGGCACATTGATTCCAGCGTTGGAAACCACAAGCACCTGCCCTACCGTCGGAAACCCCTGGAGTGCGGAAAAAGTGGAAACCGCCGCAATAAGCTCGCCGCTGGCGTTATTGGAACAGTAATCAAAATTAATTGTGACAAGGTCACCGAAGTTCGGGTTGGCAGGGGTCATTGTAAGGTTTGATACCATGGAATTCGCTGCAAAAATCCGCGCCGAACAAAATAAAAATATCATTGCGAGAAAAATTAAAACCGGTTTTATTTTCATTTTAAGTTTCACTTTTCCCTTTTATGTTGTGTTGTAGATATAATAAATTATAACAAAATATCAGCATGGGTTCAATGTTAAATTATAATTTTCCCGGTGATAATAAGTTTCCCGAAATAATTGAAACATCGCTATCTCCTGGTTTTTTCCAGACAAGCCATAATCCCACGTTGTCCCTGGCCGTATTGGACTCGCACGGATTGTATTTGACAACGACGTAATGTCTGCCCTCTGTCATAAAACAACCGGCGCTGGTTTGCGTGGTTTTCCTGGTATCCTCATCGCCGCTGCATTCAACCGCCTTATTGTCAATAAAAAGGCATGCCCTTCCGAGCGAACGCATGTTCATTTCGTAGTCGCCGGCCTGCGGAACGTTTAATATTGCCGACCATTCAGCGGAGGCTATATTAAACCCCGGATTGTCAAAAGGAGTGACCATTATCATTGGAACGCGCTGCTCCATCCTGTCTCCCGTAAAATTTCTTCCGCTGTAATAAGCAACATTTGCGCCATTGTCCGTGTGCCGCCCCCTGATGTTTTTAAGGTCATTAGGGGTTATTTCATAATAATAATAAAGTGTATCTCCGCTGTAAGGGTTTAAAACAGGCGCCGTAGCCGCATCCGGGCATAATTCTTTTATGTAGTCACCCAGAAGCATGTATTCCGACGGGAGTATGTACAAATATTTTTTGGATCCACCGCCTTTTCCCGGCAAAAAATCCGCAAGGCTGAAAATTTTGCATTTATCAGCGTCGCTGTCCGCAAACCTGAAAGAGGGATAATAGTAAAAGTTAAAAGGCACCGTCACTTCCCATCCCGCGGTCGCCGCCGTTTCAGCCATTTTTCCGGCTTCGTATTCCAGCGTGGAAAAATCCTGCCAGCAGCGCCAGTCATGCGCCTGCTTTTCAAAATATGTGTTGTAATTTTCAACACAGGACAGTAATATCATCGCACCGATAACCAGGGATGCCATTAATAACGGCAGTCCTTTTCTAAAAAATGAAAGAAACCTGACGGCAAATGCGGCCATAAAAAATATAACTAACGGCGCGGCAGTAAGCGTCCTTAGGCTCTGCGGCGCCTCAATTGTCAAAAACCCCGTTGTCATGAATATCAGGAACCCGGTAAGCATCAGAAAATAAGGCGGGCTTGCCAGCATTGTAAGCAAATAAGCAAACCCGATAAAGGCGAATATTCCTGAATAGAAGTCCAGTTCGGGCATACCGGAAATATTGTGCCGATTGTTTGTGTCTCCGCTGAAGTTAAACATCAAAAGTGTTTTTTCAATATTTTCCACAAGCACCTTTGTTTTCGGCCTTGTGTCCGTGAACCATTCCCGGTTTTTTTCCGACCATTGGACGTTTGAATTGAATATCGATACCTGGTTTTGCCTCATCACGAACGTATTTAAATTCCTTGCTGCAGAAACCGCCATCGGCAGTGAAATTACCAGAGCAACGGAGGCCGAAACAATTATTTTTTTCAAATTTCTTCCCGGAAACTTTCCGTCCCTGATAAAAACAAATACCGCAAATACGATTATCACAAACGGCGCCAATCTTGCGC
>PLPI01000100.1 GCA_003159495.1 candidate division FCPU426 bacterium | reverse complement strand
CTTCAACCTTTATTCCAGCGCAAGGGACATATATTTCTCCTCATCAGGCATTTACAGCCCTTATGTAAACAGTATAAAAAGCCTTAACCTCAATTTTGATGTGAAGGATATGGGGCCCAAGGCGCTCTGGGATATCGGTGTTTATACCAATTATGTAAATAACGCTCTGGATCCCACCGGATTTGGCGCGGTAACAAGGACGCCGGATGTGTTGACATTCGGCACGTCAATGACATTTGATTTGACGCCCGAATTCAGGTTTACAGTGGCAAGGGAATACGACCTCATAGCCAAGGTTTTAAATTCCCATGTTTATACGGTTACCTGGCACCTCCATTGCTGGGATGTGAGCGGCTCGTGGTCGAAAAGGCAGGACAATGCGGAAGAGATATATTTTACCATAAATATAAGCGCAATACCCCAGGCAAGATTCAACAAACCGTCATCTTCAACGGTCGACGATTCCATGACCCAGATAATGAATATGAACTGACATGGCGCAGATTAATATTGACACCGAAGTACAGTATGTAAAAGGCGTCGGGCCGCAGCGCGCGGTGCTTCTTGAAAAGCTCGGGATTAAGAGCGTCAGGGACCTGCTTTATTACCTGCCCAGGGACTGGGTTGACCGTTCAAATCTTACGCCGATAATAAAAGCAAGGCCCGGGGAACTGGAAACCTTGCAGGGGGTTGTAATAGCGTCGGAGACCAGGCAGGTAAGGCCGCGGCTCAGAATAACCAGGGTTACAATAAAGGACCATACAGGTTTTATATCCGGGGTATGGTACAACCAGCCGTATATTGAAAAGGTTTTAAAACGAGGCTTTGAGGTTATATTCCACGGCAAAATCGACACATACAGGAACTACCTCCAGATAGCCGGCCCGGAATACGAGATAATGGATGACGAGCCCGGTGAAAGCAATACATCAGTAAATATGAACAGGATTGTACCAATCTATCCTTTGACAGACAAATTATACCAGAAGCAGCTGCGGAGAATAATTAAGAACGCCCTGGATATTTACCTGCCGGCGCTGTCCGACGACATGCCGGTATCGGTAATTAAAAAGTATTCGCTGGCGGGGCTGAAGGCGTCCATATATTCCCTCCATTTTCCCGAAAATTTTGAGTCATTAAAGGCGGGAAAGCGGCGGATTGTTTTTGACGAGTTTTTTTACCTGCAGCTGGCCTTTCTTTTGCGGCGCCTAGGCATTAAAAAAGAAAAAGGGATAATTTTTGCCAGCGCCGGCGGAATGTATGATAATTTCATAAAAAGCCTCCCGTTTGGCCTGACAGGGGCGCAGAAGAGGGTGCTCTCTGAAATCGGCGCCGATGTGATATCCGGCTCTCCCATGAACAGGCTGCTTCAGGGTGATGTTGGTTCGGGAAAAACCATCGTGGCGCTTGCCGCGTGCGTAATGGCAAAGCAGGGCGACTTTCAATCCGCGATTATGGCCCCAACCGAGATACTGGCGCAGCAGCATTTCAGGAGTTCGGACGCGTTATTTAAAGGGCAGGGAATAACATGCGGTTTTTTATCCGGGGCGATGCCGAAGGCAAAAAGGGCGAAGATCATAGAAAGAATAGGCAATGGTGAAATTGATATTGTAATAGGGACCCACGCGCTTATTCAGGATGATGTTATATTCAGGAATCTGGGGCTTGTTGTCATTGACGAACAGCACAGGTTCGGAGTCATGCAGAGGATGGCGCTTGTTAAAAAGGGCAGGGAACCGGTCCACAGCCTTATTATGACGGCCACTCCCATACCCAGGACGCTTTCAATGACCGTTTACGGGGACACGGATGTTTCCATAATAGACGAAATGCCGCCCGGGAGAAAACCAATTAAAACCCATGTCTTTGAGTCGGGCGACACGGGTACGATATATTCTTTTCTGGAGCAGAGGCTGCGCAACGGTGAGCAGGTATACGCTGTTTATCCGCTGGTTGCGGAATCCGAGAAGGTGGATTTAAAGTCCGCTATCGAGATGGAGAAAGAACTATCCGCGCGTTTCAGGGATTTTAAAACGGCGATTATACACGGCCGCATGAAAAAAGACGAGCGCGATGCCGTCATGACGTCGTTCAGGAACAAGCAGACCGATATCCTTGTGGCTACAACGGTAATTGAAGTGGGCATAGACGTTCCGGATGCGTCGGTAATAATGATAGAACATGCCGACAGGTTCGGCCTTTCCCAGCTGCATCAGTTGAGAGGCAGGGTTGGCAGGGGGGAAAAACAATCATACTGCATTCTTGTTGGAGACCCTCACACTGAGGATTCCATAAAACGCCTTAAAACTATGGAGGAAACACAGGATGGTTTTAAGATATCCGAAAAAGACCTTGAGATAAGGGGGCCGGGAGAGTTCCTTGGAACGCGCCAGCACGGCATCAGCGAATTTAAGGTCGCCAATATATTCACAGACAGATCCGAGCTGTTTCTGGCAAGGGAAGCAGCTTCAGCCGTCGTGGACGGCCTTGATGACGGGCATCAGGATGAAAAGGAGCGGCTTGAAAATATAATCAGGCAGCGTTACGGAGATAGTTTTGACTTGATAAATATAGGATAATTGGGATATAATAAAATAAGGATTTTGTTTTTCATTCAAAATTGTTTTATTCGGAGGATAAATGAGGATAAAATATTACGGCGTCAGGGGTTCGATTCCCGTTCCTTCGCGCGATACGGTAAAATACGGCGGCAATACTACATGCGTGCTTATCGAAGAGGCCAACACCAAATTGATTATTGACGCCGGAACCGGCCTGAGAAACCTGGGCAGGGACCTGCTCAAACAGGGCCCCACCGGACATAAATTACACATGCTTTTTTCGCATTATCACTGGGACCATCTTCAGGGGTTCCCGTTTTTTGCGCCGGGTTTTATCAAAGGCAATGAAATTAATATTTATGGCGAGACAAAGTATAATAAGTCTGTTCAGGATGTCATGAAACGCCAGCAGGAATTTATTAATTTTCCTGTGGAACTCTCCGGAATGATGGCAAAACTCAATTTTAACGAGATAAGGGAAAAAGAGGAGATAAATATAGGCCCCTTTAAGATAACCTCGGTAAAAATCAACCATCCGGGCGGGATGCTCGTTTACAGGGTTGACGGAAAAAATGGTTCTTTTGTCTATGCCACCGATATCGAACACTGGGCCGTGCCGGATAACAAGCTCATTGAGCTGGCAAAAGACGCCGATGTGCTGATGTACGACGCACATTTTACGCCCGAGGAGTACCCGAAATATGTGGGATGGGGCCATTCGACTTACGAGGAAGGCATCAAGGTGGCGCAGCTGTCGGGCGTAAAGGAACTTCACCTGTGCCATCACGCCCCCGAGCATACCGACGCGGATGTGGATGAGATACAGCGCCGGGCGCAGGCCAGGTTTGAAAAATCTTATGCGCTTCAGGAAGGCTGGGAAATAGAGATTTGATCCAAAATAAGGCCTGTTAAAGGCGGCACGAAAAATCCGGAGGTTGTGACAGTATAATGCCAGAACAGGTTGAATATGAAAAATTAAGGAACTTGGTACTTTTCAAGGAACTGGACGACGCTGAACTTGAGATTGTATCCAAAAGAATATTTGAGAAAACCTATAAGAAAGACTCGACTCTTTTTGTGGAAGGCATGCCCGGAGAGATACTTTACATTGTGGCCGAAGGCGCAGTCGACATAATTAAAAAAACAAAGGATTCGGAGTTAATAATCGCGCAAATCAAGCCGGGAGAAATAACCGGGGAAATGGCGCTTATAGACTCCGGTACCAGATCGGCGACCGGAAGAACCAGCATAGACTCGAAGCTTGTGGTTATTACAAGAAATTCATTCAATGAGATGCTTGATTCGGACCCGAAAATCGCCGCAAAAATACTGATGGCCCTTTTAAAGATAATAAATAAAAGGCTCAGGATAACGGATAAAAAATTTGAACAATAGAAAAATCACAAAATATTGCGCCGTTTTTTTTATTTTTGTCCTGACGGCATCGTTTTTCTCATCCGGCTGCGCCATTAATAAAACATATCTTGACTCCGGCAATATCACAAGGCCGGATGTGGATATTAATCCGTACCAGGAAGCCGTATCATACCTTTATTACGGGCTCGGATATACAGCTGAACTGGCCGCCGAGGACGATTATGCCATGGAATATTATAAAATTTCCGTTGAATATTCCTACGCGCCGGGCGCCATATACAAACAGCTTGCGTACCTTATGGGGCTCAAAGGCGACGTCCCCGGCATGAAGGAAATGGTTGAAAAAGGGCTTTCCAACGACCCTTACAATACCGATATACTTATCATGGCCGGAAGGGTGAAGCTTGACGACGGCAAACTGGACGAGGCAAAGTGCATATTTGAGCGCGCCATGCATATTGATCCTTCAATTGCCGATCCATATTTTTATCTCGGTGTGATAGCTTTTAAACAAAACGACATGGATACGGCGGATTCACTTTTTACAAAGAGCGTTGTATTGTCTCCGGACGCAGCCGGGGCTTATTACAATATAGGCCTGCTTTACGCCGATAAAGAGGATTATGACGGCGCGCTGAAATATTTTCAGGCCGCGATAGATAAAAATCCCATGTATTTTAAGGCGTACACCGCGCTTGCGGGCGTCTATGAACTCATCGGGGACGATAAAAGCGCCCTGAGGATATACGGCGATTATCTGGCTTTAAGCCCGGGCGACGCGGAATCAATGAAATCAATGGCGGAAATATACTACAGGCAGAAGGATTTTGACAATGCCATAAAAATTTATAAAACCATGATGAAGACGCAGGGGGACGATTACATGCTTTTATACTCCCTCGGTATTATCTATCTCAAGGATGGAAGATTTAAGGACGCCCTTGATGAACTCAATAAGGCCGCAAAAATCAAACCGGACGACAATATGGTGAAATATTTTACCGGCCTGTGCTATGAAGAAATGAAAAAATATGACAAAGCGCTCGGTGAATTCAACAATATACTCAAAACCGACGGCAAATTTATGAACGCATATTATCATATAGGTTACATTTATTCGGAAACCGGAAAAATGGACAAAGCCATAGAGTTTTTTACTGAAGCGCTGAAAGATCATCAGGACGTCGAGGATTTTTATACGGTGCTTGCAGCTGCTTATTTTGATTCCGGAAAATATGACGAAGCCGTCAGGGTTTATAAGGACGGCCTTGCGAAGTTTAAGGATTCTGAAAAGCTCCATTTTAACCTGGCCATTGTTTATGACAGGCAGAAGGATTATACGGATTCCATAGCAGAGTTCAATGCCGTACTGAAAATTGACCCTAAAAACGCCGACGCCTGCAATTATATAGGCTATACTTACGCTGACTCGGGAGAAAACCTTGATGAAGCCCTTGAACTTGTAAAAAAGGCCCTGTCAATCGACAGTAAGAACGGTTTTTATGAGGACAGCCTCGGCTGGGTTTATTTCAAAAAAGGCGAATATGATAGGGCCCTTGAAGAACTTCTCAAAGCTGCGGCTTTACTCGAAAAGCAAAATGGCGGGGACGCGACGGTTTATGAACATATAGGAGACGCGTATGCGAAGTCAGGCAAGCCGGATAAAGCCGTCGAGTATTACAACAAATCGTTAAAATCAGGGCCGGATTCCAAAAAGGCCGTTCAGGATAAAATAAACGGAATATTAAAGGCAAAATAGACTATGATATTTTTATCACCCGCAAAAGTCAATCTTGGCCTTAAAATAACAGGAAAAGACCCGGCTGACGGCTATCATTACATCCGGTCGGTATTCGATCCTGTTTCCCTCTATGATATAATTGATATCGAGCGCGTAAGGGGGGCAGGTATCGAATTAATTGATTATTTTAACAGATTAAAAATCCCTCCTGAAAAGAATCTTGCCTATAAAGCCGCGGCGCTCATGAAAAAAGAA
>PLPI01000088.1 GCA_003159495.1 candidate division FCPU426 bacterium | reverse complement strand
TTTTTTCCGGCTGTACAAAGGCCGGCAACAAAGTCACTCTGCGCTGTGCTTTCTGGGGGGATACATCCGAGATAGATATAATCAACAAGAGCGTTGACCAGTTCAAAAAGGCCAATCCGGGAATTGAAGTGAAGCTTGAGCGGCTCCCTGCCGGGGACGCTTATACGGAAAAAATCATCACGCAGATTGCCGGGGGGAATCCGGTGGATGTGATGTTTGTAAACGCCGAACAGTTTTACATTTACGCGAAAAAGGGGATACTCCTGCCTCTCAATGATTTTGTATCCGCCGATAAAATGGACCTTAATAAGTATTATCCAAAAATAATAGAGAAATTTACCGTGGATAACAACCTTTATGTTCTGCCGCGCGATATCGCCCCGGTCTGCGTCGTCTTTTATAATAAGGATATGTTTGACGCAAACGGCATAAAATACCCTGCAGGCGGCTGGAACTGGGACGACATGCGCGCCATGGCGGAAAAGATGACGAAGAAAAACAGCGACGGCTCCACCACATTCGGTTACGCTGATGAGTGGGGAATATGGGAGCCTTTTGTGCTATCAAACGGCGGAGCTCTTGTCGACAACCTGAAAAAACCGACAAAATGCCTCCTTGATTCAAAAGAGGCCATTGACGCCTTCCAGTACAGGCAGGACCTTATGTACAAATACAGGGTCATGCCGTCGCCTTCGCAGATGAGCGCCATGGGCGGGGTCGGGGCCGCCGATCTTTTTGTAAATGGCAGGGCGGCGATGTTTTTATCGGGAATATGGAAGACGCCGTATTTCAGGAAGACCATTAAATTCGACTGGGACGCGCAGGTTTTCCCGGAGGGTCCGAAAGGCGGCCGCGGGTATCTTTTAAGCGGCGGCGGATATTCCATATTAAAATCTACAAAACATCCCCTTGAGGCATGGAAATTGCTTACCTTTCTTGCCGGTGAAGAGGGGCAAAAGGAGCTTGCGATGACGGGTCTTGCCCAGCCTTCGATAAAGTCCATTGCCGAATCTCCGGCTTTTCTGGACGGCAAGCCGCCGGTATCAAAAAAATTCCTGCTCGACGCGGTCAATTACGGCTGTTTCGCCCCCGATACCGACAAATGGCAGGAGGCGCTTAATTCATACATATTTCCGGCGCTGGACAAAGTATGGGGCAACGACAAGAAACCGCAGGAAGTTATGCCGGAAGCCGTAAGGCAGGTTGATAAATTAATTAAACCATAGGTTGGAAAATTTAAAATTGAAAAATCAAAACCAAAAAGTACAATTTACAAAGTTTAAATTAAGGACAAATAGAAATAAAACAATGATTTGCATCTGGTTCAAATTTTTGAATTGTAATTTTTGGTTTTGCATTTTGACTTTTAACTTCATTTTCCGGCCTCTGGCCGGAAAATATGGTGCGGATAGAGGGATTTGAACCCACACAAGCTTTCGCCCACTAGAACCTGAATCTAGCGCGTCTGCCAATTCCGCCATATCCGCACGTGGATATATATTATAAAATAAAATCCATAATTGCAAGTGAAAACAGAGGATTTTTGGATTTTTTTGGCTTATAAAGACCCCCTTTTTTGTGTTATAATCTTTTTCATGATAAACAAAGACGAATTTTATATGCAAAAGGCGTTAGAACTTGCGCGGCTCGGGGCCGGGCATACCAGCCCGAATCCCATGGTGGGCTGTGTCATTGTAAAAAACAACAGGATAATCTCGGACGGGTGGCACAAAAAAGCCGGCATGCCGCATGCTGAAGCCGAGGCGCTTGCAAAGGCCGGTAAAAAGGCAAAGGGCGCGGTGCTTTATGTAAACCTGGAGCCTTGCTGTCATACAAACAAAAGGACCCCGCCGTGCACCACGGCGATAATTAACAGCGGCATTAAAAAAGTGGTAGCGGCAATGGTTGATCCAAACCCCGGCGTTAATTCCGGCGGGTTCGGGGTGCTTGAATCGGCCGGGATAAAAACTGTCAGGGGAGTGCTTGAAAAGGAAGCCAGGTACCTGAACAGGTTCTTTGTAAAAAACATGGAAAAGAGACTGCCGTATATAATAATGAAAGCCGCCATATCGCTGGACGGGAAAATGGCCCTTTCAGACGGTACTTCGCAGTGGATAACCGGGCCGGAGGCCAGGGAGTCCGGGCAGATCCTGCGCCTGGAATGCGACGCAATAGCGGCCGGCATAGGGACCATTCTTAAGGACAACCCCTACCTGGACTGCAGGATGGACAAAACCAGGAAAATAAAAAAAATAATTTTTGACCGGCAAGGACGAATCCTGCCCGCCGCCAACATATTCAAAAACTCCGCCCCGGGTGATATATATATATTTACATCCGCGATGCCGGAAGCGAAAATGCGCAAATTTGTAAGATCCGGCGTCAACATAATTAACCGCTGGAAAAATCTTTCTTCCGCGGCTGGCATGTTGTACGGATACGGGATAAATTCGGTGCTGGTGGAGGGCGGCGGCGTTTTACACACATCTTTTCTCAGGGAAAAACTTTATGACGAAGCGCGGCTCTATGTCGCCCCTGTATTTATCGGTTCCGAGGGACTCCCGGTTGCCGGCAGGCTCGGGCTGAAAAAGCTTGCGGACGCCGTAAATATAAAAAATCATGATATAATAAGGGTTGGAGAAGATATGCTTATAAAAGGAGAAATCAGTTATGTTCAGCGGCATAGTTTATGACACCGGAAGGATAAAGGCGGTAAAGTCCGCGGCAGGCGGCGCAAAGATAATTACCATAGCCCTGAATAAACCCCTTTTAAGCAGTGAAAAGGGGGTATCTATTGCCGTGGACGGAGCGTGCCTGACTGCCGTCGCTTTCAGGGGATTGAGGGAGTTTTCCGCGGACGTAAGCGCCGAGACACTGGACCGCACCACGGCCGGCATGAAAAAAACGGGTGAAGTGGTCAACATTGAATATCCGCTGACCGCGGATAAGTTTTTAAGCGGGCATATCGTGCAGGGGCATATTGACTGTACAGGAACGGTAAAATCCATTGAAAAAAAGGGAGCCGGAGCCGTCCTGAAAATAAATTATCCCGCGCAATATTCACGCTATCTTATAGAAAAAGGCTCCATAACTGTTTCCGGAATAAGCCTGACCGCATATGATACGCATGACACCTCTTTTACGGTTTCGGTCATACCGGAAACGCTTGCGTCAACCGCGGTTAAAAATATGAAAACAGGGGACAAGGTAAATCTGGAATTTGACCTTATAGGAAAATATGTGGAAAAATTCGTAAGAAAGGGAATATAATATGAGGATAAACGACCCGTTCAGGCCCCTCGGCGACGACGACAAGCCGAGGATGAACAAAAATAAAAGGATAAGCGTTAAAAGAGGGGCGAAAAGTTTCAGCCGGGATACGGTAAATGACGCAAATTTCATGAAACAGCTGGATAATGCCGCCGAGGAGCAGGTCAAACTTTCCCTTGACCAGCTTGTCGAGGAGATAAACAGCCAGGCAAAAAACCTGGCGCAGCACAGGACTTTCGGCGAGCTTGACAAGTATAAAAAAATGGTAAAGAGCTTTATGGAACAGGCAATAAGAAAAATATATACCGTCAAGGTTTCGGACTCGTCGAAAATTATGATAAAAAGGAAGAAAGTTTATATAATAGTCGATATGGTCGACAAGGAACTTGAAAAGCTCACAAAAGCATTGCTTGAATCCCAGTCGGACAGCCTTGACATACTGGCCGCGCTTGACAGGATAAGGGGCATGCTTGTTGATATGTATACATGATACCGCAGAAAACTGTTTTAGTTTAGCGGGCCGGCCCGCTAAACTCCAGGTATAAATAAAATATGGTTTTCCGGCAGTATCTGCAAGATAAAAAAGCGAAAGTATCCGCATACAAAAAGGAGCGTTATTATGAAAAAGTTCAGGCTGGCGGCCGTTGAGGACGCCGTTAAGGATCTTAAAAAAGGAAAAATGATAATAGTTGTCGACGATGAAAACAGGGAAAACGAGGGGGATCTGATATGCCTTGCGGAAAAGGTTACCGCCGCGCATATTACATTCATGGCAAAACAGGCCAGCGGATTGATATGCCTTGCCATGGAACGCTCCCAGGTTGAAAAACTCGACCTTGACCAGATGGTGGCGAAAAACAGGGAATCCATGAGAACTGCATTTACCGTTTCCATTGACGCTTCCTCCGGTGTAACTACGGGAATTTCAGCGGCAGACAGGGCGCTGACAATAAGAAAAGCCGTTTCAATCAAAGCAGTGCCGGATGATTTTGTAAAACCAGGACACATATTTCCCCTTGACGCGAAACCCGGAGGGGTGCTGGAACGCACGGGACATACCGAAGCCGCAGTCGACCTTGCGGGTTTTGCCGGCGCGACCGTGAAAGCCGGTGTTATTTGTGAAATCTTAAACGACAACGGGACAATGGCCCGTATGGCCGAGCTCAAAATATTTGCCGCGAAGCACACCCTTAAAATAATCAGCGTTGAGGATATAATCCGGTACAGGAGAAAAAACGAGATACTTGTGGAAAGGCTCGTTGAAACAACGCTGCCGACCAAATACGGTGATTTCAAGATAATCATATACACGGACAAACAGGCGCATGACCTTCATGTCGCACTTGTCAAGGGCGACATTACGGCAAAAGACGATGTGCTGGTGCGCGTCCATTCCGAATGCCTGACCGGCGATATATTCGCATCATTGAAATGCGACTGCGGCGACCAGCTTCATGCGGCGCTGGACAGGATTAAACACGCAAAAAAAGGAATTCTTTTATATATGAGGCAGGAAGGCCGCGGCATCGGCCTTGTGAATAAAATAAGGGCCTATAAGCTCCAGAACGAACAGGGACTGGATACGGTCGAGGCAAACATGGCCCTTGGGCTGCCGGTGGATATGCGCGATTACGGCATAGGCGCGCAGATACTTTACGACCTCGGGGTGCGCAGGATGCGCGTGATGACCAACAATCCGAAAAAACTGGTCGGATTAAAGGGATACGGGCTTGAGATAACCGGCAGGGAACCAATAGAAATAAAACCAAACAGCATGAATAAAAAGTATCTTATGACAAAAAAGGCGAAGATGGGCCATTTGCTCCACGTGTAATTAAAAAGTGGAAATAAATTATTTCGGCCTGCTGCGTTCCTGCGCTTCCTGGGCAAAGGCCGGCAGGGGGATTGTGTCGGCCCTGATCGGGGGCGGCGATACCGTGCATATTTACGAACGGCGCGGATTTTTATACGACGCGGATTTTGACCCGGGCGCGGACATATCCGGCGCTCTTGTAAAATCTTTTCCGGCAGCCGCAACCCTGACCTTTGAACATCCGGTAAATTACCGCCATATAACCTCGCCGGTAAAATACGGCATGCTGGTCTGTGAAGCCACATCCATACCGGATGACTGGCCCGGCATTATAAACTCAAAGCTTGACCTTGTACTTGTCCCTTCGGTATTTAACAGGAATGTTTTCATATCGGCCGGAGTTGCGGCGGAAAAAATAAGGGTGCTTGCGCACGGTGTCGATGAAAAGATTTACAATAAAAATAACAGGCCGGAAAAAAAGGATAAATTCATTTTTTTATGCGCGGCAATGGCGCAGAAGCGAAAGGGGTTAAGCCTGCTGATAGACGCCTTTAATGCGGCGTTCGGCGGCAGGCTGGATGTGGAGCTTGTTATAAAATCACCATACGCGCCGGGA
>PLPI01000002.1 GCA_003159495.1 candidate division FCPU426 bacterium | reverse complement strand
AATCTTGTAATTGTTGCCTGGATTAACCAATGTTGCTGCCATAAAAACCCCCTATTATTAAAATTTAGAACCAATTGATGATGCTGAAGAAATTAAAGCTGATCCAGAGGTGAATAGGAACCATATGCAAATACCACTAGCTATTACTGCAATAACACACATGAATTTTGTCACTCCTGACGCCGCACTATCACCTTGTAATCCAAGTACCCAAAGCATTTTAAAATTATATAAAACGCAATCATTATACCAATAGCTTCAATCATCGTTCCAATTGTAGGTATCATAAAACCTCCTTTAATTTTTTTCAAACACACTATTTAAATCTAAAGGCAATTCATTTACTTTTTCCGGTTGAATGATTTTATTTCCTTTTTCTCGTAGAGCCTTCGATTCTCTAAACTCCCTTGCTTCTGCCATTTTTGTAAATTTAATATCTATATTTTTTTCCTTTGCAAACTTCTCAATTTCATCAAGGGTAACATAAAAGAATTCTTTCCTAGGATTTACTAAATTTATTCTTTTATGATCAAATGCATTGTGCAACATTTTTTCCATTTCCGGGGCATTTTCTGAAAAAACAAAAGCATGAACATCAAAAGGAAATGGAACGGCAGCATCTCCTAACTCCTTTACACGATCTTGAGGGTCTAAGCGGCGTGTCATACCAATTTTATAAATGTCACTACCCAATGTTCCAATATTTGAAATTATATATACATGCCCTGATTTTGTTAATTGTGCCCTTGAAATTGCTCTTTCCTTATTAGCCTGTGCTTCTTTTAATTGATTTTCTAATTCAACAATTTTGCCATTAAGTTGCTCGAGTTTTTCTCCACTAGCTTTTAAAATGTCCTCTTTTGCTTTTTCTAAAGCTTTTTTGTATCTATCCTCTTCTTTTTCAGCATCTTCTTTCGCCTGTTCAATTTCTCTTTTTGCCTTTTCTTCCTCTCGCATTTCTTCCCTTATTTGACGCTGTTCTTCTTTTTCTTTGTATTTTTTATCTTCATATTCAAAAGCCAATCTGAGCTCTTTTAATTTAGCTTCTAAATATGAAGTCGTTATATAGGTTTTGGTAACTTCTCCGGATTTATTAATTGTTTCAAAAGCTTTTTTCACCCTTTCTTCCATTTTTGATGCATTGTTCCATTTTATATTTGCAATGGCGGCGTCACATTCACCATTAAAGGCTCTCATCATCAATTTTTCATTTTGCTTTGTCATCCTAGTGCCTTCTGCTTTACTATTTCCTACAGTCCATTGAATTGAACATTTTATTGCGTCATTTGTGCGGATCAAAGTTTTCTCATACTCTCGCAGTTTTAATAATTCATTTTTATATTCATCCGAAGTGTCAAAATTGAAGTTTGGTTTGTATACCCCAAATTCCATCATCTCTACTGTGTCTTCTAGTAAATTAATCTCTTTTTGGAGTTTGTCGTAAATAAAATGTGCGGTTTTATAATTATTAAGCAAGATTTCTTTTTCGTTTTTTGATTTTCCAATTTCCTTGATAATATTTTCTCTTTCTGCGTCAACATCCATAATTTTTGAATACTTTTTCTTTAACAAATCATTATCCTTTTTAAGTTTTAATAGCAAATATACCAATAATACTGCTATAAAAAATATAGCTATTATACTAATAATATAGATCGTCATTTTTATACCTCCTCATTTCGCAAAAATAATTATAATCCTTGTCAATTTTTTTGTCAAATTCTATTAATTGTGTGTCCCAACAGATTGCAAACTATATCATCCGCTTTTTAATTTCAAATCATCCCAAGGGAAAAATAAGCATCAGCATAATTTGGATCTAATGAGATTACCTTTTTATATTGTTTAATTGAACGTTCAGTTTCATTCCTATATGAGTAAACTACGCCCAAAAAGTAATGTGCCTTTGCTTCCATTGGGTGTTTTTTAATGATTTCATTCAATATATCTTCCGCAGCATAAAATTGTTTATTATCAATAAGCGCCATGATTTCCTTGTAATTGATTTTCTTCATTCTTCTCTCCCTTTCTTTCCTTTTATTACATTATTTTATCACTCTATTTTGCAGAAACAAGGGCGAAAACGTAGGAGCGGATGGGGTGGTCGTCATGACCGGATTTCGCAGCATTGAAAGTTCTTTCTGTCAGATTCTGACAGTTATAGATAATTAAATGTAAATGATTGCCCTTATTTTATCACTCTCTTATGCACAAACAAGGGCAAAGCGAAGGAGCGGAATTCTTGGTCTTCTTGCTCCGGAATCTGCACCTGGATTATTTTTGCATTTCTCCCACTATTTGTGACTGGTTTATCGATATTTATCCGGCAACGTCCTAAAACCCATAAGGAATTGCCTACTTATACCAATTAATTGAGTCTGTCCCGGTTTTTTGCATGCCTCTTTAACATAATTTTGTTGCTATGCTTAAATCCGAGTTCGTTTGAGGCATCAAAGCACCATTTTGCCTTATCCTCATATAATAGGCCTAACATATGATACAATCCTTCATCGTTTGGGTTATGCAACAAACCCTCTTTGAGCAATTCAATGGGTTTGTCGAGTTCTCCTTGCTTAGTCCACCATATATTTGCCAGATTAATAAACGCTTGTGATTCTTTGACATTTCTTTTAATTGTTTCTTTATAATATCCTTCTGCTTTCTTCCATTCATCACGACTATACTCATAAATCATGCCGAGGTGAAAATAAGCATCAGCATAATTCGAGTCTAATAAAATGGTCTTCTTATACTGTTTAATCGATAACTCTGTCTGCTTATTATATGAATATACAACACCTAAAAGAAAATGCGCCTTTGCTTCTTTGGGGTGTTTTTTAATTAGGTCCTTCAGCACTTCTTCGGCCTCAACGAACTGCTTATTCTCTATAAGTGTTGATATTTTTTTGTAGTTAATTCTTTTCATTCTTTCTCCTTTGCGCACCTTTACTGCTTAAATTTTGAATTATCGCCAACCCAAATTTCAATATTACCTTTTCAAATTAACTTCTTCCTCGCTCATAAGAATTTAATAACTACATTTTCCTTGCGAATAATATCTGTTATATATAAGTCAATGTTTTCCTCTTTTTCTTTTTTTAATCTTAAAATATTCAACAGCCCCTTGTTTTGTTTTCTCAGCCATTTGCTCTACCATCTCGTCGGTTATATGAAGCATTCTTCTTTGTTCCATGAGTAAATCCATAAAAATAGCATCAAGTTCCATAAATTCCATTGTTGTCTTGTCCATTTCCAATATTATAGCCTTCTTTCCGTCCAACCTCATTATCGCCACTGCATTTTCCCACCAATAATCATGTGCAAGACGATTTCTCAAAAGCAAAGCCGCTTCAAGCCTATTTACAAGTTTATCCTCTAGATTCTTAAACATTGTTTTCAATTCCTTTATTATGTCACCAAATGTCTTGTTAAAGGTTTCATCCATTTCATAGTCAATCTGTGCGGGTGTCATACTTAAGTCCTTGTCCGGAGCAATAGTCAATATAATGGCAAGGGTTTTTTCCAGACATTGGGCATGATATAGTGCCAAACCATACCGTGCGAAAGCTTCTCTGGACAAATATTGTTCTTCGTTAAGAGGTTCAGGCATCTGAATTCAAGACCTGCTTTCTTTGTATTTTATAAATTGAAAGTCTCACCCGGTTCAGATTTCAATGGCAACCCCTGAAGATAACGTGATAATGTCCTTTTGTTAGTGGGTCCGCCTGCCAAATAACCCGAAAAACGTTGATTGTTGGTTCTTTGATTGCAGAAGGTCATAAACAGGTAGTTTTTTGCCCTTGTTAAAGACACATATAGCAATCTACGTTCCTCATCTACATTACCTTTGCCCGGCAAATACTCTTCTTCAACAGCAACTACAAAGACAGCTTGAGCCGATAATCCCTTAGCCTTATGCATCGACATTACTCTTACGCCATTTATACTATCGTCAAGGGAACTGCCTATCGAAGACTCCTCATCAAATAAATCCACTAGGGATTTCAATGTCCCGATTTCAAATTTGGCGACAATTTGCTCAAGTCGTTCCTTGAAATCACCAGGTGCATCCGCCAATATTCCGATTGCAAATGAAATTATTTCAGGAACGTTCAATTCGCCCTTTTGCTGTTTCAAAACAACTTCGGAATACTGATTTAGAGCCGTCTTTATTTTTTCCGTGCCATAAATATCCTTGATTTCATCTTTAAGTATTTTTTCAACAACCTGTGAAAAAGTCAGCCTTTTCGTTCTTGCCATTTCATAAATTCCATCAAATGTCTTTTGTCCTATTCCTCCTGTGAATTGGAATAGTGTTCGAATTACAAGCGAATTGTTCGGCAACAGAATATACTTCAGTATTGCCATAAGTTTACTTCCGCTGTCATTATTCATAAATCCAAAACCGGAATCATTCTCATTTAATTTTATGTCCAGAAGCGCAATACTTTTTTTGATTTCACTTGAAAAAACCCCATTATTATCATTCCTCAATAGCACAATTATCTCGCTTTCGGGTATGCCTTGCGCCTTCAATTGGGCAATTATCTCTGCAATCTTTTTCGACTCGTTGTCTTGATTTTTGAATTGAAGTAGCTTGACCACCCCATTGTTTGGGGAAATTGAAACAATTGTCTTACGAACTCGTCTGGCATCCTGTCTTATCACATTAAGGCTTGCTTCGAGAATGTGTTTATCACACCTTCTGCACTCGCTTATCGTGTACTGATTGGAATCTGTATAATCTTTTGTGAAATTTCTTATTCCTTCTGGCTCGGCATATCTGAATCCATATATACTCTGGTCATCATCGCCAGCAGCAAATATACTGGCTCCATGTGAACCAATCGATTTTATCACCTGGAGGTCACATTTGTTTAAATCCTGATATTCATCAACTATCAAATATTCAACCGGTCCGTCAATAGTAATACCGGTACCTAATTCAAGCATTTTTTTGAACTGATATACAAGTTCCGAACGGAGAACATATCCGTAAATCTCCCTGTGCTCCTTCCAAAGTCCGAGGAACTCAGGGTTATCAAAATTCTTTTCCCAATCCTTTGTTTCAACATTCAAGGTTTCCCAGTCTGTAGACAGCTTATTGAAAAGCACTTTGACTTCGCCGACACTTGTTTTCAGCATGGCCTTTAAATCCTCGCATATAATACGTCGCTCTTCATAATCATTTGCAATTGTAAAATCCTTTGGTAGAAAATTAATTTTGGACTTATTCTTCATGAGCTGACGTAGAGAAAAACTATGTAACGTACTAACGTGAGGTACTTTTGTATTATCGGTGATTTTTATGTCCTTTTTAATCTTGTTCTTCAATTCTTGCGCTGTTGAACGAGTAAAAGTCAAAACAAAAATTTTTTCTGCCGCAACATTCTTAACAGTGAGCAGGTGTTCGATTTTTCCCAAGATTGTAAAAGACTTTCCAGTACCTGGACCCGCAAAAGCAATAATGTTTTTTTCTGTAGCAGTTATAATTTCATTTTGTTCTTTAGAAAGCGGCATTGTTTTTCATCTCCTTAAAAATAATATAAAATTAATTGCGTGGTGTGACCTCGTATTGAGCGTTGATAATTTTACTTCTTTTTCTCCTCAAAAATTTTTTTCAATTTTGTCAACAAACTGAGAAGGAGTTTTGTATAACTTCCAGCCCTTCGCCTGACCCTTTCTTAACCGTCTTAATTTCTTGTCCTATTGCGCAGTTTATCGGTACTAGAATACAAACATTGATACACCTACTTTTTCAAATCGTCAAGTAAGGTGTTAATAGAATTTGCAATATTGCCAGCTCGTGTGTTCAAGAAATCAAAATATTTATCATATTCCAACATATTTGTGTCATAGGTTATTTCCTGCCGTTCAAATATATCCTTACCCCCATACTTATTGAAAATATCTGGGAAATATTTGCTTGGGTCGTCATTTGTTTTTATGATGTTACCTTTTTTTGTCAGGAAACCAATGTTGGCAATTTCATTAATAAACTTTTTTCTATCCGAATCACCATAATCTTTTTCAGTAAGAAATTTTTCCAGTTTTGACCTTGGAAAAATATGGTCATATTCAATCTGGTTTACATTCCCAACATTTTTTAAATTTATCATAGCACCGGTTTCAAAATCCTTTGCTTGCTTTTTACGGGCAAGTACATACATCAAGAAGAATATAGGACTTGAAATTGATTTTCCCCTAACATCATCTTTCTGTAGAGTACGACCTTTTCCGACTGTCTGAAATAATAAATCGGTAAGTGCATTCCACGGCTTGTCACCGTCCATTACCAACAGGTCCTGGTTCAATTTTGATTCCATGGAACTACTGTATCTGCCCCATAGAGCCGAATTATAGAACCAATGTAAAAAGCCTTTCTCCGATTCCGTGGTCTTATTGATATCATGTTTTGATGCATAATAAATTAAAGGTACCATTGCATAAGGGGATGGCAATATTATTGAATTGTCAACAAGTGCATTGTTCACCAAAAAATTAATTGTATTTTCTATTCCTTTTTTTACTAATTCCCAAGTGTCCTTTAATTTATCTACTGATATACGGTTAATGTCCTTGAATTTCGATTGTTTGGTAGCCAAAGCAACAAGACACCTTGCAAGGAAATTTTCATCAATATAATAGTTTGCACGAATACACGTATCTAAAAAATCCTCAAATATCTTCATTGAACCCTGCCAACCACTGGTTATCTGGGCAAGAGCTAAATCGGAACCTCTTAAAGATGTTCCTGACGAGTTTACTCTGATAAATATATCCGTTACTTGGTCGTAATCCTTTTCCCTTATTATCTGTACAGGGTAAAAGTAATAATCTTTCCTATTATATAGTTGATTCAATCGAGTATTGAATTTTACGTAGTTTGGACTATCAGCCCCAATCTTTAGTCCCAGTAAAATCATTCCTACGCCTTCTTTAAATAACCTTGTTACTGATATCCAGTTCGGTTTACTTTCAATGGCCTTATTTTTAATCTGAAAGAACAAAGAACGCCTGTTCTCTTCGCCAAGCCCACGTACCTCGTCCGTCCATGCCTCTACTCCGTCATCATAAACAACATAGTAGCGGTTCTTATCTATGTTTGTTATCTTGCAAGAATAAAAGTCACCGTCTTCTTCATGTTTTCCTTCAACGATATCGCCAACTTCAAAGTCCTCAGTATTCAGTATTTCCTTGTCTTCTGGGTGGTCAACATTGAAATAAACATCAACAAATTTCTCCTTAACTGTCTTGCCGTCCTTTATCCTTATCGTTTTCCCAGTTAGTACAGTAGTTAGTGAGGTAATACGCTGCTGTCCGTCTAACAACATTAATTGCCTTGTCAATGCTGATTGTGCAGTTTTTTCAAACGCATGTTCCTTAATAACAGGTATCACATTACTTTCCCAAATCAAGATTGAACCAGATGGATAATCCCGGTATATTGAATCAATAAGGTTTCTAACCTGTGTTGTTTTCCACACATATTTTCTTTGCATTTCGGGCAGGACTAATTCTTGAGTCAAGTACATCTTAACTAAAGAGTCGATACTCCTATTTGTAGGTTCCATTCGATTTACTCTTTCTCATGTTCTACAAAATCGTTATCATTCAACCTGTGTTTTTTTCCACATTTCGCACATATTACTTTATCGTCGTTTGGTCTGACCATTGTTTTTGCTCCACAACAACCACAAATAAAAACTTTACCAATCCACCTACTGTCTTCGCATCTTTCCCATGCCATAATAACACCCCCTTATCGAATATTTCTACCATTTTATCACGTAAGGAACAATTGCCTCTGCATCCATCATGTTTCAAATCATTCCACCTCCGCCAATCTTATATTTATTATACCATAAAGTGGGTTTTGGGGGTCAGATTGTCGTTTTAGCACCGCTCTGCTGAGGTCCAGGCTATGATAGGTGGTGGTCGTCTTGTGCGGAATAGGTGGTCGTCTTGGAACGGGATTGCTGGTCGTCATGCAGCAGATTTAAAAATTTTAATAACATTTAATTTTCATAATAGATTGAATCTAAAAATGCAGCACGATATTTAGCTAGTTTCTTTTCTTTATCATTTTTAGGTTTAGGATATTTATACCAATTTGATTCTCTAATTCTTTCAATTATTTCATTCCAATAAGATTCATAATTAATACTATAATATTTTATACCAAATTCCTTACATGCCTTTTTCCTATTTTTACTGTCTAAACAAAGAAAAACATCAGGCCTCTTCATTGCCAATAAACGGCTTGCTGTAGGTATACCATTGTCAAATAAGCGTTTATAAATTTTAATAAAAGATAAATAATGGTCTTTATTAACTTCTCCAGATAGAGGTATGCAATTAATAGCTTTACCAATTACTTTATTACCATCTATTATTTTGGGAGTAAATTTTCGTGCCATAGACATGCTACCAAACCATCCATAATCTATACCGTCCCGTTTAAACATCCCAGCCACTTTTCGTCTTTCGTCAAGATTGAATTTGTTATAATCTCTTTTATTTTTAAATATGTTTTGAATTACACCGAGCATTTTTATTCGCTCTTCAAACTTGTGGCCTCTAAGTCTACGTTTCTCATCAAAAACCCTTTTTGTAAATTCGTTCCATTGCATATCAACCACAAGAGGCGTATTATCAGATGTTCTATAACTAATTTTTTTATTTCTTTTTGAAATAAAATCAATACTCTTTTTGGCTTTTCTCCACTTGTCTGTATAATCTTTCAGCTCTTTTTTTGTAAAAACTTGAGTTTTTTTCCATAATTCATCAATTAAAATTTTATAATCTTCATAAACTTTTTTTGACCCAATATCCTTCGAAGTCATTTTTAGACATATTTCGGTATTCCTATAAAAAGCGGATTCTGTAAAATTAGCACTTCCTAAAATCAATACCCAATCTTTATGATTGTTTTCAAACAAATATGCTTTGGGATGAAAAATGCCTTCAGTGTTTTTTATGTATTTAATACCTCCAAAACTACTAAATTTTTTTATAAATTGTGGATTTGTCTGACAGAAATGTAATCCAACAATTATTTTTCTAACCTTATTTTTGTTCTTATACAAAGTCCGTGTTAAATCAAATTCTTTGCCAGCCCAAGCAACTAGCCAATAATAATTATTGTATTTTTTTATGCATTTATTTACTTCTACAAATAAATCTTCGCCATTTAATATTTCCAAATTAGTTTACCTCTTCTTCACTCATTTTTACTTCCCTCGGAATTTTTTTTTAATTTTGTCAGCACTAATACCCATGCTTTAACAACACCATCGCTAAATTTCTGTGATTTCAAATGTAATTCTATGCTTTATTTCTTGTAAATTTAATACTTCCAAAATTCATTCTATCTCTTCCACTATAGTATTGTCCCGCCATTTTTGATTCTAAATCAACTTTGATATTCAATATTGCGGTCCCCTTGTGTGAATGCATTGTTTTTGTTGCATTCATTTCCGGGGCATTATTATATTGATATATTAATATATATGAGTTTTTGTTTTCTTGAACAATACCAGCTATTTCGCTTTTGGATTCAGAAGTCTTTGTATTTAGTTTTATTTCAATGTTATTCCACGTCTGCCTAATTACTAATTTTCCTTTTACTTTTTTCTTGTGATTGTGATATGAAGAACATATTTCACCACTCCATTTTCCATCGATTATAGGTGTATGAATAAAGAATATTTTTCTAAAGAAATAAATTTTCCACAAACAATTATCAAATAAAGCATATATTGAATAGTATACGCCTATATAGGATGGGGTATCAAACCAAAAAGTAATGCGCACGTCAAATAATGATATTATATATTTTACTAATACTGTTATCCCAATACTCAAAACAGCAATACAAAATAGAACCCTGACGTGTTCTTTTGAGTTAATTGAATATTTGTGCATTTTATCGCCACCCATTGTATAAGTTAACTACTGCTGTTAAGTACGTAGTCGCATTAGGTCTGTTCCAATGTTCTTTTTCATTACCAAAAAGAAAATGTATACCATTTTGGCAATAAAAAGCAGTTGTGCCTAAATTTCTAGTTATCCAATTTAAGACATCCACAAAAGAAGTAGACAAATCATTTGTAAATAATACATCCGGAACATTGAACACCAAGCACTCTATAGAGTAGGACGAAGCGATATCAGAAGTAATAATCCCATTATCTATCAAATAAGTTTTGATGTTTTTAAATATTCTTACTATGGGTTTATAGTTCTGATTTGTTCTTTGGTTCTTTGCAGTGCCATTATCATAATGTTGTTTTGGATAGTTCAATACCCATCTGTATTCTGTGGGTATGTAGAACAACAAACCATTGTTCACATTAAAACCCGTAATAACATCTGCATTTATTCTTCCTGTTCCGCTGCCACCTTTGATTTTAATTGCCTTTTTTCCGTTTGAAACTATTATGCCCCCATAGTTGGATATGAGAGCATTACGGATATTTGCATTTAGATTAGTCCACGGTTGTAAAACCTGTTGAATAGTGAATGCATTGCTTAAAACCGAAGGGTTAAATACAGTGCTTCCTTCAACAACAATATCTACATCACTTTCACCATATATGTTAGTACTATTTCTATATGAGCCCTGCAAATATGTATTTATACCCGTATATTTGTTTTCCAAAAGGCCACGAATGGATAAATGTGTTTGTTGTGCGGAAGTAGTTCCTCCTTGATTGCTCCATGTAGATAATTGACTTAATGGTATCGGCATTTTTTCCCCCTGTTAAAATATGCAATTTTTTTCTTTGAATAATTTTACCACGGTGAGCATTTTATTCAAGCAGAAACACATTATGTATACTAGAGTCGCCATAGAGTGGAAAACAAGGTGGAATTAATACAACCGTCAGAATCTGACAGTTATTACAAACGCTCCAATTCTTCTTTCAACTGCTCATCACTCACGTGCGTATATATGCTGGTAGTCTTGATATCTTTATGCCCCAGGTAGTTCTTCAAACCAATAAGAGACCCCCCACGGTTCAGAAATCTTACAGCAAATGAATGGCGCAGAGTATGGCAACTTATTCGTTTTGTGATTCCGACCTGCTTTGCTAGTTTTTTGACTATCTTATTTACGCCCTGCCGAGTGTAGGACTTGTATATTCCTTTATATAGAGTTGAAAAAAGGTAATCCTCGCTTCCTGACGGTGCTTCATTAAGGGGATATTTGTTGCGGCGAGCATTAATGTATATTTTCAGCATTTTAGCAATTTCATTTTTGAGGTGCTTACGCCTTACGCTTCCATTTTTAGTCTGTCTGAGGACTAATGTAGAATCTTCAACGTCTGAGAATTTTAGGTTTGTTGCTTCACTTATTCTAAGGCCTGAGTATAGCATTAATTTAAGCATGACAAAATATTGCGAGGTTTCTCCTAATCCCTTTGTGAATTGAAGTAAGAGCTGCTGCTCCGGGATTGTAAGGTAACTCGGCTCTGGACGGGAGATGTCTTTAACAGTAATCTTGATATCCTTTTTAAAGCCTCGTTCGGACTTAATAAATCCCAGAAACTTCCTCAAAGCAATCTTTTTGAGGTTGAGAGTTCCTTTCCTGGGGTTGAATTGTGTGAGCCAGTTATTGACCGAGTTCTGGGTAATGGCGTTTGTGCTGTTTGCGTCTTTGTGAAAATCCGTGAATTGTCTCACCGCCTGAAGGTAGGTTGAGATAGTTCCACTAGACTTGCCGTCCGCACGTAATTGGACCTCATAATCCCGTACAATACCTTCCCAAGGACCTGATTTTGCCTTTGTCATGCTTAGACCTCCCTTAAAGGTTAACAAAATATCCGAGGCCAAGCATACACAATAAAGGTTAAAAAGCCAAGCTGGTTTCCAAAATATGCCTTATGTTAACTCAAAGCTTAAGTACACGGCCGGGATACGATATGAGGGGTTTCAATGGGCAGGGGATGGCCTTGGGTATTGGGAGAACGCCTCAGCCTTGTTTCATATATAAATACAGTATCTATCTATTTCATTTACACTCAACAACTTTAATTTCTTCTTCTGTAAGTCCGTACAATTGATAGACCATTTTATCGATTTCATTATTGGTTTTGTCGATTTGAGACTGGACTTGCTCAGCCGTAGAACCTTTTTCAGTTTGTAATCTAAAAGTCAATTTTTCAACCAATTTTACCAATTCCACAATATTATTATGAATGTTTTTTTGTTTACTGTTTTTAATATCTGGAACTACAATTGGCAGGTCTTTAATATACTTATTTTCAAAAGAATAGAAACCACCTCTTAGGCTGGTAGAAGTATTAAAGATAACAAATTTTACCAAAGTCGAATTTAAAACACCCAATAAATATTCGTATTCAATATTTATCTCATTTTTTATTATTATTCCATAAGCTCCAGATACCCCGGCACTAAAAATAAAATCTTTTTGGGCATCTATTGCAAATGAATTTGTAAAAGCATTAAAGGGTGTTAGGATTTTCTTTTCATATAAAATCTTCATGTTTTGAGGCCTACTATATTGCCAAGGTTGCTTTTTAAAACGGCCTTCTTCTCTATCATTAAGTATTTCAATATTTTTATCGCTAATTAAATACTGGTATGTTAAAGGTGTTTTCTTTTTTAATACTTCCTCATTTAATAACGTCCCATTATTATCGTAAGGGAAAATGGCGTATTCGTTTGCACTATAATCAACAAAATATCGTTTAATAAACTTACCCTTAATATACTTCTTCAGTAATGTATTTTCCAATTTTATTTCTTTATCAAGTGATGGTGAGAATAATGTAGATGTTTTCTCACCTTGTTTTCTCATTTTTAGAATAAATACGTTATCGGCACCGGCTTTAGGTCCTTGAAAAATATTGGTAGTTATTTCTTCTAACTTCGTTATTTTTTTAAATTTTTCTAGCAATATTCTATTCGTTTTACTCTGTATATTCCAGTTATTTTCGCTCCATTCATCTGCATTTATGTTTTCAAATTGAATTTTATTAAGATTTTCTGGCTTAAAGTCTGTTTCGCTGAGTTTAACGGCTTCAAAATTTTGATTTTTATTGTTTTGAATAAATAGTAAACATGTATATGTTGTAGCATTTTCAAAAATTTGTATATCGCCGAAATGTACAATTCTTTTTATAAGTTTTTCTTTGAGTATCAGCGTTCTAAGATTTAATCCGTAACCAGAATTAAAAAACTTATGAGGAGTAATATATCCTAAATACCCGTTTTTTCTTAATAACTTAATCCCTTTTTCAATAAAAACAATATACAAATCATAATTGCCTGATTGTGCTGATTTATAGTTTTGTTTTAAAAAATCAACAATCTTTGGATTCGTTTCTTGCATAGTTTGTATTTTTACATACGGTGGATTCCCTATAACCACATCAAACCCACCTTCATCCACTATGACCCCTTTAAACTCCTCTTCCCAATTAAATGGTTTTATTTTATGAAAGTCTTCCCCGAAATACCTGTTCAATTCCAACACGTTGCCTGAAACTAGTGAATTGCCGCACTTTATGTTCTTATCCAACATAGGTAAAACCTGAGTTCCTTTAACAAAACCCCATTCCCCTTCAAGCATTTTTAGCATAAGTGATAACTTGGTGACTTCAACAGCTTGGTCGTCTATATCTACTCCATATATATGCTCTTTTAATATATTCGCTTTTTCTTCTATAGTCAGTTTTTCCTCATGCCCTTCTGCTTCGATTGATACCTGTCCGATTTTCTTGTCATTTTCATTTCTTTTAGCAACTTTGCCTTCAGTTCCTTTCTTTTTTAATTCTAAATAATATCGCATCATTTCATCATAGGCACGAATAAGGAAACTGCCTGAACCACAAGCAGGGTCTAAAACACGAATTTTCTTTGCCTTTGTTTCTGATAATTCAGTCAATAATTTACCCATAGTATTATTCACAATATAGTCAACGATATATTCTGGTGTGTAATAAATGCCACCTGCTTTACGAACTTCCGGTTTTAGTTCGTATTTTATATTATCGCCCGCCAATTTTATTGTATATCCAAGATATTGCTCGTATATATTGCCAAGGACTTCAAGTGGTATTGCGTCAAACATATATGGGTCATAGGTTTGCTGGGTTATTTCATTCATCACCTTGAATTCTATTTTCAAATCTGTTTCCCAGTCAAATTTTTTAAATAAATCGCTGTTAAATATGTCAAAATATTCCTTGAATAAGCCGCCAAGTATATATACGTAAGTGTTTGTTCCTGTATTTTCTCCTCTTTCATCAAAGCGTGGTTTTAATTTGCGTATTTGAGTAAGATTTCTATCCTCACAGAAACGAATAAAAATAATTCTATCTAATATCTTCTGTGTAACTTCCTTTAGATAATGTGCATCCGCATCCCGGTTATCAGAATGGAACAAATTATGATTGTTTTTAAATAAGTTTTTAGCAAGATGCTCACGCCAGTTTTCCAAATCTTCCAATATTGCTTTATCAACCAAAACTCTATCTTTAGGTTTTAAGGTAAAGAGTTTTTCAAGCGAACCGCCCTCGACAGCGGGCTTTGATAATTGCCACAGTTCATCAAATTTCTCGACATAATCCTTCCAATTTAAATCTATTTTCAAACCCTTTTTTACATGCCTTGAATCTGGTTTAAATGTTGCATCAAAAAACATCATGCCCTCAAAATCAGTTAACATTACAAACGGGACATCTTTCCTATTGAAACAGTATTTAACCGCTTGTGGAATTGCCTTTTCAAGGTCTGCCTTGACAGATTTTGCTTCAACAAAAAACACAACTTTATCGTTTACTTTTATTCCATAGTCCACTCGGTCACGTGATACCCTATGCTCCATAGTAACCTCATCGTGATTAGAGACGTCCCAACCGAGCACATCTTCCAATAAGGGTTCAATAAAGGACTTCTTTGTGGATTCCTCGCTATACGCATCCGTCTTACCTGACTCAAACTCTAATTTAAACTTCGCAACCAACTTTATAAGGTTATCTTTTGCCTCTTCTTTTGTCCGCACCTAATACTCCTATTTGTTTATTACTTCGCCTTATATTTGAATTATAATATCACACTTTGCCCTGTCTTTTCCATAACTTTAAATCCTTTATATATAATGGGGGGCAAGGATAATTAACCCCTTTTAAACGCCCTCCTAAGGACCCTAATTATGCCTATCCTGGCTGTCTTGCCCTCCCCCAACTTTGAACACCCCCATCTGTTACCCTCCTTATTCTTCTACTTTATCCCCCTTTTCCCCCTATTTAATATTAATTCGCCTTTGCTTTGGCAGACCTTAACTAAAATTAATCCATTTTCTAACTGGTTTCATTTAATCGATCTTTTACTCCCCTTCCCCCTATTTAATATTAATTCCTCCCCTTTATTCTTTTCGCCACTTTCTAACAGGTTTCATTTAATCGATCTTTTTGTCCTTTTTGGCATTTAATATTAAATAATAATTATCATATTTCCGCTAAAATTTGACTTAAGGTATTATTTATAGTATATCTTGGCCTATAATAATCAATTATTTACTCGACTTTGGCAAATTATG
>PLPI01000097.1 GCA_003159495.1 candidate division FCPU426 bacterium | reverse complement strand
TATAGCAGTAATATTCTCCTCTTCGGTGATGATAATACCATCCATGGTCGCCAAACTCATGGAGAGGCCGGGGCAGTCCGACGCGCTTCAGTCGGTGCTTTCTTTTATCACAAATACGTTCTCTCCGGGCCATCCGCTTTATATAATATTTTACGCGGCCCTTATAATATTTTTCTGCTACTTTTACACGGCCATCACTTTCAACCCGAACGATGTGGCCGAAAATATGAAAAAATACGGCGGATTTGTGCCGGGAATAAGGCCGGGACAGCCTACGGCCGAATATATAAACAATATCCTGACGCACATCACCCTGGGCGGAGCGGCGCTTATAGTTGTTATTGCCGTAATTCCGGATACTATGAGCAGGGTGCTTGACGTCGGATCTTACTTCGGCGGTACGACGCTGCTTATCATGGTCGGCGTAGCGCTTGATCTGGTCCAGCAGATAGAGTCCCATCTTTTGATGAGGCACTATGAAGGCTTTATGAAGACGGGCCATATCAGGGGACGCAGAGGATAGTTTTTAAATATTTTAACAAATAAATGCGGAGGTTTTAGGATGATAGCAATACTGTTAGGGCCCCCGGGCGCAGGAAAAGGCACTTATTCGGGAAAACTTATCGATATATTCAAGGTGCCGCAGATTTCAACCGGCGATATTTTAAGAGCTAATGTAAAGCAGGGCACCGAACTTGGAAAAAAGGCCAAGGATTTTATGGACAAAGGCGCGCTTGTGCCTGATTCTCTCATAGTGGAAATAGTCGAGGACAGGATAAAGGCCGCGGACTGCAAGAACGGATTTTTGCTTGACGGATTTCCCAGGACGGTTGAACAGGCCGATTCGCTTGAGGCTATATTTAAAAAGAACGGCCTGAAACTTGACAGGGTTATTAATATAATAGTGGACAGGGACGTGCTGTTTAAAAGGCTTACCGGCAGGCGCATGTGCAAGGCCTGCGGCGCGAATTTCAACGTATACACCCTTCCGCCAAAAGCCGAAGGCGTGTGTGATAAATGCGGCGGGGAACTTTACCAGCGTAACGACGACAAACCGGATACTATAGCCAACAGGCTGGATGTTTATGAAAAACAGACATCTCCGTTGATAGATTATTACAGAAAAAAGCAGGCCCTTTCGGACATCAATGCGTCCACCGGGTCGATAGACGACATTGTAAAGGCCATTACGGGGATACTGGGAAAGAAGTAAATTTATAATGATAGAATTAAAGAATAACGAAGAAATAAAGAAAATAGCTGAAAGCGGCAGAATGGTGGCCGCTGTTCTTAAAAAGTTAAAAGAGATGGCCCAGCCCGGGTTGGCTTCGCAGGTTCTTGAGGATACGGCGCGCAAAATGTGCAAAAATTTCGGCGCAAGGCCGGCTTTTCTCGGATACCGCGGATACAGCGCGGCGGTATGTGTATCGATCAACAGCGAGGTCGTGCACGGGTTCCCGTCTAAAAAGAGGATATTCAGGGAAGGTGATATAGTTTCGCTTGATTTCGGAGTGGAGTACGGCGGTTACTACGCAGACGCCGCGCTCACCGTCGCGATAGGCAAAGTGTCGAGGACGGCAAGAAAACTCATGGAAGCAACGGAACAGTCGCTTTATAAAGGCATTGAGAAAGCCACGGCTGGTTTGCGCCTTTATGATATATCGGCTGCGGTGCAAAAACATGCCGAGTCGTGCGGCTTTTCAGTGGTAAGGGATTTTGTGGGCCACGGGGTCGGAAGGAAACTTCATGAGGATCCCATGGTGCCGAATTACGGCCGCGCCGGAACGGGGCTGCCGCTGGAAAAAGGAATGGTGCTGGCAATCGAGCCTATGATCAACGAAAAAGGCTATGATGTTAAAGTGCTGGACGATGACTGGACGGTCGTGACGGCTGACGGCGGGTTATCGGCGCATTATGAGCACACCGTTGCCATCACGGAGAGCGGCCCGAAGATACTTACGATGGGATAGTTTTTAATCCTTAAAAGAAAAGCTTGGATGATCCAAAAATTGAAAGGCGGTTTAAATGTCCAAAGAAGACATGATAGAAGCTGAAGGAGTGATAGTAGAACCGCTCCCGAACGCAACTTTCAGGGTACAGCTGGAAAACGGCCATAAGGTCCTCGCCCACGTTTCGGGCAAGATGAGGATGAATTTTATCAAGCTCCTTCCGGGAGACAAGATAACCGTGCAGCTTTCCCCGTATGACCTGACAAAAGGAAGAATAATATACAGGCACGGAAAACAAAGAGGTGAACAGAAATGAAAGTAAGGGCATCAGTCAAAAAAATATGCGAAAAGTGCAAGATTATCAAGAGAAAAGGGAAAGTAAAGGTAATTTGCGAGAACCCGAAACACAAGCAGAGGCAGGGATAAGGCCGATATTTTGAAAAGAAAAATCAGGAGGTAGTAAATTGGCGCGTATATCAGGAATAGATTTACCGAAAAATAAAAGGATAGAAGTTGCTCTGACCTATGTCTACGGCATAGGCACTTCGCTGGCCAAGTTAATATTAAAGGATGCCGGAATAAACCCCGACACCAGGGCATTTAACCTTACAGAGCAGGAAGTCTACAGGATACAGGAGACCATGCTCGCCAGGCAGATCAAGGTGGAGGGAGACCTCCGTAAGGATGTAACCCAGAATATCAAGAGGCTTATGGATATTGGAAGTTACAGAGGACTCAGGCACCGCAAGGGGCTTCCTGTGCGCGGGCAGAGGACTCGTTCCAATGCCAGGACCAGGAAGGGCCCGAAAAAGACTGTAGGCGCCGGAAAGAAAACAACGGCAACGTCGGCACCGGCAGCAACGCCGGCAGCAGCACCGAAAAAACCATAAGTTAACGATAAGGAGGAAGTAACTTGTCTACAAAGAAAAAAGGAAAAGCGATACCAGAGCTGGCGGTTGCCAGGATCAATTCAACATTTAACAACACAATAGTCACCATTACAACCAAGGAAGGGGACACGATATCGTGGGCCTCGGGCGGGGTTGTGGGTATGAAGGGCGCGAGAAAATCAACGCCTTACGCGGCCCAGCTTGCCGCCGAGAAAGCCGGCAAGGTGGCGGTTGATATGGGCGTGCGCAAGGTCGAGGTATATGTCAAGGGACCCGGCGAAGGCAGGGAACCCGCGATAAGGTCGCTGCAGGCAGTCGGCCTTGAGATTCTGTCCATAAAGGACGTAACGCCGATACCGCATAACGGCTGCAGGCCGCCAAAGAAACGCAGGGTTTAACCATCAAACAAACAATTAATTACAAACGTAATATCAGGAGGTTCTAAATTGGCAAGGTATAGAGCAGCTTTATGCAGGCAGTGCAGAAGGGAAAATATAAAACTTTACCTGAAAGGCGACCGTTGCATGACGGATAAATGCGCTTTTTCAAGAAGGCCCTATATTCCCGGAATGCACCACGATACGGCAAGGAGCAGGAAACTTTCCGAATACGGAAAACAGCTCAGGGAAAAACAAAAAGTTAAAAGAATATACGGCGTCTTTGAAAAACAGTTCAGGCGCTATTTCCAGATAGCCAACCAGAGGCAGGGAGAGACCGGCGAGAACCTGCTCAAGATACTTGAGAGAAGGCTGGACAATACCGTGCATAAATGCGGTTTTGCCGTATCGCGCAGGGAGGGCAGGCAGCTGGTAATGCACGGCATCGTGCGCGTGAATGGGAAAAAAGTCAACATAGCGTCTTTTGAGGTCAAACCGGGGGATAAGATAACGGTAAACGAAACAGGGCTTGGCATGAATTCCGTAAAAAAGGCGCTTTTAGAGTCTTCGAAAAAGAAAACTGTTCCGACATGGATTGAGATGAACTTCGAAAAGAACGAAGCCGTCATAAAGAACGAACCTGTAAGGACAGACATAGCCCTGCCGGTTCAGGAACAGTTGATAGTCGAATTATACTCCAAATAATAAGAAAGGGGTAACAACTAATGAAATGGAAAAATCTTCAGAAGCCCAAAAAGCTTGAAAAAGAGGATTTATCGGATAAGTTTGGAAGGTTTGTTTCAGAGCCGTTTGAACGCGGCTATGCAATCGCAATAGGCAACGCCATAAGGAGGATCCTGCTTTCGTCGATCCCGGGCGCGGCGATAACTTCCGTCAGGATAGAGGGCGTCCAGCACGAGTTCGCCACGATTCCGGGGGTTATAGAGGACGTCTCCGAGATAGTGCTGAATTTAAAACAGCTGAATATCGTTCTTGAGGGCGACGCGCCGAAGAAGATATACCTGGAAGCCGACGGGGAGAGGGAAGTCACGGCCGCGGACATAAAAAAAGACAGCGACGTGAAAATATTGAACCCGGAACTGCACATTGCCACGCTTACCAGCAGGGAAGCGAAAATTTCCATGGAAATGGAGATAGATGTCGGCAGGGGATATGTGACATCAGACAAGAACAAGAGGGCGGATATGCCCATAGGAACGCTGCCCACGGATTCGATATTCACCCCGGTAACCAATGTAAAACTTGAGGTTGAAAACACCAGGGTCGGGCAGATAACCGATTACGACAAACTCATACTTGAGATAGCAACAGACGGAAGGGTGACCCCGGAGACGGCGCTTACACAGGCCGCGCTCATTTTGAGGGAATACCTGAACATTTTCATCAGCCAAGAAGGCGCGATGGACGACATTAAAGAGGAAAAGATAGACGAGGAAAAGGAAAAGCTGAAAAACATGCTTTCAAAATCGGTCGAGGAGCTGGAGCTTTCGGTCAGGTCGTCGAACTGCCTGAAGAATGCCAACATAAAGTCCATCGCCGACCTTGTCACAAAGTCGGAAGTCGACATGCTCAAATACAGGAACTTCGGCAGGAAGTCCTTAAATGAGATAAAAGAGGTCCTTTCCGAAATGGGAATGGGGCTCGGCATGAAGATTGACAAGGAACTCTTGAAAGAGATCAAAAAAGGCGGAAAGAAGTAAAAGTTTTTCAAGCCTTAAGCCTATAATACAAATAAGGAGTTTGAAATGAGACACGGAAAGAAGCAGAAGAAATTCAGAAGGGAAATGGGACACAGGATAGCCCTTTTCAGGAACTTGGCCACAGAACTTTTCAGGTACGGCAGGATCAGAACCGGGCTTGAGAAGGCAAAATATCTTCGCGGCGTAGTAGAACCGCTTATTACCAGGGCAAAGACCGACTCGGTTCATAACAGGAGGGAAGCCGCAAAGACCATCCAGCAGCCGGATATTCTTAAGAAACTGTATGTTGAAATCGCCCCTCTTTTTAAGGAGAGGAAAGGCGGCTACACGAGGATACTGAAACTCTCGCCGAGGCCCGGAGACTGCGCGGATATGGCTTTTATCGAGCTCGTCGGTGCGGAAGCGATTTATAAAAAAGAAGAGCCCAAACAGGAAAAAACAAAAGAAGTAAAACAGCCGAAGGAACCGAAGGCAAAAAAGGCAGTTGAGAAAAAAGAAGACAAGAAGGAAAAAAAGGAAGCTGATAAAAAAGTAAAGAAGTAACCATAATTATCCAGGAGGTAACGCTTATGCCTTTAGTCGGAACAAAGGAAATGTTCGCAAGAGCAAATAAAGAGGGTTACGCGGTCGGCGCTTTTAACGTGAACGACATGGAAATCGTCCAGGGAATAGTGGACGCGGCAAAAGAGGAAAAGGCTCCGCTCATTCTCCAGGTATCAGCCGGCGCGAGGAAATATGCCAGGCAGGGATATCTTATTCACCTGGTACAGGCGGCCATCGAGGATTCGGGCCTTCCCATAGTACTGCATCTTGACCATGGAGAGGATTTTGAGATATGCAAGGCGTGTGTTGACGGCGGATTTTCATCCGTTATGATAGACGCGTCGCGTCTCCCGTTCGAGGAAAACATAGCAGAAACAAAAAAAGTCGTCGATTATGCCCATTCAAAAGGGGTCGTTGTCGAGGCCGAACTGGGCAAACTGGCAGGCATAGAGGACGCGGTAAATGTTACGGCCGCTGACGCGAAATTTACGAATCCGGACCAGGCGGTGGAATTTGTCTCCAAAACCGGAATTGACTCGCTGGCCGTCGCTATCGGAACGAGCCATGGCGCGTATAAATTCAAGGGCGAAGCAAGGCTTGATTTTGAAAGGCTCCAGCAGATAATGGATAAACTGCCGAAAGGATACCCGCTTGTTCTTCACGGGGCGTCGTCGGTTCCGCAGGAACTCGTGGCGAAATGCAACCAGTACGGCGGAAAAATGCCGGGCGCGCAGGGCGTTCCCGAGGATTTTTTAAGAAAAGCGGCCGGAATGGGCGTCGCAAAGATAAACATAGATTCGGATTTAAGGCTTGCAATGACGGCCACAATCCGCGAAGTATTCAGCAAGACACCGGAAGAATTTGACCCGAGGAAATATCTGGGGCCGGCACGCGACGCCATCAAGGCTGTCGTGAAAAACAAGATTAAAAACGTACTGGGCTGCTCCGGCAAGGCATAAGAGCAGGCTGCAAAATAAAAAAGGCGCGGAGCAATCCGCGCCTTTTTGCTTTTTGTGGGGCCGGGCTGTCCGGACCCTGCAAAAACGTATAGAGGCGGCCCATGTCCGGTGAAACCGGATTGCTGCATCTTAAAACAGGCCGTTTTCCCATTTCAGCATAACATTAAGATGTTTTTAAATTATTGTTTAAAAGTGTTATAATAGCCAAAACATCAACAGGGGATGAAAATGTCAAATATTTACAGGCCGGAATCTTTCCAGGGGTTTGGCAGGAAGGAAAATTATTTTGAAGGATGGTATTTTAAGATGGTGGACGGCAGCGAGAAAAAAGCCTTCGCCGTCATTCCGGGCATATCGCTATCAAAGGACGCTTCCAAATCACACGCTTTTGTGATGATATTCGACGCGCGGGCCCATAAAATGTCCTATTACAAATATTCTACCGGCGATTTTTGGGCGGATAAGAGAAAATTTGAGATAAAAATCGGGAATAATTTCTTCACTTCGGACCGCCTGCAGTTGGATTGCGGCGATGGCTCCGGCACAATTTCCGCCGACATAAGTATGAAAGGCTTAAAGCCATGGCCGGTCGGATTTTTTTCTCCCGGAGTCATGGGCTGGTACAGGTTTGTGCCTTTTATGGAATGCTACCATGCAAATGTGAGTTTTGACAATGCCGTGGACGGATACATCTCGCTGAACAGGCGCAGGGAGAGAACGGACATGTCGGGCGGCAGGGGTTACATTGAAAAGGACTGGGGCAGTTCGATGCCGCAGTCATGGATATGGATGCAGTCCAACCATTTTGAGACTCCCGGGGTTTCGCTTTTTGGCTCGGTGGCCAAAATCCCGTGGCTCGGCGGATATTTTACCGGGTATATTTTCGGATTTCTTCACGGCAACAGGCTCTATAAATTCACGACATATAACGGCGCAGGGCTGGACAAAATAGAAGTCAGCGGTGATTTTATCGAAATAGCAGCCTTAAACCGCGGTTACAGACTGGAGATAAGGGCCAGCAGGACGCAGGGCGTGGATTTGCCCGCGCCCAGATCGGGAGAAATGACGTCACGCGTAAACGAGTCGCTGTCATCCCTGATTGAGGTACGGCTCACCATCGGAGAAAAGGTAATATTTTCCGGGACAGGAAGGAATTCAGGACTGGAATTTGTCGGCGGCATAGGGGAACTTTTGAAGGGTTTAAAAAAATAGGGAGGGCTTAAAGCCCTCCCATATTTACCGGGTAATTTTTACTTTTAATTTTAGCCTTTTACATGAGGTCTTTTATATCCTGCTCAAAAGATTCCTTCGGCCTGTAACCAACATACTGCCTTACTATGTATCCTTCCTTATCAATGACAAAAGTTGTCGGGATGCCGCGGATGCCGCCAAAATTATTTCCCAGATCCTGATCGGCAATGAATACCGTATAATTCATTCCCATGCGCTGGACGAAACTTTTTACTTTTCCCGGGTCGTCAACGGCCGCGCCGAGCATCACGAAATCCTGCTTTGAATAAAGTGTGTTTAAAGCTATGAAATCGGGGATCTCCGCCCTGCATGGCGGGCACCATGTGGCCCAAAAATCAAGGATTACAACTTTGCCCTTAAAGCTGGAGAGCGTAATGGTATTTCCAGCCAGATCTTTCACTGTAAAATCCGGGGCTTTGACCGCGTCCGCGGCTCTTTTTGTCCTCTGGCCGTAATTTCCGCCCTGCATCGGCGCTGCCGCCGGCACGCTGTTTTGTACGGCCTGCTGCGGTGTGGGCGGCGGGGTTTTATCCGTTGAAGGGCAGGCGGTAAATAAAACCACGGACGCCAGAGCTATAGCCGAAAAAATGAATCTTTTCATCATATCACCTCGAAAGTTTGTTTAAAAAATCCAGCGAGCCCGATATCTTACCCAGGCCGCCTGTTATCATAAGTACGCCGATAATTATAAGCAAACCGCCCGATATCCATTCAATGAGCCGCATATGTTTTTTGATTTTCTCAAAAAACCTGAAAAACAGGGTTATTGACCATGCCGTTATTATAAAGGGGATGCCGAGCCCGATTGAATAAACCAGCAATAATATCACTCCCTTTAATACCGTATGCTCGGATGCCGCGAGCGCCAGAATGCCGGCAAGCTGCGGCCCGATGCACGGCGACCAGCCAAAAGCAAAGGCAAGCCCGATTATAAACGAACCAAGCAGTCCGGCAGGTTTTGAATTTGACTGGAACCGCTTTTCCATATACAAAAAAGGAATTCTTATAATGCCGATAGTATGGAGGCCGAAAATTATTATCACGGCTCCGGCCGCGATAGCAAGCGGCCTTAAATACCGCAGTAAAATTTTGCTTAACGCCGTAGCCGAGGCGCCGAGAAGTACAAAAACAACCGTGAAACCCAGAACGAACATGAGGGAATTAATCAGGACTTTATAGCGTATTTTTTGTATTTCATCAGCGCTCTGCAGTTCCTGGAGAGAAGCGCCGGAAATAAAGGATATGTAACCGGGAATAAGGGGCAAAACGCACGGCGATAGAAAGGATAAAAGTCCGGCTATAAATGCGATTGGCAGTGAAACGTTTGTTGTAAATCCATTTTCCACAGGAATTCTCCTTTAAAACCTTAATTACCACAACATTTTAATCGGTAACTCATGGAGTGTCAAGGACAATAAGGCTGCCTGTGTGAAGCTTTTCACGAGATGTAAAATATGGAAATTATTTCAAAAGCCTCAAAAACAGCAACAAAACAGGGCAACAGGTACTGGCGGAAAACCCATTACAAGTTTTATCCCGGGTGTATGACATTTTTATTGGATTTGTCGCCCGGTATAATAAAGACGGCCTCTTNNCATATACCCGGGATCAGGTTACATTGGCGGGGTTTTCCGCCAGTACCGCCAGTACCCAACAAACTTGTTGAAATAGATCGGCGCTTATTCTATAATCATCTTTAAATATATGAAAAATAATGACGGGGCTGTATGAAAAAATTAATGATGAGTGATATAGCAAAACTTGCAAAAGTAAGCGAGAGCACTGTTTCCAAGGTTATAAACAATTACGACGATATTCCCGAAAAAACAAGGGTAAAGATACAAAAAATAATCAAAGCGAACAATTATTACCCGTCCAGGTCCGCTCAAATGCTCCGGAAAGGCAGTAATGACAATATAGCATTTATGTCCGGAAGGATTGCATCACATTTTACGGTGGAAATACTAAGCGCCATTGAAAGAAATACATTCGGCACCGGAAAATATGTACATAACATCATACCGTATTCTACAAATTACAACAGGAAGATACTGGACGAAATTTTTAATAAAATACTTTATGGCAGGGAAGTTTCGGCGATTGTGGCCCTTGCCATGAATCCCGACCTGGGAATATTGTTAAAATACAAGGAAGCAAAGATTCCTTTGATATTGATGGAAAATTTCATGAAGAACGCTCATTCTGTGAACACGGACAACCGTAAAGGCGGTTTTATGGCCGCTGAATACCTTATTAAAAGCGGCAGAAAAAAGATGGGATTGATATGCGGCGGGCTGAAAATGGGATCGAAATACGGCTTCAGCTATGCTGCCGCGGAAAGAAAGGCCGGATTTGATGAGGCGCTTGAACTGTATGGGGTTAAACGGGACAGTCAATACCTGGAACTTGTTTCTGATTATACGATAGCCGAAGGAATGAAATTGTTTGAAAAATTTATGGAAAAGGGGGTAAAATTCGACGCGGTTTTTTGCGCTTCCGGCGATATGACGGCGCTGGGAGTAATGGAAAGCGCGAAAAAGCATGGAATGAGCATACCCGGCGACCTGGCTGTTATTGGCTTTGATGATGCCATGAGCGCCGCATACCTTAATCCGCCGCTGACCACGGTGAGGCAGCCCATGGAAAAACTTGGAGATGAAGCCTTCAACGTTGCGGTAGCCGCTATTGAGGGTAAACTAAAATCATTCAGGCATATCCTGATTGAACCGGAATTCATTGTTAGAAAATCAGCATAGATTGGCTTGACAAGCCTGAAAAATTTTATTAAACTTATGCTAAATCGATTTCGTAAGTACGGCGATCGCCGAAAAATCCGGGCGGCATTGAGCGGGAGTTTTGCCGATACCAGTTAGGCATGTTTGCTTATAATAATTAAAACGTAATTTTGTGTTATTTTTTAAAGGGGACATGATGAACAGCGAAAAAAGGGAAAGTGATGTTTTGAAGAAAACAACCGCATTAATAATATTTATTTTAATAATACAAAATATCTCGGCATATACCTGGCAGAACGTTTCCATAATGGGCGGCGGATTCGTTCCCGGGCTGGCCTACAGCCCGGTACAGCAGGGCCTTATCTATGCCCGTACCGATGTCGGCGGGATATACCGGTGGAACAATTCCACCAGCCAGTGGGTGCCGCTGACCGATATGTTCGGGCCGGCACAGGGTGGCAACTTTGGGGGTGAAAGTATCGCGCCGGATCCTGTTAACCCCAACGTTGTCTATGCGGCGGTGGGCATGTCCGCTTACGGTACGATTCTTTCTTCAACCAATCAGGGCAATTCATGGATCGCCAACCCCATTCCGGTCTCTATAGCGGCCAACAACGACGGCCGCGAGGCGGGCGAGCGCCTGGCTGTGGATCCCAATCTGAATTCCAAGCTTTATTTTGGTTCACGCTGGCAGGGGCTCTGGGTCAGCACCAACTCGGCGGCCGGCTGGTCACAGGTTACATCATTTCCGGTCACCGGTGACGCGGGTTATGGGATATCCTGGGTTATATTTCCGCCACCCACCGGCGGTTACGGACATCCTTCAGGTTCGGCATCAACCACCATTTACGCGGGTGTACTGGCCATGAGTTCTGGCAACAGCAATATATATTATTCCACAAATGCGGGAGCGAATTGGAATCTGGTATCCGGCGGCCCGTCAAATATGGTCACACCACACGCAAGCCTTGGCACCGATGGAAACCTCTGGATAGTTTATGACAGCGGCGGCTACGGCCCAAACGGGGCCTCAACCGGCCAAATTTGGAAGCTCAATACATCAACACTCGGGGGCACGCCTGCATGGGCCAACGTTACACCTTCAAATGGCCCGCCGGTAAATTACGGAGGTTATGCAGGCATCAGTGTGGATCCCAAAAATGCCAATCACGCAGTTGTCACAACCATTGACTGGTGGAGCGGGCCCGACAAATTATTGTCAACCGTCAACGGCGGAACTTCGTGGAATATTATAGCCCTGGCAGGCTCAACTTATTCGTCATTCAATGATAACGGAGCCGTATATACGTTAGCATGTGGCAGCACCCCGGGAGGGACGGGGTGGGCAGGGTGCGTGGCAATTGATCCTTTCAATTCCAGCAACGCCATTTATCCGTCAGGCGGGGCTGCGCCGGGCGGCGGAGTCTGGAGCAGTACAAATATCCAGGCAAACCCTGTCGCATGGACCTTTACAGACACTGGACTGGAGGAAGGTGTGTGCATATTCATGAATCCTTCCGCGGCGGGAGGCATCCTGTTTTCCTGCATGGGAGATTTTGGCGGCATGCGCCATACTAACCCGGCCCAATCGCCAGCTTCGGGAATGTACTGCAATCCCCAGTTCTCCAACACCAACATGCTTGATTTCGCGGAAAACAATACCGGCGATGTGGTGCGTGTGGGAAACAGCGGGGCGGTGAACTCGGATATCGCCTATTCCACCAACAATGGCCAGACATGGACCCCGTGGGGCGGCGCGCCGTCGGATTATACCAGCTACAATAATATGGGATCGGTGGCGGTTTCCGCAAATGGTTCCCGTGTGGTTGTGGCGCCTTATAGCGGGAAAGGAACTCCGTCTTACGCATCCTCACTCGGGGGAGCCTGGACCAAATGCACGGGATTGCCAAGCGGCGCCTGCGTGGCCTCAGACCGGGTCAATTCATCCAACTTCTACGCCACATATCCCGCAAATTGGGTTTACGGCGGAACTGTTGCTGTTTACGAGAGCACCGACGGCGGGGCCAGCTTCTCACAGGTAAATTCAATACCGGTAAACTGGAGCGACGCCAACGGCAACGGGCAGTTTGTAATTCCACGGCCGGTTTTCGGAGTGTCCGGGGAATTTTGGGTTTGCACATATAACGCCCTATACCGGTTTACAAACGGGGGGTCCAGCGTGACGACTATCTCTAACGTGTACGAACCGTTCGGGGTGGGATTTGGCAAGGCGGCTTCCGGCCAGTCACATCCGGCGGTTTATCTCTCCGGGACCGTCAATGGAACATATGGATTCTACCGTTGTGACGACGGGGCCGGGACCAGCTGGACCCGCATAAATGACGACAGCCATCAGTTTTCAGGCGCAGGATGGATAGAAGGGGACGAAGCTGTCTACGGCCGCTGTTATATCGGGGCAGGCGCCCGGGGCATTCTTTATTGCGACAGCGCGGCAGTCGCCACAGCAACGCCGACGCCGGCAATAACTTCAACATACACAAGAACAGCGACGATGACCATGACAAAGACTTTTACTGCTACATTTAGTGTTACCTCAACTTACTCAAGAACTATAACGCCGACATTTACAGCCACTATGACACAGACCTATTACACCCACACCCTTACGCCATCGGGCACATTTACCGCTACCGCAACTCCGACGGAAACAAAGACCTTTACATGGACGGATACTCCTTCCTTTACACCCACGCAGACACATTCAATAACAGATACGCCGACTGCGGGAAATTCATCGACTCCGGCAGCGACAAATACGGCTACATCAACGTGGACAGCGGAAAGTACGGCGGCTTTAACCTTTACACCCACACAGACATATTCAATAACGGATACGCCGACTGTCGGGGATTCACCGACTTCGACCATAACAAATACGGCCTCGTCGACGTGGACAGCGGAAAGTACGGCGGCTTTAACCTTTACACCCACACAGACATATTCAATAACGGATACGCCGACTGCCGGGGATTCGCCGGCTTTCACTGTGACAAATACAGCCACATCAACGTGTACATCGGGAAGTACGCAATCATTTACCGTAACCCCAACGGGAACAGAAACAAATGTATTTACATATACAGCAACAGCTACAATTACACAATCTTGCACTGAAACATCAATTCCCACAAATACACGGACTTTTACCATGACAACAACCCTAACACCGGAAATTACTGTAACAGATACTGCAATACCGACAAAAACCATTACACCTTCTTTTACCCTTACATTAACAATGACAGTGACCGTTGCAATGACTCCCACTTTTACGCCCACGGCAATAGAAACCGGGGAAATTGTTTATCCAAACCCTTATGACCCATCAAAGGGGGATTTGAATATTATTTACAACGTCTCTGATTCGTCGGATACGATAAAGGTAAGATTTTATACAAGGGCATTCAGATTAATCCTGGAAGAGAGCCTGTATCCGGCGGCGGCTGGAATAAACAAGGGAGGCATCAGTGCCGGCCTTATGAACGGATTCGCAAACGGAGTCTACTTTTATTCGGTGTTTAGCAGTGACAAAAACGGAGAAAAACACGGAATTATAAATAAAGTTATAATACTGAGATAAAACGGGGGCGATAGGCCGTATGGACAAAATTGTACGCTTAGACTTAAAAGTTAATAAAAGTGATAGGTTTTGACCCTTGCTTTTTTTATATGATGACGAGACATGTTTTTAAAAGGGGACGAAAATGATTAACGTAAAAAAAATAGCGGCAATATTAATGTTCGTTTTTATTATTCAAAATATTCTGGCATATACCTGGAAACCTGTTGTAACACCGGCCGGCGGCGCAATACAGGATATCGTCTACAGCAAATTGACCCAGGGTTTGATATATATGCGTACCGATATGGGCGGCGCATACCGCTGGGACAATGCAAATAATATATGGGTGCCTTTAACGGACTGGCTCGGAGACTGGAACCTTTACGGCATCGAGAGTATAGCGCCGGATCCCAAGAACGCAAACCTGGTATATGCTGCAATCGGCCAGTCCTATAACAGTTCGAACGGTTACCTTATAGTTTCCTCTGACCAGGGCAACAGTTGGACCCAGTATCCCATGCCTGTCATTATCGCCGGCAATGATTCGGGAAATTACGCCGGAGAGCGGCTGGCTGTGGACCCGGACAATACTGCAATTCTTTACTACGGGTCACGGTCCGGCGGCCTCTGGAAAAGCACCAACTCCGGCGTGAACTGGAGCCAGGTGACATCCTTTCCTGTAAACGGCGATTCGGGACACGGCTTAAGCTATGTGATCTTTGATCCAAACAGCGCCACGGGATCGGGCTGCAATAATATATATGTCGGGGTTATGGCTCTAAATTCGGGCAACAGCAATATTTACCGTTCCACAAACGGCGGCGCCAACTGGTCCCTGATTTCCGGCGGGCCGTCCGGTATGTCAACCTCCCAGGCTTCGCTTGGGTCCGACTCGAACCTGTGGATAGTATACAACAATGACAATTCCGGCCCCACCACCGGGCAGATATGGAAGCTAAACATAAGTACACTGGGCTGGAACAATGTGACCCCGTCAAACGGACCACAGGCCCCCGCCGGCGGATACAGCGGCATATGCGTGGATGCCCAAAATGCCCAACATGCGGTCGTATCGACAATGGATTGGTATGGTGGCACCGACAAGTGCTTCCAGACAACCAACGGGGGGAATTCCTGGACAATAATTGCAAACGTGCAAAACAACTGGAATTCCGGGCCATACCCCAACTATGACATCAACGGCGCGCCATGGACCAGGTTTTGCAGCCCCTATAACGGCGGCGCATGGTTAATAGCTTCCGTCAAGATAGACCCTTTCAATTCCAACAATGCCATCTACACCACAGGCGGCGGGATCTGGTCAACAAAAAATGTCCAGGCCCCGACCCAGCCGCAGGGCATAACATGGACCTTCACAGACTATGGAATAGAGCAGACGGCGGTGTTGTTCCTTTGCCCGTCATACAAGTCAGGGGTTTTCTTCAGCTGTCTTGGCGATATAAGCGGAATGCGTTATACAAACCTCGACAGCCCTGCGCCCGACAAATACTGCGACCCGGCCTTCGGGAACACTAACTGCATTGACTACGCCGAGAACAGCACCAATGCCGTGGCCCGCGTCGGAAGCAGCGGTTCTGTCGCGTCGGATACGGCTTTTTCCTCTGATAACGGGCAGAGCTGGTCGCCGGGCGCGGTTGCGCCCCCGGATTACGGGACATCCAACCAGATGCGTTCCTGCGCCATGGCGGCAGACGGCTCCCGCGTTGTTGTCTGCCCGAACAACGGCTACGGAAACCCGGCTTACACCACAAACAGCGGCGGCAGTTGGACAACTTGCAACGGACTGCCTTCAGGTTCGGATTTGGCCTCGGATCGGGTCAACGCATCAATTATTTTTGCAACCAACGGAAGCAACCTATACCGCAGTTTGGATGGAGGCGCCAACTTCAGTGTAATCAACAGTTTTTCAGGAAGCGGCGTTCCCCGCGCGGTATTCGGAGTGACCGGGGAGGTATGGGTTGCCACAGGAAACGGCCTATACCGTTTTGCCAACAATGGCCTGATAAAGGCAACCATTTCAAACGTTTCATCCGCAAACTCCGTTGGTTTCGGTAAAGCCGCGCCGGGGCAGTCCCATCCGGCTGTTTATCTGACAGGAAACGTAGGCGGTACCTACGGTTTTTACCGCTGCGACGACGGCACAGGGACATCATGGGTGAGGATCAATGACAACAACCACCAGTATGGTTACGGGGCATGGTGCGGAGGAGACCAGGAAATATATGGACGCATGTATGTCGGAACGAACGGCCGGGGAACTCTTTATTGCGACAGCGCGCCGGCAGGCACCGCAACCCCGACAACAACCGGCACACCGCCCACTGTAACATTTACCCAAACAATAACCAGAACGTCGACTATAACACCGACATTTACTGTCACACCAATGCAGTGTAACAACTGGATTTATACCGGAGAAACCCCGTATAATTTATCTTCGGGAGGCAGTTATATAGCCACAAGCGGCACGGTAAGCGAAGTGACTACACAGTATCATTCAGCAAGCCATAGCATGGATATAAATTTTGTCTGGTCGGATGGATATTACCAGGGGATGGGATACAACTGGGCAAACTGGAACACGTCGTCGTCTGGCATATATAACGCATCATCTGCGACAGCAATAGATTTGTGGCTTTTGTCAGGATCCGGAACGGTAACAACGCTGTCAATCTCGATTGTTGACTCTTCCGGCGCAAATTCAAACAGTATACCCGTAACAAACTACCTTACAGGAGGAGTGACGACTTCATGGCAGGAGCTTAAAATACCTCTCTCGGCATTCACGGGAGTAAATCTGACGGCGCTCTGGGAACTAAATATAAATACAGGAGGAAGCCAGTCGGGGAACCAGACAATCTATCTGGATGATTTTTCGTTCCTGCTTCCATGCGGAACACCGACAAACACCCCTGCCATTACAAATACTTTTACGCAGACAAAAACCGTGACTACAACTGTTGTTTACTCGCCGACATCGACTGTGACGGCGACCGGAACTTCAACGCAAACAGCAACCCGTACTTTTACCGCAACCATGACCAATTCATTTACGCCGTCGCCGACTCCGACATTTTCCCGGACGCCTACAATCGGAAATACGGCCACTTGTTCGCCGACAAACACATGGACATTCACAGCAGGCGCGACAGCTACGTATACACTTACCGTTACCGACACTCCTTTATCCACTGCAACAGATACGGGGACGGCTGTTTTTACGGTTACAGATACTCCGACCGGAACAATATCGCAGACGGATACTGTATCACCGACAGTGACTGAATCCTGCACGGGCACACCGCCGACTGCAACGCCGTCATTTACTTATACTCCGACCGGAGTGGATTCGCCGACGCCGACAGTGACAAATACTGCAACATCAACGTGGACAACGGCAAGTACGCCGTCATTTACCACAACGCTGACGATAACGGAGACAACTTTATTTACATTTACGGCAACAGCAACAATTACACAGACCTGGACTGAAACGCCGGTTCTTGTAAGCACATGGACTTTTACCATGACAACTACCTTGACGCCGGAAATTGCGGCAACAGATACAACAATCCCGACAAAAACAATCACGCCTTCTTTTACCGGGACATTAACAACGACAGTGACCGTTGCAATCACACCTACGTTTACGCCCGCGGCAATGGAAACCGGGGAAATTGTTTATCCCAATCCTTACGACCCCTCAAAGGGGGATTTGAATATTATTTACAGCGTGTCTGATTCGTCGGATACGATAAAGGTAAGGTTTTATACAAGGGCATTCAGATTAATCCTGGAAGAGAGCCTGTATCCGTCAGCGGCCGGAATAAATAAAGGTGCCATCAGCGCCGGCCTTATGAACGGATTCGCAAACGGGGTGTACTTTTATTCGGTGTTCAGCAGCGACAAAAATGGCGGCGAGAAACATGGAATTATAAATAAGGTTATAATACTAAGATAAAAAAGAAAATTCACTAAAACAACAGAATAAAAAGGTTTTTCTTGATTTAAAGATAATTTGGAGTAAAATCAAATATGAAAACAGGCTGGTAGGTTTTGATATGACGGGTATCAGATTATACATGTCCAGAATACCATTTCACGGAGTAATACATGAAAAAAACAACAGGGTGCCGGGGTTTCCTTTTTAAGAGCGTCATTATTATGTTTTATACCACGGCAATTGCCTGCGCCTGCGAGGCCGCGGCCACACCTACATTTACACCGACAGTTACGGCCACGTTCACGAACACTCCTGTTGTCTCTTCCATATGGAGGGTAAATGCGGGCGGGCCTTTGTATCCGGACAGCTGGGGCAACACATGGATAGCGGACACAAATTTTAACACCGGCACCGCGCATTGCGTGACGAACACTGTCACCAATACCAATGACAGCACACTTTACCAGTGCGAAAGGTACGGCAATCCGTTCGCATACACTTTTAATGTGCCCGCGGGCGTTTATCAGGTAACACTAAAGTTTGCGGAACTGTATCATACCGCTGCCGCCACAAGGGTATTTGACGTCTCTATAAACGGCGCGCAGGTGCTCAGTGATTACGATATTTTTGGGGATACGGGGGCCGAATTCAGCGCGGTCAGCAAGGTATTTAATAACATCTCGCCTGTAAGCGGGCTGATATCAATACAATTCGGGCCCGCAACAGTGGATAATGCACAGGTTTGCGCGATACAGATAAATCCGCAGCCGCCCAGTCCCACACCCACGGCGACGGCCTGCGGAACTCCGGTGATCGCCCCATATATTCAGGTGAACGGCGGAGCCTGGCAGCAGGTTAACACTATTAATGTGAGCCAGGGTTCCAGCGTAACACTGGGGCCGCAGCCTATGACCGGAGGGGCCTGGAGCTGGACCGGACCGTCAGGGTTTACTTCCAGCCTGCGGGAATTAGACGGTATACCGCTTTCCGGCGGCTTGAACACATTCACCGTAAAATATACCGATCCCTGCGGAAGCCAGGCAACCATGGACTTCAAAGTAACTGTGCTCACGGCGACGCCTACCGCGACGATTTTGGCGGTGACCGCGGGTTGCGCAAATGGCATCAGCGTTGACGGAATAATGAACGAGGCTGCGTGGGCAACGGCTGCCTCAAATCCGGTATCAAAACTGTGTCAGGGAACGAATCCAAACGGCATATCGGGCAGTTTCAAAACACTTTGGGATACGGACAGCCTGTATGTGGGCCTTGTCATAAACGATACCTATCTTAATGCCACGCAGGTAGCCTGCGCCAATTATAATGATTCGGCTGTCGAAATATACCTGGACATGAACAATGACTGGGGCAGCCTGGCTTTTCCCGGCGGATCACAGAGCGATTTTCACTTCATGATAAGTTATGACTGTCTTCAATTTTGTGAGAATGTTACCGTGGCATCTCCTCCGCCCGGGGTGCAATGTGCAAGTACTCATAACGCGTCGGGCTACATTATGGAGGTAAAGATACCCTGGCAGGTTCTGAAAGTAAATCCCGTAATCGGCGCAAATTATGAGTTCGACGTACAGGTGGATTTCAACAACGGAACCAATACACGTGTGGGGCAGTTGGCCTGGAACGGGGACGTGAATGACTGGAAAAGTTCGGCAAATTTTGGGGATATAAGCCTTGGATATTGCCCCAGCCCGACCGCGACTGTCACTCCGGTCCCGCCGACCCTTACGGAATCGTTTCATATTTTTCCAAACCCTGTGAATCCAAAACAGTCGCAGGCGGGTTTTAATTATAATTTATTGAACGGGTCCGAGGTCAGCATTGATATATTCACCATAAACGGCAACCATGTAAAAACCGTGCTGGACAAAGTATTAAAGCCTGCGGGTCTGCATACCGAGGATTTTTGGGACGCGAAAAACGAATCGGGGATGGATGTACTCTCCGGGGTTTATCTGTGCGTTATGAAAGTAAAGGACAAGATTACAGGCGGTACCACAAGGCTGGTAAAGAAGCTGGCTATACTCAGGTGAAGAAAGAAAAATATCCGGGTCCAGGATTCCGGACATTACCGGTATTTATCATGCTTTTGTTTTGTTCGGCGGCATTTGCCGCACCCGGCGATTACGGCACGGAAAATGTGTTTATGACCGGCGCGGGTTCCAGGCCGGACGGCATGGCAGACGCTTTCACGGCGGTGGCCGATGACCTCTCCGCGATATACTATAACCCGGCGGGACTGGTAAATATAAAAAAACAGGAGCTATCGCTTCTTTATTACCCGCTATATGAATCTTCATCCTACAGTTCAATCGCATACGGACAGGCCCTGCTGAATTTTGGAACGATAGCCGCAAATTTTTTTATGTTTTCTACGGACAATATAGAGGGTTATGACCAGGCGGATAATTTTACTTCCATGTTCGGCAGCGAACAGTACAAGCTTACCTTCTCATACGGCCGTAACATAGCCGAAACCCTTTCCGCCGGAGTAAACACCAGCGTATATTACTCTGAAATGTCCAGGTTCAATTATGCGGGATTCGGCGCGGACTTAGGGCTCCTGTATAAGCCTTTTCCTTTTCTGTCAGCCGGCTTTATGGCCAGGAATGTCATTACACCGGCTTTTTCAATGCAATCCGTTACAGAAACGCTTGGGCGGACATACACTCTCGGGTTATTGGCGAGGCACCGGATTGCGGAATTTGAATTCAAGGCGGCTTATGACGCCTCTGCCGGTGAAAAGGAAGGATTTAATGAGAGGGCAGGCATAGAAATAACATGGTCGGACACAGCCTCCGTCAGGGCGGGTTACGGCGACGGAGGATTTACTTTTGGCGCCGGACTGACGCTGTATGAAACAAAATTTGATTACGCTTACGTGTCCAACATGGATTTTGGCGGGATGCACAGGTTCACCGTTTCGTACTTGTTCGGAATGACCATTGAGGAGCAGAGGGAGCAGTGGCGCAGGAACATATACAATGAAGTGCGTGAAATAGTCGACGAGAAAGTCAGGATAAAAATAAAAGAAGAGGCGGAAGCGTTGTACAGACAGGCTTACGCACATTATCAAAACGGCGAATACGGGGAAGCGCTGGTTGAAGTTGAAAAGTCGCTGGAGTGGAAGCGCGACTATAAAACAGCGGGGATAATGAAAAAGATACTTGAGGATAAACTACAAGAAAAACTCAACAGCAGCGCAGGCTCGGGGCTATCCGGGTTAAATGACGCTTATGTCACAGCCGGCATTGAATTCTACGAAAAAATGCAGTATGATGAGGCTATAAAACAGTGGGAGCAGGCGCTAAAGAGCAGGCCCGGCAACAAAGCCATTAAATCGCTTATTTTGACAGCGACGAAAGCCATGCAAACTGCACCCGTAAGGCAGCAGGTGCCGAAAGAACAGAAAGAGTTAGCCGACAGGATGTATTATATTGCCGTAAACAGCTATACTTCGGGCGATTTAAAAGGCGCCATAGAGATGTGGAAAAAAGTCCTGGCAATAGACCCGGAAGACGTTAAAACGCTCAGGGACTTAAGGAAAGCACAGACAGAACTTGAAGAACTCTCCAGGCGGGGAATAGAATGAAAGAAAAACACACAGGCATAAGACAGGAAATAATGGCGGTTATTTTGTCCCTGACTCTGGCTGTTACGGCCATAATGGGAATTCTGGTGCTTAACATCCAGAAAAAAAGCCTCACAAACGAGATGGAACTCAGGGGTTTAAGCGTTACCAGGAACATAGCGAATAATATCGCGGATTTTATACTGATAAAATATGACCTCGAGGCCGCAAAAATACTCAAAGAGGCGATGCAGAACAAGGGAGTCATGTATGCTATGGTCGCCGACTCTAAAGGCATTATACTTGCGCATAACGACATGACCCGGGTAAAAACCATGTATACGCCGCCGGGCAAACGGCTTTATTCCACGCCGGGGAAGAACACCGTATATGAAACTGCGTCAGGCGAAAAAGTAATCGAGTTTACCGCGGCGGTGGTCGCCAAGCGCAAGGCGAGGATAGGCGTGGCATATGTGGGAATATCATATGATCTCATAGGAAACGCCCTGAAGAGGACATACATTGACATAATATTTGTGACCTTTATTGCCGTGCTTTTGAGTGTGGCAGGCGCTTTTTTACTAAGCGCTGCAATCACAAAACCGATTTACGCGCTTGCCGAAGGCGCAAGGATAGTGGGCATGGGGGATCTGGACCATAAAATCCGCATAAAAAACAGGAATGAACTTGGCCTGCTGGCGGATGCTTTAAATAGCATGACCGAGGGGCTGAAAAAGGCGCAGCAGGCCGAGATTCTCCGGCTGGCGCTGGAAAAAGAGCTTGAAATAGCGTGGAAGATACAGGATTCCCTGCTTCCAAAGTCATTTCCGGATATGAAAAAATATGAAGTCGCCGCGTTTTACAGGCCGGCTAAGGAAATCGGCGGGGACTACTATGACGTGATTCCGCTTTCCAAAGGCAGATTCGGGATTGTCATGGCTGATGTCTCGGGCAAAGGCATACCCGCGGCGCTGATAATGACCATGCTCAGCGGCATTTTAAACATGGAATCCGCGGCAAATCCGGATCCCGTAACAGTGCTTTCAAAGCTTAATGACGGCCTGCTTACCAAGGTCGGAGGCGGCATGTTTGCCACGGTTTTTTACGCAGTGATTGACACGGGCGGCGGTTCCGTCGTGATGGTTTCCGCCGGACACCATGAAATACTGGTTTATAGGGGAAAGACGGCCTCGGTAGAATCATACAGCCCCAAAGGCGCCGCCATAGGCGTTTTAAAAAGCATAGAGTTTGGGGCAAGAATGGAAAAGATATCGCTTCAAGTGGAAACGGGCGACAAGCTTTTGCTTTTTACAGACGGCATAAGCGAAGCAAAGGCTGCCAAAGGCGGCAGGTTTGGCATGGAAAGGGCGGTGCAGTCTTTGCAGAAAAACGGGGGCAAGACATGCCGGGCGGTAGTGGACGGTCTGCTTGGGGACGTTGAAGAATTTACCGGCGGCCAGGAACAAAGCGACGATATTGCGATCCTGTCAATAGGAAGGAACGCCTGAGTGGAGGAAACAAATGGCATTTGAGATCAGGGAGAATGTAGACGGGGAAATAATCATAGTGGAACTTTACGGCGAGCTGGATTCCTCGTCGGTCGCGGCTTTCAGCCTGGGGTTTAAGGAAATTTCCGGCAAGCGCGGCATAATGAAATATGTGCTGGACTTAAAAGGCCTTGAATTCATAAGTTCCGCGGGCTGGACCGCGTTTTTGAACGAATTTAAGCAGCTGCGCTTGTCAGGCGGCGATTTAAAGCTTGCCGCCATGCGGCCCGACGCGAAAAGAGTTTACGCGCTTGTGGGCGTAGACGGAGTGATAGAAAGCCATGAAACCGTGAAAGAGGCCGTGAAGAGCTATGCAAAAAAAAGCTGAAATAAAAAGCGCTGAAATCAAAGTGGATGCAAAAGAGGGCAATCTCGGCCTGATAAGGAAGTTTATAGGCGACAATATGAAAAATACGGGCTTTCCAAGAAAAAAAATATCGGCGCTGGCAGTGTCGGTAACCGAGCACTGTGAGAACCTTATAAGGCACGCTTACGTAAAAAAAACCGGCAAGGTCGCCCTGAAGCTGAAACTGAAATATCCGGCGGCAAAAATAACGGCCCTGGATTCGGGGCCGCGGTTCAATATGACGGAACAAAAAATACCGGACACGTCCCGGAGGCTGAAAAAAGGGCTGGGCGGAAAAATGGGGATAAAAACCATTCTGGCTTTATGTGACGCGGTCGAATACAAAAGAAGGAATTGCCGCAATGAAAACACTTTCATAGTCCGGGCGAAACGCCTAAGAAAAGGAAAAAAATAAATGGCAACGATAAAAGACGTGGCAAAAATCGCGGGTGTCTCCTATAATACCGTCTCTTTTGTGGTGAACGGAGTGGATAAGGTAGCTCCTGAGACCAAAGAAAGGGTATTAAAAGCCATTGCCGAACTCAATTACAGGCCGAACAAGGCCGCCCGGGCGCTTGTCGGCGGGAAAGCGGATTCGATTGCCTTTATCAGCACCAGGTTTACATCTATTTTCGGAATGAACATTCTCAGGGAAATCGAGGACGGCGTGCACCTTGCCGGGCTTTCATCAAACCTGGACCTTATACCTTATTCAACAAGGGGAGAAGACGGGTTCAAGGAGCAGATAATAGACTCAATAATATATAACAGGAAAGCTGATGCCATAATCATGCTGGGCATCAAACCCGGACGGGAAAGCATGTTAAAACTGAAAGAGGAAGGAATATCAGTGGTCATTATAGACGGAACAATGGCCGGCGGCCACAGCGTAAAATGCGACAATGAAAAAGGGGCTTACATGGCGGCAAATTACCTGCTCAATGCAGGCAGGAAAAATATCGCATATCTGGGCATGTCCAAAACCGGCGGAGAAATATGGCCGTCAATAATTGAAAGGGAGCAGGGATACAAAAAAGCGCTCTTTGCAAAAAGCATCGCGGTAAAGGAGCGTTTTATGGCCACGGTGAATAATAATTATATAAATGAAGGCAGCGCAATTATGCAAACCCTTCTTAAGTCAAACAGGGATATTGACGCAGTTTTCTGCGGCGCGGGCGACAGCACGGCTATCGGTGCCGTGAAGGCGATAAAGGAAGCGGGCTTCCGTGTGCCGCAGGACATAGCCGTGGTAGGATATGACGACATCCCGGTTGCGTCGGCCTTTACGCCTTCATTGACAACTGTGAGACAGCCTGTGGAGAAAATGGGTAACGAAGCATTTTTAATGGCGCTCGAAGCCATGCAGGGAACTTTGAAAGCGCCAAAGAACCTGGTCTTTGAACCGGAGTTGATTGTAAGGGAGTCGGCGTAATGGGGCGCTGGAATTAATGATTTCGATTCTTCATAAAACGGGTTTAATTAAAAGAAAAGTCAATTTACAAGGTGACACCACTGACTTCACCTGGCAATATGACGCAGCCGGTAACAGGCTTTCATCAAATGAATCACTTTTACCATCCCAGAGCACTGCAACCACATACAGTCCAAACAGTTTGAACCAGTATTCATCAGTAAACTCTCAGGCTTGGTCATATGACAGCGATGGCAATCTTTTAAGTGATGGAACGAGAACAATGACCTGGGATGTCAAAAACAGACTGGCGCAGGTTGTAATAGGGGGGAAGACGGTATCCTATGTATATGACCACAATGATTGGCGTGTTAAAAAGACGGTAAACGGCGTGGAGACAAATTATCTGTATGATGGAAGTTTACTCTTGGCTGAAACGGACGCAAGTGGTAAAATACAGAAGATATATATAAACGATGGGGCGAGGATAATAGGCATGGTGAAGTATGTGTACAAACCAGATGGAACATTCAGTCATTACATGCCGATGTATTATATGTTTGACAGCCTGGATAGTGTATCGGCAATAACAGCAGAGACTGGAAAGCCACTTCAGATGTACAAATACACACCATATGGAAGGGTAACAAACACAATAGACGACAGCGAGAACGCATTAAGATTTATTGGAGCATATGGCGGATATCAGGACGACGACGCAGGACTTACATACTTCTGGCACAGGTGGTATGATGCGCAGAATGGTAGGTGGGTTTCAAGAGATCCTATAGGGGTACTTGGTGGAATTAATTTTTACAACTACTCCGGAAACGATCCGGTTTATTTAATTGATACAAATGGTTTGTGTCTGGATTTACGCAGTCTAATTCCATTTTTTACATATGGAAATTATGGAGCACCTGGTTACACAGCTGGTGTTTGGACCTTATGTACTGCGCCGGACTGGAAAGTTCCGCCAAAAGATTCGTTAGATAGATGTTATAAAAATCATGACATGTGTTATCATAATGCTTGCAGTGATAAATGTAAATTAAAAAACTGTGATATGGCATTAGAATTTTGTTTATATGATACTTTATTTGGATCCAGTAATTTTGGTTATTTTGGTACTGCTTATGGGCTGACATCGGGGCTTTTTATTGGCATTAAAGCAGGATTTGGTTTATATTAATATGAATAATAAAATAGGAAAAACACTTTTATAATAAAAAATAACGGGGTCAGGGCTTGAAATGATACCTGATGATTTACGGTGTGAGGTCTAAGAACTTATCAGGTATCATTTCAAGCCTGATTCCCGTTTCTTAATTTGACGGTTGCACAAAAATAGATTATGATTGATTAGATCATTTTAATCCAAGGGGGTGCAACATTATGCGTAAACTTATAATGACGATGTGGATGTCGCTTGACGGGTTTATTTCCGGTCCGGACAATGATATGTCATGGGTAATGGCTGGGTATAATAATGAGATGGCTGAATATGAGGATGGTTTTGTCAGTGTCGCCGATACGCTCCTGCTCGGCCGGGTTACTTATGAAAGCTTCGCGGGATCCTGGCCAAAAGTTCCGGATAACCCCGAAGTATCGGCCGGATAAAATAACGGGGTCAGGGCTTGANNATAACCCCGAAGTATCGGCCGGAGAAAGGGAATACGCGAAAAAACTTAATGCCATGAAGAAGATAGTATTCTCAAGGTCCATGGTCAAAGCCGACTGGAATAATTCCTCGATTTACAAGGAAATAAAGAGGGATGAAATAATGCGACTTAAACAAATGCCCGGCAAAAACATCATAATTTACGGCAGCGCAAGCATTGTAAAGGGACTCTCGGAAATGGGGCTCATTGATGAATATCAGATACTGGTCTACCCGGTCTTACTTGGCAGCGGCAAGCGGTTGTTTGATTCAAAAGAA
>PLPI01000049.1 GCA_003159495.1 candidate division FCPU426 bacterium | reverse complement strand
GCGGGATGTGTCATAGGAGGACAGGTGGGGATAGTCGACCATGTCACGATAGGCGACGGCGCAAAAATCGGCTCACAGGCAGGGATTCCCGGCAATGTCGAGGCGGGGGCGATGCTTACAGGAACCCCGGCAAGGCCTGTAATGCAGCTTCGAAAAGCCGAGGCATATATGATGAAGCTTGAGGAACTATTTAAAAGGGTAAAGGCCCTGGAAACACCCTCAAAAGAAAAAAAATGAAGCAGACTACCCTGATTAAGCCTGCGGCCGTTGAAGGGCCGGGGCTGCATAAAGGCAAAAAAACAACTGTGATATTTAACCCGGCTCCCGGGGGATCGGGTATATCCGTAAAAAACAGCGGGTTTACTTATAAATTATCCCCGGCGCTGGTGCTTGATACAAAACGCGGTACGACCATACGCTATAAGGGTTCCATTGTTCATACCGTGGAGCATATGCTTTCCGCGCTTCAGGGGCTGCGGGTTGACAACTGTCTTATTGAAATAATAGGCAACGAACCGCCTGCGGCTGACGGCAGTTCTTTTTCATATGTGATGGCGTTAAAAAGAGCCGGAATATGTGAACAAAAAAAAGAAAAAACAGAGATGATCCTTAAAGAACCATTAATGCTCGCGGATGAGGATAAATATATCGCGGTCATACCATGGAAGGGCCTTAAAATATCATATTTTTCAGATTTTTCAAAATACGGTGTAAAGCCCGCGGATTATTCCGCGGATATAACCCCTTCAATTTATGAAAAAGAAGTCTCAAAGGCGCGTACTTTCGGGTTTAAATCCGAAATAGGCTGGCTGATTAAAGCCGGCCTTATCAAGGGAGCCAGCCTGAAGAACGCGATTCTTATCGGAGAAGACGGCGCTCCTGTGAGCGGTACTTTAAGGTATCACGACGAACTTACCCGCCACAAGGTGCTTGACATTGCGGGTGATTTTAAGCTTATCCAGGGCAGCCTTAATATGCATATAATAGCCGTAAAGACGGGCCATAAGCAGAATATTGAAATGGCGAAAATTATAAATAAATTGTTTGACAACAAATAGATACGGAGGTTTTTTTATGGGCGAAACTTTGAGCGTAGTAGAAATACAGAAACTTATCCCGCACAGGTTCCCGTTCCTTCTGGTTGACCGCGTTATCGATATCACGGAGGGGGAATCAATAACCGCAATCAAGAATGTCACCATGAACGAGTGGTTCTTTCAGGGCCATTTTCCGGGAGCCCCGGTCATGCCGGGTGTATTGATAGTGGAGGCAATGGCGCAGACGGGCGGGGTTCTGATGATGAAAAAATTGTCCGGCGCCGAAGCGCCAAAGGCTGTTTATTTTATGACAATTAATAACGTAAAATTCAGGAAGCCGGTTACGCCGGGTGATACGCTGAAATTTGTGGTCACAATAACCAAGATGAAAGGCGCAATAGGCACCATGCACGGGGACGCTTTTGTCGGCGAAGACAAAGTGGCTGAAGCGGACATGATGGCAATGGTTGCGGACGCCGCAAAGTAAATACAAAACAGGGTCAAAACATTTTTTATAAACTAAAACGGGAGATTTTATGAATATTCATCCAACGGCAATTGTTTCACCAAAGGCCAAACTTGCGGAAAGCGTCACTGTCGGCCCGTTCGCAATAATCGATGAAAGCTGTGAAATAGGGGAGAATTGCGTCATAGCCGCGCGCGCGCATGTTGAATATACCGTCATGGGAAGCTCCAATTATATCGGCGAAGGGGCGATGATAGGGGCGGCGCCCCAGGACCTGAAGTATCACAACGAGCCTTCGATGGTGAAAATCGGCAGCAATAATGTCATCAGGGAATACGCGTCAATTCACAGGGCGACGCATGAGGGGGCGGCGACAGTATTGGGCGATTCAAACTTTCTTCTGACGATGGTGCACATTGCGCATGACTGTGTCATCGGAAATAAAAATACCATTATAAATAATGTGGGTATGTCGGGACATGTCACGCTGGACAACTGCGCTGTTATTTCGGGCTACGCGCTTATTCACCAGCACGTTAGGATAGGCTCCTATGTAATGCTGGGCGGCGGTTCCAAAATAGTAAAGGATGTCCCGCCGTTTATGATGATCGACGGCAACCCGTCGCAAATACACGGACTTAACAAGGTCGGCCTGAAAAGGAACGGCTTTACCCCGGAGCGCATCAAAATACTGGAGCATCTGTACACGCATTTTTTCAGGGATAAATCCCTGCTTTTTGCCGATGCGGTGGAAAAAATAGAGGAAACAATACCTATGAACGAAGACGTGAAATATTTTCTTGAATTTATAAAAAATTCACAAAGGGGCGTCAGCAGGTGAAGTTTAAAAAGCTTGCGCTTATTGCCGGCGGCGGGGAACTTCCGCTGATATTTCTGAGGAACGCCGCAAAAAACGGGCAGGATGTCCTCGTTTTTGAGATACAGGGCGAGGGTAATTCCCGGCTGTCGGATTTTAAGTTTGAAAAAATAAAAATAAAACCCGCGCACCTTGAGGATATGATAAAAATATGCGTCAAAAAAGGGATAAAACATATAATGTTCCTCGGTTATGTACGGCCTGAAACCCTTTTAAAGGATATTATTTTTGACGAGCGGACAAGAACGGCCTTTTTCGGCCTTAAGGATAAAAGCGCAAAATCCCTTATGGAGTCGGCCATCGCGGAGTTTGAAAAGGACGGGATAAAAACGGTTCCCACCACATATTTAATGGACGGGGCGATCATGCCTGCCGGGGCGCTGACTGAAATAAAGCCCGATATAAGGGAATATATGTATGCGGTGAATACGGCGCGTTCGCTGGCGCATCTTGATGTCGGGCAGACCGTTGTGGCCGCATCGGGAATGATATGGGCGGCGGAAGCCATGGAAGGCACGGATAACTGCATAAGGCGCGGCGCAAAACTTTCAAAACAGCCGTTTACCGTTGTTAAAATGGCCCGGCCGGAACAGGATATAAGGTATGACATCCCCGCTATCGGGTTAAGGACCATAAAACTTGTGAAAAGCCTCGGCGGCAGGGGAATAATAGCCGAAGCCGGCAGGACTTTTTTGCTTAACAAGGAAGAACTTTTAAGGTATGCTGATAAAAATAAACTGTTCATATATGGATGGAGGAAAAGCAAATGATACCAATATCGAAACCGAACCTTGACGCCGCCGAGAAAGAGGCGGTTCTTGAGGTCCTTAATTCCGGTATAATAGCCTCAGGGCCGAAGGTGAAGGAATTTGAAAAGCAGTTCGCGGCATACACCGGGGTAAAACACGCGATTGCCGTATCCAACGGAACCTGTTCGCTGCACACATGCCTGGTCATGAACGGCATAGGAAAAGGCGACAGGGTGCTTACAACCCCTTTTTCGTTTATAGCCACTGCCAATTCCATACTTCACGCCGGCGCAACGCCTGTTTTCGCGGATATAAAAGAGGATTCATTCAATATCGACCCGGAGAAGATAGAAGAGGCGCTTAAAAGGGATATTTTCAGGAAGATAAAAGCTGTTATGGTGGTGCATTTATACGGACAGGTCTGCGATATGGACGCCATCTCGGCGATCACTAAAAAATACAAAGTAAAATTAATAGAGGACGCGGCCCAGGCCCACGGCGCCAAATTTTCCGGGCAAAAAGCGGGTACATTCGGCGACGGCGGTTCCTTTTCACTTTACGCCACAAAGAACATAACAACGGCGGAAGGCGGAATGGTCGTGACGAACGACGACAGAGCCGCTGAAATCGCGCGCAGTTTTATTAATCACGGTTCAGAAAGGGTTTATTACCATACGCGCCTTGGTTATAATTACAGGATGACGGATATTGAGGCGGCAATAGGGCTGGTCCAGCTGAAAAAACTCGACTCGTTCAACGAAAAACGCAGGCAAAACAGCGCCGAATTGTCGGCCCATCTCTCCAAATTTGATTTTATTGTTCCGCCGAAAGAGGGGGGGAAGAATTTTCATATTTACCATCAGTTTACCATACGGGTGAAAAATAACAGGCGCGACGAGGTTTTAAAGACGCTCACGGATAACGGCATCGGCGCGAAGATATTTTATCCGATTGCAATCCACAAACAGCCGTTTTATGAACAGGTGTTAAGGAAGATACCGTCAATGCCGGCATCTGAAAGGGCCGCGCTTGAGGTCATAAGCCTGCCGGTACATCCCGGCCTGACGAGGGAAGAGATTGAGGCTATCAAGGGGGCTTTTGACAGGATCAGGGCGTGAAAATTTTCTAAAAATTATCAAGGAGAAGTTAATTGAAACTAAAAGAACTTCATATATTCGGGTTTAAATCATTTGCCGACAAGACAAGCCTTCAGTTCGGACAGGATATCACAATTGTCGTCGGCCCGAACGGTTCCGGCAAGTCTAATGTATTTGACGCCATAAGGTGGGTGCTGGGAGAACAGAGCGCAAAGCAGCTTCGCGGCGGAAAAATGGAAGATGTTATTTTTATCGGATCTGATTCGCGCAAGACGCTGGGAATGGCGGAAGTATCCATTGTTATGGACAACACGGATAAAACAATACCCTTAAACTATAATGAAGTCAAGGTAACCCGTAGGCTTTACCGTTCCGGTGAGAGTGAATACTCAATCAACGACCAGCCCGTCAGGCTGAAGGATATTGTGGAAACTTTTATGGATACGGGAGTAGGGCTTGATTCATATTCCATCATATCACAGGGCGAGGTTGACAGGATAATAAACGCCAAACCGGTTGAAAGAAGGGAAATATTCGAGGAAGCGGCGGGCATAACAAAATATATAAAGAAAAGGGACGAAGCTCTCAGGAAACTCGAAACAACAGAACAGAATATGCTGCGTATAAACGACATCCTGGCCGAGGTCAAGCGCCAGACATCGGTGCTCGAAAGGCAGGCTAAAAAGGCGGAGCAATACAAGGTTTTAAAAAGCGAATGCAGCGACATGGAAATACGCGTCCATAAAAAAGACATAAAGGACAGGATGGCGAAAAAGAGCGGTTATGAATCACAAAAGGCCGGTGTTGACTCGCGCATAGAGGCCGAAGAGTCCTCGCTTTCCACGTATGAACGCGATTTTGAGGCGATGAAATTAAAAAGCCTTGAAATGGAACGCGATATGGCCGAGAAAAGGGAAAAATGGGTCATTAAGCAGGAAGAGATAAAAAGGCTGGAAGACAGCCTGAAATACCTGGCCCAGAGGCGGGAAGAGCTTTTACAGCGCATTGAGTCCCTTAAAAACGGGAATATTGAGAACGTCGGCAAGATAGAATCGTTGAAACTTGATATTGAATCCAAAAATTCCGCAATGATAGAGAAGGAATCAATCATAAGGGAACGCGAGGCCCAGCTGGGGGAACTTAACGGCAGTTATGACGGGCTGACGGCGCAGTATGAAGAGGCGCGCAAAAGCCGGGACGCGAACGCCGCCGAGTCCGAGGCCATTAACGGGGAGATTNNTAACGCCCTTAAATCAAAGATAGTGGAGCTTGATGTAAACTGCAGGAATATAGAGGAGCAGGCGCTGAAGCTTGACGCATCCGCGGCGGAGGCGGAAGAAAAACTCAAAAGAACCGACATAGAAATGCAGGCGATCAGCCAGAACAGGACATTAAAGGAAGAGGAAATAAAAGGCATCAAGGAAAAGGAAGAATACCTGTTAAAAGAAAAGATGAAAAAGAAATCGTCGCTATTAACCGTCGAAGAAGCGGCCAGGGATATGGGACTGACAATTTCCAGGCTTGAATCCAGGTCCAATTTTCTGGCGCAGATGCAGGACCGCATGGAGGGATACGGAGAAATAGTAAGGAAAGTTTTGACCGAATACAGGCAGCAGCTTGACGAGCAGTCAAAGGGCGGCCTGGTTGACGTCGCCGCAAACCTTATAACAGTTGAAAAACCCTATGAGCGCGCCGTGGAAAAGACGCTTGCGGGGCTTTTACAGACGGTGCTTGTCAGGAACGACAAAATGATAGAGGAAATATTTTCGCTTTATGAAATGGAAAAAGGCGAAATTTCATTTATAAACGCAGATTCGCGCGGATTGGACCGCAATGCCATCCTGGACAAATGGCGCGCGGCCGTAACGCATAAAAATATTCTTGCCTATCTTCCGGACAAGATAGTCACGGAGGAAAAAAACGAGGCCATAAAACTTCTTTTTGCCTCGATTTTTGTCGCTGAAAATATTGAAAAGGCGCGCGCTGTTATCGATGAAATAAAAAAAGACGAGCAGTACTTCCTGTTGACCCTTAACGGGGAGCTTTTGTCCAATTATAATATCTACACCAAGGGCGAAGGGCTGTCGGGTGAAGGGCTTTTGTCAAGGGAAAGGGAAATAGAAGAGATAACAGTTGAGATCGCGAACGCGCGCGGAAAGTCCGCGGCATTGAACGAAGAACGGGTTTTTCAGGCCAATAACATATCCGCGCTCGAACATGAGATTGAGAACCTGTCCGTTACCTACCACACCCAGTATGTGGAGGTTATCAAGGACGATGAACGCATAAAACAAAAAATAGAGGACAGGGAAAGGCATGACGCGGTATTAAAACGGGTGGCCGGGGATAAACAATCCCTTGAAAATGAAAAATTATCCCTGCTCGCGTCAAAAGAATCGCTATCGGCGGAAGAAAACAAATTTTTTGCCCGGCTCGAACAGGTTAAAAATTCGGGTGAATCGATAAAAGCGGCCATTATCAGCAGGGAAGAGGAAATTTCCAGGGAAAAATCGGTCATTGACGACAAAAAGATGGAAATACTCGCGCTTAAGAACGAATATGAATTCGAGATAAACAACAAGGCAATGATAATCACAAGGCTTACCGAGATTGAAGCTGATTATCAGTCGACCCAGAAGGAAATGACCGAACTAAACGCAAAGGTGCTTCAGGCCGAGGAAGAAAGCCGCGCCGGCGCGGGGCAGGTGGAAACGATAAAATCATCGCTTTCAGGGGACGAGGCCGCGCTGGAAAGCGCCAAAAAGGAACTTGATGATTACAAGGCGCTGATGCATTCCACCGAAGAAAATATACGCGCCATGTCAAAGACCAGGGACAGGCTCAAAGACGAGCAGTATGAGATAAAGATAAGGATAAACGAACTTGAAGTGCAGATGGCGGCCATACGCGAAAAACTTATGCTGGAATTCAAGCTGACGCTGGCGGACGGTGAAATATTATCGGCCGAGGTGGGCGAGGATGAATACGTCGAGCTCGGGGTAAAAATCGGTGAATACAGGGAAAAAATAGACAGGCTCGGGGTTATAAACCTTGTGGCCATCGAGGAATATAACGAGTTAAAGAACCGTAATGAACATCTTCAACTGCAGTATAACGACCTGGTTTCAGCGAGGGAAAACCTTAAGAAAATAATAAAAAAGGCCAATGAGGAATCGCAGGAACTCTTTACAAAGGCTTTTGACGCAATAAGGATAAAGTTCGCCGAGGTTTTCAAGACTATGTTCAACGGCGGCGAGGCTGACATCCTGCTCTCCGACAGGGAAAACATACTCGAGTCCGGCATTGACATAATAGCGCGCCCTCCGGGAAAGAAACTCCAGAATATTTCGCTTTTATCTGGAGGGGAAAAGGCAATAACCGCCATCTCCCTGCTGTTTGCGCTTTTCCTGACAAAGGCGTCGCCGTTCTGCGTAATGGACGAGATAGACGCGCCGCTTGACGACATAAATGTCACAAGGTTTACAAATCTTGTGAAGTCGTTCAAGATGACGCAGTTTATAATAATATCCCACAACAAGCTTACCATGGAGATTGGCAACGTCATTTACGGCGTTTCCATGGAAAAGGCCGGCGTTTCCCGCATTCTTTCCGTGAAGCTGGACAGGGATAAGGACAAGATTAAAGATATACTTCAGCATGACGGAAAATCAGCGGCGCTGAAAGAAAGCGAGAAACGCGCGGAGGAGAAAAGGGAAATTGAGGAGGCCGACGCCGCTGAACAGCAGGCCGGGGAAAAACCTGAAAATGGAAAAGAATAGTTTTGTAAAACCGCGGGGGTTTCTTGAAAAACTTAAGAACATATTTTCCTCCGGGCCCGCAAGGGAACACATCGAGGATGTTGAAGAGGCGCTCATCGAGGCGGATATAGACCTTGAAATAATATCGGGGATACTTGAGGCCATTAAAAGGGATAAAATATCGGATTATGAAGGGGTAAAAAAGCTTCTGAAGGATATTTTTTCTGATTCCCTGAATCAGCCGTCCGTTGCCCCGCAGGCATTGAAAAAAGTAATTATTTTATGCGGCATTAATGGCGCCGGAAAAACCACAACGGCGGCAAAACTCTCCGGAATCTACGCCAAAAACGGCGGAAAAGTCATATTCGCCGCGGCTGATACTTTCAGGGCGGCCGCTATAGAACAGCTTGAGGCATGGGCAAAAGCCTCGGGAACCCGGATAATCAAGGGGATAGACGGCGGGGACCCTGCTGCTGTGGTTTTTGACGCGGTGAAAAACGCGAAGAACGGCGGCTGTGACATGCTCATAATAGATACCGCCGGAAGGCTCCACACCAAATCAAACCTTATGCTCGAACTGGGCAAGATAAAAAAGGTGGTACTTAAGGATTATCCGGAAGACGAAATAGATACCCTGCTTGTTATAGACGCAAACACCGGAAAAAACGCGTTCAGCCAGGCAAAAGAATTCAATGAGTCAATAAAACTTACAGGGGTAATACTTACGAAGTTTGACTCTTCAGCCAAGGGCGGGAGCATTATCAGGATAGCGCACGAACTCAGGCTCCCGATAAAATACATGACCTATGGCGAGGATGCCGGCGCGATATCGGTTTTTGACCCGCAGGAATTTGTGGATAAATTATTCGACTGAAAAAAAGAAAATTGTTTTAATGGAGATAATGATGAAATGGAAATACAGGGAAAAGGCTGTTATGGAAGAGGCGCTTATACGCGAACTAAAAGACGCCATGGGGCTTCCTGATTATATGCTGGCTGTTTTTGCCGGAAGGGGCATAGACACGGTTGAAAAAGCCAGGGATATGTTCAATATTGATTCGGCGCCGCTGAATTCACCATATCTTTTTGAGGATATGAAAAAGGCTGTGGACCGTATAGAATATGCGGTAAAAAAAGGGGAGAAGATAGTAATTTACGGCGATTATGACGTGGACGGCGTCACGGCAATAGTGCAGTTGTACCTTTTTTTCAGGGACCGCCTTAAATACAAAAAAATAGATTATTACATACCGCACAGGCAGGATGAGGGATACGGACTGAATGTCGAGGCGCTCGGGGCCATAATCAGCGGCGGCGCCGGGCTTATAGTGACGGTTGACTGCGGCATATCCGCGAAAAAAGAGGTTGAGTTCTGCTCTTCAAAGGGGATCGATGTGATAATCACCGACCATCATATCCCCGAAGGCGGCACCATTCCGGGCGGCGCTTTCGCCGTGATAAACCCCAGGGTATCGCTCACTTATCCGGATAAGGACCTTTCAGGCGCCGGGGTTTCATACAAACTTGTGTGCGCGCTTGCGGAAAGGTTTAAGATCGACATAAAGGACGAATATATTGAATTCGCGGCGCTCGGGACAATAGCCGATATTGTGCCGCTGTCCAGGGAGAACAGGATTATTGCGCGCAGGGGATTTAAAAAAATAGAGAAGACGACCAATCATGGGCTGATAAGCCTTAAGGCTGTCTCGGGAATAAAAGAAGGGGCCCCTATATCCACATTTCATGTGGGTTTTATGCTGGGGCCCAGGATAAACGCGGCAGGCAGGCTTGAACACGCAAACAAGGCCGTCGAATTATTTATATGCGGCGACGCGCAGAGGGCCGCGGTAATATCCGGCGAACTTAACTCTGTTAATGACGAGCGCAAGAGCCTGACCAACAGGACATTCGAGCAGGCGCAAAAGGCCGTAGAAAAAAAATTCAGGCCTGATGATGATTTTGTAATCACCGTGTATGATCCCCGCTGGAACGCCGGAATACTCGGGCTGGTGGCGTCCAAAATTCAGAAAGCTTTCAGCAGGCCGGCTTTTGTAATAACAAAAAGCGACGACGGCCTAATCCACGGCAGCGCCAGGAGCCTGCGGGGAATTAATATATTTGAGGCTATCAGCTCGGCCGGGCAGTACCTGGAACGTTACGGCGGCCACAAAATGGCCGCAGGCGTGACGCTGAAAGAGGAAAATTTTGAAAAGTTCAGCGCGGCCGTAAATTCCTTCCTTAAGGACAGGCTGACCGCGGCCGATTTTGAGGAGGAACTGCTCATTGACTGTCCCGTAACGGAAAATGTGGCCATAAAGGATATCCGAGCGTTCGAAATGTTCCAGCCATGGGGGGAGGGCAACCCCAGGCCGCTTTTTTCCATGACGGCTGTTGAGGTCAGGGAAGTCAAGCTGATGAAGTCCAACACCATGAAATTTTACGCGAAAAGCGGCGCGAAATATTATAATTTTATCATGTTCGGATACGGCGACGGCGATGTGTCGGAAGTAAAACCGGGCGTTTTTCTGGATGTTGTATTCTCACCTTCGATAAACGTGTGGCGGGACGAAGAATCCCTGGTATTCACCCTGGAAGATTATAAGGTATGTACCCAATAAAAAAACAGATGGAGGCCCTTAAATGAAAAAAACTTTGATCCTGACGGCTGCGGCGCTTATTGCGTCGGTGTTTGTTTTCGCCGGCGTTAAGGGAAAGACAAATGACACGGATAAAAAACCTGAAATCGTAGTTACGAACGGATTTTATTCCGGTTCCATGATAAGCGACGGCAACGGCAGGAGCGTGCTGATTGTCAACACCCAGACCGGGGATTTTGAGGTCTTTGACATCGACAGGCAGGGAATGGACCGCAAAACGAACGACGTATATTACAGCTCGGTGAAATATAACAGGAGCCAGGGAACAAGGCAGATAATAAAGTATACCATTCAGCCCGAAGCGGCGGCCGGCAGCCAGGATTTTCAGCAGGAACAGTAGGTAAAAGAGGCTATCTGGGACTGTTGAAAAACCGCTTGCAAGGTTTATCCCGGGTATATTGTATTTTTCTCGGATTGTCGCCCGGTATAATANNCGGCGCAAGGCCGATAAAAATACAATATACCCGGGATCAGGCAACATTGGCTTGGTTTTTCGAAGGAACTATCTGCTTGTCCCGACGCCGATTCTGGGGCAGTATCCGGCAACCGGGCATTTTGAGCACAACGGCGAGACCGAAAGGCAGATATGCTGGCCGAAGAGGACAAGCTGGTAATTGATTT